>NZ_JALPRG010000016.1:0-152381 GCF_030464945.1 Paraburkholderia sp. CHISQ3
CCGCGAAGGTGGCCGTACCGTCGGCGCTGGTGTCGTTGCCAAGATCCTCGAGTAAAATCGCGGGCTTGCTGTTGTAGTTGCAGTAAAGGTGCCCGGGACCGGGTGCCCGCCTCCGCGGAGGGTGCCCGGTCCTACGTTCTTTTTTAATCCGGCGGTGCAAGACCGCCTCGCTCTTTTCAAGGAATTGTCATGCCGAACCAGAAAATCCGTATTCGCCTGAAGGCTTTCGACTATCGCCTGATCGATCAATCGGCTGCTGAAATCGTCGATACGGCCAAGCGCACTGGCGCGATCGTCCGTGGTCCGGTGCCGCTGCCGACGCGTATTCAACGCTTCGACATTCTGCGCTCGCCGCACGTCAACAAGACGTCGCGTGACCAGCTCGAAATTCGTACCCACCAGCGCCTGATGGACATCGTCGATCCGACGGACAAGACCGTCGACGCATTGATGAAGCTCGATCTGCCGGCTGGCGTGGACGTCGAAATCAAGCTGCAATAAGGGTTGTACAGACTGTCCGGGGTATCGGGCAGTGCTAAGTCATTGATTGCTTGCGGAAAACGAAAAGCCTGCTATAATGCAAGGCTTTTCGCGCATTTGCGCAAAAAAGTCGGTGTGATTTCCCGGTTAAACACGGGTCCGAGCACCGGCATTTTGTAAATTAGCCCCGACCAATCGCAGTCGGGAATGGAGAAAACGATGAGCCTTGGACTCGTAGGTCGCAAGGTTGGCATGACCCGTATCTTCACGGCTGAAGGGGATTCGATTCCCGTTACCGTGCTGGACGTGTCCGACAACCGCGTGACGCAGATCAAGACTGTTGAAACCGACGGCTACACAGCTGTTCAGGTTGCGTTCGGTACGCGCCGTGCTTCACGCGTGACGAAGCCGCTCGCAGGTCATCTCGCCAAAGCCGGTGTTCAGGCAGGCGAAATCCTCAAGGAATTCCAGATCGATGCCGCTAAGGCAGCCGAGTTGTCGGCTGGCACAGTGGTGGACGTCGATGTCTTCGAAGTGGGCCAGAAAGTCGACGTGCAAGGCGTGTCGATCGGTAAGGGCTACGCCGGTACCATCAAGCGTCACAACTTCGCATCTGGCCGTGCCTCGCACGGTAACTCGCGCTCGCACAACGTGCCGGGTTCGATCGGTATGGCGCAGGATCCGGGCCGTGTGTTCCCGGGTAAGCGCATGACCGGTCACATGGGTGACGACACCGTTACGGTACAAAACCTCGAAATCGCTCGTATCGACACCGACCGCAAGCTGTTGCTGGTCCGCGGTGCCGTTCCGGGTGCGAAGGGCGGCAAGGTCTTCGTGACGCCGGCCGTGAAGACGCGTGCCGTGAAAGGAGCGAAATAATGGAACTTAAGCTCCTGAACGCCAATGGTCAGGAAGGCGCAGCAGTCAGCGCGTCGGACGTCGTGTTCGGCCGTGACTACAACGAAGCCCTGATTCACCAGGTCGTGGTGGCCTACCAGGCCAATGCCCGTAGCGGCAACCGCGCGCAGAAGGATCGTGAGCAGGTCAAGCACACGACCAAGAAGCCGTGGCGCCAGAAGGGTACGGGCCGCGCCCGTGCCGGTATGTCGTCGAGCCCGTTGTGGCGCGGCGGTGGCCGTATCTTCCCGAATTCGCCGGAAGAAAACTTCTCGCACAAGGTCAACAAGAAGATGCATCGCGCAGGTCTCTGCTCGATCTTCTCGCAGCTGGCCCGTGAAGGCCGTATCTCGGTGGTTGACGAGCTGACGCTCGAAGCGCCGAAGACCAAGCTGCTGGCCGAAAAATTCAAGGCAATGGGTCTCGATTCCGTGCTGGTCATTACCGACACGGTTGACGAAAACCTGTACCTCGCGTCGCGCAACCTCGCCCACGTGGCGGTTGTCGAGCCGCGTTATGCCGACCCGCTGTCGCTGATCTACTTCAAGAAAGTACTGATCACGAAAGCCGCGGTCGCCCAGATCGAGGAGTTGCTGTCATGAGCGAGATTCGCAAAAACGATCATCGTTTGATGCAGGTTCTGCTCGCGCCGGTGATCTCCGAAAAAGCGACGCTGGTGGCCGACAAGCACGAGCAAGTCGTGTTCGAAGTCGCGCCGGATGCGACGAAGCAGGAAGTGAAGGCTGCTGTCGAGCTGCTGTTCAAGGTGGAAGTCAATTCCGTCAACGTTCTGGTCCAGAAGGGTAAAGCCAAGCGCTTTGGCCGCTTCATGGGCAAGCGCAAGGACGTGAAGAAGGCGTATGTCTGCCTGAAGCCCGGCCAGGAAATCAACTTTGAAGCGGAGGCCAAGTAATCATGGCAATCGTTAAAGTTAAGCCGACTTCGCCGGGCCGCCGTGCGATGGTCAAGGTGGTCAACAAGGATCTGCATAAGGGCAAGCCGTTCGCACCGCTGCTCGATTCGCAGAGCGTGACCGCCGGCCGTAACAACAACGGCCACATCACCACACGCCATAAGGGCGGTGGTCATAAGCAACAGTACCGTATCGTCGACTTCAAGCGTTCGAAGGACGGCATTCCGGCAAAGGTCGAGCGTCTCGAATACGACCCGAACCGCAGCGCGAACATCGCACTGGTTCTGTACGCAGACGGCGAACGTCGCTACATCATCGCATCGAAGGGTATGACGGTCGGCCAGCAACTGCTGTCCGGCTCGGAAGCGCCGATCAAGGCTGGCAACACGCTGCCGATCCGCAACATCCCCGTCGGTACGACGATTCACTGCATCGAAATGCTGCCGGGCAAGGGCGCGCAAATCGCACGTTCGGCTGGCACGTCGGCCATGCTGCTGGCTCGCGAAGGCACGTACGCGCAGGTTCGCCTGCGCTCCGGCGAAATCCGCCGCGTGCACGTCGAGTGCCGCGCAACGATCGGTGAAGTGGGCAACGAAGAACACAGCCTCCGTCAAATCGGTAAGGCCGGCGCAAATCGCTGGCGCGGTATCCGTCCGACGGTGCGTGGCGTTGTCATGAACCCGGTCGACCACCCGCACGGTGGCGGTGAAGGCAAGACGGCAGCAGGTCGCCATCCGGTGAGCCCGTGGGGCACGCCGACGAAGGGCTACCGTACCCGCAGCAACAAGCGCACGACGAGCATGATCGTCCAGCGCCGTCACAAGCGTTAAGGAGCAGACAATGGCACGTTCTGTAAAAAAAGGTCCGTTCTGCGACGCCCATTTGCTGAAGAAGGTAGAGGCGGCTGCAGCTACGCGCGACAAGAAACCGATCAAGACCTGGTCACGTCGTTCGACGATCCTCCCGGACTTCATCGGTCTGACGATCGCCGTCCATAACGGCCGTCAACACGTTCCGGTGTACGTCTCGGAAAACATGGTCGGCCACAAGCTTGGCGAGTTTGCATTGACCCGTACGTTCAAGGGTCATGCAGCCGACAAGAAGGCCAAGAAATAAGGGGCTCATGATGGAAGTGAAAGCAATTCATCGCGGTGCCCGCATCTCGGCGCAGAAAACGCGCCTTGTGGCTGACCAGATCCGCGGTTTGCCGGTCGACAAGGCGCTGAACGTTCTGACGTTCTCGCCGAAGAAAGCGGCTGGCATCGTGAAAAAGGTCGTGCTGTCGGCGATCGCGAATGCGGAGCACAACGAAGGCGCTGATATCGACGAGCTCAAGATCACGAGCATCTATATCGATAAGGCGGCCTCTCTCAAGCGGTTCACCGCGCGCGCTAAAGGCCGCGGCAATCGCATCGAGAAGCAATCCTGTCACATCACTGTGACGGTCGGGAATTAAGGGGTCATACGATGGGACAGAAAATTCATCCGACTGGCTTCCGTTTGGCCGTCAGCCGCAATTGGGCGTCGCGTTGGTACGCGAACAACAACAATTTCGCGGCGATGTTGCAGGAAGACATCGGTGTTCGTGAATACCTGAAGAAGAAGCTGAAGAACGCTTCGGTGGGCCGTGTTGTGATCGAGCGTCCGGCAAAGAACGCTCGCATCACGATTTACAGCTCGCGTCCGGGTGTCGTGATCGGCAAGAAGGGCGAGGACATCGAACTGCTGAAGTCCGAGCTGCAGAAGCGCATGGGTGTTCCGGTTCACGTGAACATCGAAGAAATCCGCAAGCCGGAAACTGATGCGCAACTGATCGCCGATTCGATTACGCAACAGCTCGAGCGCCGGATCATGTTCCGTCGCGCGATGAAGCGTGCCATGCAAAACGCGATGCGTCTCGGTGCCCAGGGCATCAAGATCATGAGCGCGGGCCGTCTGAACGGGATCGAAATCGCCCGTACGGAATGGTATCGCGAAGGTCGCGTACCGCTTCATACGCTGCGTGCGGACATCGACTACGCCACTTCGGAAGCGAAGACGACGTACGGCATCATCGGCGTCAAGGTGTGGGTCTACAAGGGCGACACGCTCGGCCGCAACGACGCACCGGTGGTGGAAGAAGTCGCTGAAGAAAAGCGTCCGCGCCGCAATGCGCGCCCGGGTGGCGATCGTCGTCCGCGCCGTGATGGCGAAGGCGGAGCCCCGGCAGGTGCGCGCCGTGGTGCGCCGCGTCGTGCGACGCCGGGTGGCAAACCCGACGGCGACGGCAAGACTGGAGAATAACGATGCTGCAACCGAAACGCAGGAAGTATCGCAAAGAGCAGAAAGGTCGTAACACCGGCGTGGCTACTCGCGGCAACGCGGTGTCGTTCGGTGAGTACGGTCTGAAGTCGATCGGTCGTGGCCGCCTGACGGCGCGTCAGATTGAGGCTGCTCGTCGTGCCATGACGCGTCACATCAAGCGCGGTGGCCGGATCTGGATCCGTATTTTCCCGGACAAGCCGATCTCGCAAAAGCCGGCTGAAGTACGGATGGGTAACGGTAAAGGTAACCCTGAGTACTACGTCGCAGAGATTCAACCGGGCAAGATGCTGTACGAAATGGACGGCGTAACCGAAGAACTGGCACGCGAAGCGTTCCGTCTGGCTGCAGCGAAGCTGCCGCTGAAGACGGCGTTTATCGTGCGCCAGCTCGGCGCCTAAGGAGTAAACGATGAAGGCTTCCGAACTTCACCCGAAAGATCAGGCCGCGCTCAACAAGGAGCTGTCGGACCTGTTGAAGGCGCAATTCGGCCTGCGCATGCAACTCGCGACCCAGCAGCTCACTAACACGAGCCAGCTGAAGAAGGTTCGTCGCGACATCGCACGTGTGCGGACCGTCCTGACTGAGAAGGCGAACCAGAAATGAACGATAGCGTAAAAACCTCGCTTAAGCGGACGCTGGTCGGCAAGGTCGTCAGCAACAAGATGGACAAGACGGTTACCGTGCTGGTCGAGCACCGCGTGAAGCACCCGATGTACGGCAAGTACGTTGTGCGCTCGAAGAAGTATCACGCGCACGACGAGACGAACACGTACAACGAGGGTGACCTCGTTGAAATCCAGGAAACCCGTCCGATCGCAAAGACGAAGGCCTGGACCGTGTCGCGCCTCGTTGAAGCAGCTCGCGTGATCTAAAGATTGCACAGTTGTAGCAGTAGCTGAAATCGCAGTAAGTTTCGCTTGCAAGACCGAGATTATTTGTTATAATCTCGGTCTTCCCTCTTTGTGGGAGCCCCGTCGCGGGCGAAGTTGGTGGGGGAAGCAGTTCGGGCGCCAGTCCGGGCTGAAAGATTCACCGGATTGCGATGGCGGGTTTCGTTTGCTGTCGCTGCTGTTCTTACCCAAGCAGCCAGTCGGCTGACGGGACCAAGACTGACCGGGTGTGCCATGGTGGCGCGTCCGGATTAAGTTGGGAATGATAAACCATGATCCAGACCGAAACTCGGCTTGAAGTGGCCGACAACACGGGTGCACGTGAAGTCCTGTGCATCAAGGTGCTCGGCGGCTCGAAGCGTCGTTATGCCAGCATCGGCGACATCATCAAGGTGAGCGTCAAAGAGGCAACGCCGCGCGGGCGCGTCAAGAAAGGCGAAATTTATAACGCCGTGGTGGTTCGCACCGCCAAGGGCGTGCGTCGTCCGGACGGCTCGCTGATCAAGTTCGACGGCAATGCCGCCGTGCTTTTGAATGCCAAGCTTGAGCCGATCGGCACCCGCATTTTCGGGCCGGTTACACGTGAGTTGCGCACCGAACGGTTTATGAAGATCGTTTCGTTGGCACCGGAAGTGCTGTAAGGAGTCGCGATGAACAAGATTCGCAAGGGTGACGAGGTCATCATCATCACCGGCAAAGACAAAGGCAAGCGCGGAGTCGTGCTCGCCCTTGATGAAGATCGCCTGACTGTCGAAGGCATCAACATCGTCAAGAAGCATGTCAAGCCGAATCCGATGAAGGGTACGACGGGCGGCGTGGAAGCAAAGACAATGCCGTTGCACATTTCGAACGTCGCGCTGGTCGACGGAAATGGCAAGCCGTCGCGTGTCGGCATCAAGGTCGAGGGAGACAAGAAGGTTCGTTTCCTCAAATCGACCGGTGCAGTGCTGAGCGCCTGACGCTGCGGAGTGAAAAATGGCACGTTTGCAAGAGTTCTATAAAGAGAAGGTTGTTCCCGGCCTGACCGAGAAGTTCGGTTACAAGTCCGTGATGGAAGTGCCGCGCATCACCAAGATCACCCTGAATATGGGTCTTGGCGAAGCCGTCGCTGACAAGAAGATCATCGAAAACGCTGTGGGCGATCTGACGAAGATCGCTGGTCAGAAGCCGGTGATCACGAAGGCGCGCAAGGCAATTGCCGGCTTCAAGATCCGTCAGGGCTATCCGATCGGTGCGATGGTCACGTTGCGTGGCCAGGCAATGTACGAATTTCTGGACCGTTTCGTGACGGTTGCGCTCCCCCGGGTGCGTGACTTCCGTGGCGTGTCGGGTCGTGCGTTCGACGGTCGCGGCAACTACAACATCGGTGTGAAAGAGCAGATCATTTTCCCCGAAATTGACTACGACAAGATCGACGCACTGCGTGGGCTGAATATCAGCATCACGACGACTGCGAAGACTGACGACGAAGCAAAGGCACTGCTCGCCAGCTTCAAGTTCCCGTTCAGAAACTGAGGTTACCGTGGCTAAACTGGCACTGATCGAACGTGAAAAGAAGCGCGCCCGCCTTGCAGCGAAGTTCGCACCGAAGCGCCTCGCGCTGAAGGCGATCATCGACGACCAAAGCAAGACGGACGAAGAGCGTTATGCGGCCCGTCTGGAACTGCAACAACTGCCGCGTAATTCGAACCCGACCCGTAAGCGCAATCGTTGCGCCATTACCGGTCGTCCGCGTGGCACGTTCCGTAAATTCGGCCTTGCTCGTAACAAGATTCGTGAAATCGCGTTCCGTGGCGAGATCCCTGGCCTGACCAAGGCGAGCTGGTAATAGGAGATACGTAAATGAGCATGAGTGATCCTATCGCCGATATGCTGACTCGCATCCGCAATGCGCAGATGGTTGAGAAGGTTTCGGTGACAATGCCCTCGTCGAAAGTCAAGATTGCGATCGCGCAGGTCCTGAAGGACGAAGGCTATATCGATGATTTCGCAGTGAAGTCCGAAGGTGCGAAGTCTGAATTGAATATCGCGTTGAAGTACTACGCTGGCCGCCCGGTTATCGAACGCCTTGAACGCGTTTCGAAGCCTGGTCTGCGTGTGTACCGTGGCCGTAACGACATCCCTCAGGTCATGAATGGCCTGGGTGTGGCGATCGTTTCGACGCCCAAGGGTGTGATGACTGACCGCAAGGCTCGCGCTACTGGCGTGGGCGGCGAAGTCATCTGCTACGTCGCTTAAGCCGAAAGGAGAGAGAAACATGTCTCGAGTAGGTAAAAGCCCGATCGTGCTGCAAGGCGCAGAAGTTGCCTTGAGCGGCGACGACATCATCGTCAAGGGCCCACTGGGTACGATTTCGCGAGCTGGCAACAGCCTCGTGAAGGTGGCGATCGACAGCGGCGTCGTGAAGTTCGAGCCGGTTGACGAAAGCCGCGAAGCGAATGCGATGTCGGGCACGATGCGCGCACTGGTTGCGAACATGGTGCACGGCGTTACGAAGGGTTTCGAGCGCAAGCTGACGCTGGTTGGCGTCGGTTACCGCGCACAGGCGCAAGGCGACAAGCTGAATCTGTCGCTGGGTTTCTCGCACCCGGTGGTGCACCAGATGCCGGAAGGCATCAAGGCTGAAACCCCGACGCAAACCGAAATCGTGATCAAGGGAATCGACAAGCAGAAGGTCGGCCAGGTAGCTGCGGAAGTTCGCGGTTATCGTCCGCCCGAGCCCTATAAGGGCAAGGGTGTGCGCTACGCCGACGAAGTCGTGATCCTTAAAGAAACGAAGAAGAAGTAAGGGTGCGCAATCATGGATAAGACTCAATCTCGCCTGCGCCGCGCTCGTCAGACGCGTATCAAGATCGCTGAGCTGCAGGTCGCGCGTCTCGCCGTGCATCGCACGAACACGCACATCTATGCACAGGTGTTCTCGCCGTGCGGCACCAAGGTGCTCGCCAGCGCGTCGACGCTCGAAGCCGAAGTGCGTGCGGAACTGGCTGAAAAGACCGGCAAGGGCGGCAACGTCGCCGCTGCCACGTTGATCGGCAAGCGCATTGCAGAAAAGGCTAAGGCTGCCGGCATCGAATCCGTCGCCTTCGACCGCTCGGGTTTCCGCTATCACGGCCGCGTTAAGGCGCTGGCTGATGCTGCGCGCGAAGCCGGGCTCAAGTTCTAAGGGAAGAATTCGTCATGGCAAAGATGCAAGCGAAAGTTCAGGCTGACGAACGCGACGACGGCCTTCGTGAAAAGATGATCTCGGTCAATCGCGTGACCAAGGTGGTGAAGGGCGGCCGGATTCTCGGTTTCGCCGCACTGACCGTGGTTGGCGATGGCGATGGTCGCGTCGGTATGGGCAAGGGCAAGGCGAAGGAAGTGCCGGTTGCCGTCCAGAAGGCAATGGAACAGGCTCGTCGCAACATGTTCAAGGTACCGCTCAAGAACGGTACGTTGCAGCACGAAGTGCACGGCAAGCACGGCGCATCGATGGTCCTCCTCGCTCCGGCGAAGGACGGTACCGGTGTGATCGCCGGCGGCCCGATGCGCGCAGTGTTCGACGTGATGGGCGTGCAGAATGTTGTGGCCAAGAGCCATGGTTCGACGAACCCGTACAACCTCGTTCGTGCAACGCTCGACGGCCTGCGCAAGCAGTCGACGCCGGGTGATATCGCGGCGAAGCGTGGCAAGTCCGTCGAAGAAATTCTCGGCTAAAGGTGGACACCATGTCTGAAAAAACTGTCAAGGTTCAGCTCGTCAAGAGCGTGATTGGGACCCGCGAAACACACCGTGCAACGGTCCGTGGTCTCGGCCTGCGCCGACTCAACTCGGTTAGCGAGTTGCAAGACACGCCTGCTGTGCGCGGCATGATCAACAAGGTTTCGTACCTCGTTAAGGTCATCGGCTAAGCAGCTGACCGGGACTCAAGGAGTTGATAATGGAATTGAATACCCTGAAGCCGGCAGAAGGCTCGAAGCACGCTAAGCGTCGCGTCGGCCGCGGCATCGGCTCCGGCCTCGGTAAGACCGCAGGTCGTGGCCATAAAGGTCAGAAATCGCGTTCGGGCGGCTTCCACAAGGTGGGTTTCGAAGGCGGTCAGATGCCTTTGCAACGTCGTCTGCCGAAGCGCGGCTTCACCTCGCTGACGAAGGAATTCGTCGGTGAAGTGCGTCTCTCGGATCTGGAAAAGCTGCCGGTCGACGAAATCGATCTGCTCGCACTGAAGCAAGCCGGCCTGGTCGGCGAACTGACGCGCAGCGCCAAGATCATCGCTACGGGCGAACTGAAGCGCAAGATCGTGGTGAAGGGTTTGGGTGCGACGAAGGGCGCGCGTGCTGCGATTGAAGCAGCAGGCGGTTCTTTTGCCGAGTAACGAGCAAGTCGGTTGCCGTCACTAGCATTTGCATCGGAGAAGCTACTTGGCTAACAGCCCGAGTCTCGCAAAACCCGGTCGAAGCGCGGCGAAGTATGGCGATCTGCGTCGGCGGGCAGTGTTTCTGCTGCTGGCACTGATCGTCTATCGTATCGGCGCGCATATTCCGGTGCCGGGTATTGACCCGGACCAACTGGCAAAGCTGTTTCAAAGCCAGTCGGGTGGCATCCTTGGCATGTTCAACATGTTCTCGGGTGGCGCACTTTCGAGGTTTACGATTTTTGCGCTGGGGATCATGCCGTATATCTCGGCGTCGATCATCATGCAGTTGCTGGCGATCGTTTCGCCGCAGCTCGAGGCGCTGAAGAAGGAAGGGCAGTCGGGACAGCGGAAGATCACGCAGTACACGCGGGTCTTTACGGTTGTGCTGGCGACGTTCCAGGCTTTTGGTATTGCGGTGGCGCTGGAGAATCAACCGGCGTTGGTAATCGATCCGGGGATGGTATTCCGGTTGACGACGGTCGTGACGCTCGTGACGGGCACGATGTTCCTGATGTGGCTCGGCGAGCAGATCACGGAACGCGGTCTTGGTAACGGTATTTCGATCATCATCTTCGGCGGGATTGCGGCGGGTTTCCCGAACGCGATCGGTGGGCTGGTCTCGCTGGTGCAAACCGGCTCGATGGGTCCCGTGTCGGCGATTATCGTGGTCGCGCTGATTGCTGCTGTGACGTATCTGGTGGTGTTTATCGAACGCGGCCAGCGCAAGATTCTTGTGAATTACGCGAAGCGGCAGGTCGGCAACAAGATTTACGGCGGTCAGTCTTCGCATTTGCCGCTGAAGCTGAACATGTCGGGTGTGATTCCGCCGATCTTCGCATCGTCGATCATCCTGTTCCCGGCAACTATCCTGAACTGGTTTAGTTCGGGGTCGCGCACAGGCTGGTTCTCGGACACGCTGCATAACGTGGCCGAAGCGCTGAAGCCTGGGCAACCGGTGTATGTATTGCTGTATGCGTTGGCAATCGTGTTTTTCTGCTTTTTCTACACCGCACTGGTGTTCAACAGCAGGGAAACAGCTGACAACCTGAAGAAGAGCGGCGCTTTCGTCCCAGGCATTCGCCCGGGCGATCAGACGGCGCGATATATCGACCGCATTCTCACGCGTTTGACGCTGGCGGGTGCGATCTACATCGTGTTTGTTTGCCTGCTGCCCGAGTTTCTGGTGCTGCGCTGGAACGTGCCGTTTTATTTTGGTGGAACGTCGCTGCTGATCATTGTCGTCGTCACAATGGATTTCATGGCGCAGGTGCAGTCGTACGTTATGTCGCAACAGTATGAATCGCTGCTGAAGAAAGCAAACTTCAAAGGCGGCGGCGTCCCGATGCGTTGAAAGGACACATGGCCAAAGACGATGTAATCCAGATGCAGGGTGAGGTCATCGAAAACCTCCCCAACGCTACCTTTCGGGTGAAGCTGGAAAACGGCCATGTCGTATTGGGACACATATCCGGGAAGATGCGGATGCACTACATCCGCATCCTGCCCGGCGACAAGGTGACGGTTGAGTTGACGCCTTACGATCTGTCGCGTGCGCGGATCGTGTTCCGGGCGAAGTGATTTGAAAAAAGGGTAATATCATGAAAGTGATGGCATCGGTTAAGCGCATTTGCCGCAATTGCAAGATCATCAAGCGCAAGGGCGTTGTGCGGGTGATTTGCAGTTCTGATCCGCGCCACAAACAGCGTCAAGGCTGAACGCCGCGCTTTTGCTTGCGCTTTTTGTTTGAGGAAAAACAATGGCTCGTATCGCAGGGGTTAACATCCCGAACCACCAGCATACCGAAATCGGCCTGACGGCGATCTACGGTATTGGCCGCACGCGTTCACGCGACATTTGCGTCGCGTCTGGTGTGGCATTTTCGAAGAAGGTCAAGGACCTGAGCGACGCAGACCTCGAAAAGCTGCGTGAAGAAATTGGCAAGTTCATCGTCGAAGGCGATCTGCGCCGTGAAACGACGATGAACATCAAGCGCCTGATGGATCTGGGCTGCTACCGTGGCGTGCGCCATCGCAAGGGCCTGCCCCTGCGTGGTCAGCGTACGCGTACGAACGCCCGTACACGCAAGGGTCCGCGTCGTGCAGCGCAGTCGCTGAAGAAGTAAGCGGAATTGACAGTTACAGGAAAACGTAATGGCTAAGGCTTCGAACAACTCGGCGGCGCAACGCGTTCGCAAGAAGGTCAAGAAGAACGTCGCCGAGGGCGTGGTTCACGTTCACGCGTCGTTCAACAACACCATCATCACGATCACCGATCGTCAAGGCAACGCGCTTGCCTGGGCAACGTCGGGTGGTCAGGGCTTCAAGGGCTCGCGTAAGTCGACGCCGTTTGCAGCTCAGGTGGCAGCCGAATCGGCTGGCCGCGTGGCGATGGAATACGGCGTGAAGAACCTCGAAGTGCGGATCAAGGGCCCTGGCCCTGGCCGTGAGTCCGCGGTGCGCGCGCTGCATGGTCTTGGTATCAAGATCACCACGATCTCCGACGTGACGCCGGTTCCGCATAACGGCTGCCGTCCGCCGAAGCGTCGCCGTATCTAAGGCGCCGCGTTTGCTTGTGCCTGTTGCCGCCTTGGGCGTCGACAGGCTACTTGCGTTATTGAATTAACTAAGCCCACCGTTCGACCCAAAGGGTTCGGACTAGCGTGAATGCAAGTTCACGTGATCAATCATAGAAGGAATGCAAAGTGGCACGCTATATCGGCCCTAAAGCCAAGTTGTCCCGCCGTGAAGGCACTGACCTCTTCCTGAAGAGCGCCCGTCGTTCGCTCGCTGACAAGTGCAAGCTTGACAGCAAGCCTGGCCAGCATGGCCGCACCTCGGGTGCGCGTACGTCCGACTACGGCACGCAGCTGCGCGAAAAGCAAAAAGTGAAGCGCATCTACGGTGTGCTCGAACGCCAGTTCCGCCGTTACTTCGCTGACGCTGACCGTATCAAGGGCAACACCGGTGAAAACCTGTTGCAACTGCTCGAATCGCGTCTCGACAACGTCGTGTATCGCATGGGCTTCGGCTCGACGCGCGCTGAAGCGCGTCAGCTCGTGGGCCACAAGGCGATCACGGTGAATGGCGTCGTCTCCAACATTCCGTCGATGCAGATCAAGGCTGGCGACGTCGTGTCGGTGCGCGAACAGGCGAAGAAGCAAGCGCGGATTCTCGAAGCGCTGTCGCTGGCCGAGCAAGGCGGTCTGCCGAGCTGGGTCTCCGTCGATTCGAAGAAATTCGAAGGCACGTTCAAGCAAAAGCCGGAACGCAGCGACATCGCTGGCGATATCAACGAAAGCCTGATCGTCGAATTGTATTCGCGGTAATCGGATTGACGGCCGGGGCGCCCTGATTGCGCTGAGCAAGGGGGCGGCTCGGCTGTTTATTTTCAGGTTGTTACCGGTCAGCCTTATCGGTGTAACGAGCCGAGGGTATTGAAAAGGAAAACCTATGCAAACCAGTTTGTTGAAGCCCAAGATCATCGCTGTCGAATCGCTCGGCGAGAGCCACGCGAAAGTGGTCATGGAGCCGTTTGAACGCGGCTATGGCCATACCTTGGGTAACGCGCTTCGGCGCGTGCTGCTGTCGTCGATGATCGGCTACGCGCCGACCGAAGTGACGATCGCAGGCGTCGTGCATGAATACTCGACGCTCGACGGTGTGCAAGAGGATGTCGTCAACCTGTTGTTGAACCTCAAGGGTGTCGTATTCAAGTTGCACAACCGTGACGAAGTAACGGTCACGCTGCGCAAGGAAGGCGAAGGCCTCGTTACCGCTGGCGATATCGAACTCGCCCACGATTGCGAAGTCATCAACCCTGACCACGTCATCGCGCATCTGTCGAAGGGTGGCAAGCTCGACGTGCAGATCAAGGTCGAAAAGGGCCGTGGTTATGTGCCGGGCAACGTGCGTCGCTATGGCGAAGAATCGGCCAAGATCATCGGTCGTATCGTGCTGGATGCATCGTTCTCGCCGGTTCGCCGCGTGAGCTACGCCGTGGAAAGCGCGCGTGTCGAACAGCGTACCGACCTCGACAAGCTCGTGATGAACATCGAAACCAACGGTGTGATTTCGCCGGAAGAAGCGATCCGTCAATCGGCGCGCATCCTCGTCGATCAGCTGTCGGTGTTCGCTGCGCTGGAAGGCACGGAAGCCGCTGCTGAAGCACCGTCGCGTGCACCGCAGATCGATCCGATCCTGCTGCGTCCGGTGGACGATCTCGAGTTGACGGTTCGTTCCGCGAACTGCCTGAAGGCCGAGAACATCTACTACATCGGCGATCTGATCCAGCGCACGGAAAACGAGTTGCTGAAGACGCCGAACCTGGGTCGCAAGTCGCTGAACGAGATCAAGGAAGTGCTCGCTTCGCGCGGCCTGACGCTCGGTATGAAGCTGGAAAACTGGCCGCCGGCTGGTTTGGACAAGTAAATCGTACGCTGTACCGCGACTGGTAAAGACGCGGATTTTCCTTTAAAATCCGCGTCTTGCCTTTTTCACTACCGGCCCGTGCTTCCGCAACATAGGAAGCGATAGAAGAGCTGGACCAAAACTTTGAATCGAAGGAATTGAAATGCGTCACCGTCATGGTTTGCGGAAACTGAACCGCACGAGCAGCCACCGTCTGGCAATGCTCCGTAACATGTCCAACTCGCTGATCGAGCACGAAGTCATCAAGACGACGCTGCCGAAGGCGAAGGAACTCCGTAAAGTCGTCGAGCCGCTGATCACGCTCGGCAAGAAGCCGTCGTTGGCCAATCGTCGTCTGGCGTTCAACCGCCTGCGCGACCGTGACTCGGTGGGCAAGCTGTTCGACGTGCTCGGTCCGCGTTTCGCGAACCGTCCCGGCGGCTACCTGCGTATCCTGAAGTTCGGTTTCCGCGTCGGCGACAATGCACCGATGGCGCTGGTCGAACTGCTTGATCGTCCGGAAACCCCGGAAGGCGACAACGTTACTGAAGCAGAATAAATTCTGCGGCCGCAGTCGCTCAGTCGAGTCGAATCTGCGGCAACGAATTGCACTGAAAAGCCAGGCTCACAATGCCTGGCTTTTTTGTTGATGCGGATCGGTTACATGCCTGTTTTAGCCCTATACGGCGCGACCGATAGCCGCACTGGCCGCGAGCGGGCGCACAGCATCAGGTGTTACGATTACCGCACCCGATTTCAGCTGCTCTTCAAGACCAGTGCGGTTCGCGCGCCGGAGCTGGAGCACTTCATTCAGACGCGTCATCCCACCACGCCCCCTTCATGTTCAAGCGTATTGACCGCCGATCGAGCCTCGCAACATCCTTCGTCGCACTGCTGCTTTCCTGTGTTGCGTTGATCCTGTTGTCGACGGGTGCCGCGCGCGCCGCCGACGATTTCCTCGATCCCGCCGTTGCATTCAGCTTCAGTGCAAGCGAACAACCCGGTGTGGTCGACGTGCACTACAAGATCGCCGACGGTTACTACATGTACCGCGAGCGTTTTGCCTTCGCGGTGAAAAGCGGTACCGCCACGCTCGGCGATCCGCAGTTGCCGGCCGGTCACGTGAAGTTCGATCAGACGTTCGCGAAAAACGTCGAGACCTATCGCGGCGATCTGACGATCCATATTCCCGTCAAACAGGCATCCGGCGGTTTCGATCTCGCGGTGACCTCGCAGGGCTGTGCCGATGCGGGCATCTGCTATCCGCCGATGGAGCGTGTCTATCACGTGAGCGGCGCTGCGCTCCACGCTGCGGCGGCCACCACCGCTACGACGCCTGCGTCGCCATCGGCAGGGCCGCAGGGCTCGTGGTACGAACGCGCAACAAGCGCCGACTATGCGCAATCGCTGCTCGAAGGCGGCGGTTTCTTCACGATCGTCGGCTTGTACTTCATCGCGGGTGTCATATTGAGCCTGCTGCCGTGTTCGTATCCGATGATCCCGATTCTGTCCGCGATCATCATCGGTGAAGGTGCGCGGGTTACGCGCTCACGCGGCTTCTCGTTGTCACTCGCCTACGTGATCGGGATGGCGCTCGTCTATACGGCGCTCGGCATTGCCGCTGCGCTGATCGGCCAGAGCCTCGGTGCGTGGCTGCAGAACCCCTGGGTGCTCGGCGTCTTCGCGGTGCTGCTCACGGCGTTTGCACTGACGTTGATCGCCGGTTTCGATATCGCCTTGCCGCAGCGCTGGCAGGACGGTGTATCGAAGGCATCGCAGGGGCGCTCGGGCGGCAAGTTCGCGGCCGTCGCAGTGATGGGCGCGCTTTCGGCACTCGTCGTCGGCGCATGCATGACCGCGCCGTTGTTCGCCGTGCTTGCGTTCATTGCGCATACAGGAAACGCATGGCTCGGCGGGGCCGCACTGTTCTCGATGGGCATCGGACTTGGCGTTCCGCTGCTGATCATCGGTCTCGGTGCGGGGACGCTGTTGCCGCGTGCCGGTGCCTGGATGGATGGCGTGAAGGTGTTCTTCGGCGTCGTCTTGCTTGCGGCTGCGCTGTGGATCGTCTGGCCGGTGCTCGGTGCGACTGCACAGATGCTGCTGAGCGTGTTGTGGCTACTCGTCGCCGCAGCCGGGCTCGGTTTGTTTTCGGCGCAGACGGCTGGCGGTTCGATCTGGCGTGGCCTCGGGCGCGGGCTCGGTGCGGCGCTGGCGATCTGGGCCGCAGTGCTGCTCGTCGGCCTGGCAGCGGGATCCACCGATCCGCTGCGGCCGCTCGCCGTTCTCGCGGCTCGTAGCGCTGCGGTAGGGGGAGCGGCAGGCGGCGCGCAAGGCGCACAGGCAGCGCAGAGCGATCTGATCTTCGCGCCGGTCCGATCGTCGCAGCAACTCGATCAGGCGGTCGCCGCAAGCAACCAGCCGACGATGCTCGATTTCTACGCTGACTGGTGCGTGAGCTGCAAGGAAATGGAGAAATTCACGTTCAGCGATCCGCGCGTGCAGGCGCGACTCAAGCAGATGGATCTGCTGCGGGCCGACGTGACCGCGAACAATCCCGACGACCAGGCGCTGCTCAAGCGCTTCAAGCTGTTCGGGCCGCCGGGCATTATTTTCTTCGACCGTAGCGGGAAGGAAGTGCTGCGCGTCGTGGGTTATGAATCGGCGGATGTGTTTCTGCGCAGCCTCGATCGTGCTGCGACTCTGCAGCCGCAATCGTGAGTGGTACTGCGCAAGCAGTAGATAAAAAACAAAGGCGCTGATCAGCGCCTTTGTTTTTCCACATCCGCACGACCGCGTCGTGCGACCTGCGCTAACTAGCCCTGAGCCCGCAACAGCCGCGCCGCATCAAGCGCAAAGTACGTCAGCACACCATCAGCGCCAGCCCGCTTGAACGCAAGCAGCGCTTCCATCATCGCCTTGTCGTGATCGAGCCAGCCGTTCTGCGCGGCGGCCTTGAGCATCGCGTACTCGCCGCTCACCTGGTACACATAGGTCGGAAAGCGGAACTCGTCCTTCACGCGCCGCACGATGTCCAGATACGGCATGCCCGGCTTCACCATCACCATGTCCGCGCCCTCGTCGATGTCTGCCTGCACTTCGCGCAGCGCTTCATCGGTGTTGGCCGGGTCCATCTGATAGGTCATCTTGTTGCTCTTGCCCAGATTCGTCGCTGAGCCTACCGCGTCGCGGAACGGACCGTAGAAGGCCGACGCGTACTTCGCCGAATAGGCCATGATCCGCGTATGGATGTGCCCGTCGCTTTCGAGCATCTCGCGGATCGCGCCGATGCGCCCGTCCATCATGTCCGACGGCGCAACGATATCGACGCCGGCTTCCGCTTGTGCACGCGCCTGGTCGACGAGGATGTCGACGGTTTCGTCGTTGATCACATAGCCGTTTTCGTCGAGCACGCCGTCCTGGCCATGGCTCGTGTACGGGTCGAGGGCGACGTCCGTCAGGATGCCCAGTTCGGGGAAGCGTTTCTTCAGCTCGCGGACCGCCCGGGGGATCAGGCCGGCTTCGTTGGTCGCCTCGCGACCGTCGGGGGTCTTCAGCGACGGTTCGATGGCCGGAAACAGCGACAGCACCGGGATGCCCAGCGCAACGCATTGCTCGGCGACACCCATCAACAGATCGACCGAGACGCGTTCGACGCCCGGCATCGATGGTACGGCCTGTTTCTGGTTGCTACCCTCGACGACGAATACCGGGTAGATCAGGTCGTTGGTGGTGAGGATGTTCTCGCGCATCATGCGGCGCGAGAAGTCGTCGCGGCGCATGCGGCGCGGACGGTGATGCGGGAAGAAACTCATGGCGAATATCGTAGAGGTGACAAAAAGGATCTACTGCTGGATCGGCTGCGAGGCCTGCGGCGGGCCCTGAAAACGCTTTTTGAGACAATGGTATATCATACCGATCGAGCAAGGCGCCATGCGCTGACCTCCCCGCTTCTCCTCCCTGAGCGGGTGCCTGTCGTTTTTCGATTAGGCTGTTTCGCCCGCCGTCACATAGCGGCGGGTTTTTTTATGGGCGATCGAAAAACGCTGCGGCGAGGCGGAGGTCGGTCCGACGTCAGGCATCGACACCCACGGAAGACTCGCCCGGTATGAGCCAGCTCTCGATCAGCACATGCGCCTCGTCCAACCCGATCCGCTTCAGCGACGAAAAGAGCTGGGCGCTCAGTTCGCCTCGATAGCCGGCCGCCTTGTACTCCGCGAAACCCTTCTGCGCAGCCCGCAGCGTGTTGACGCATTCCTGACGCGTCAATTTGTCGCACTTCGTCAGCAGGGCGTGGATCGGTTTGCCGGTCGGCGCAAACCACTCGATCATGCGGCGGTCCAGCTCGGTCAGCGGGCGCCGTGCGTCCATCATCAGGATCATGCCGCGCAGCTGTGCGCGCGACTGCAGGTAGGTCGAGAGCAGGGCTTCCCAGTGGGCCTTGGCAGCACCCGGCACCTCGGCATAACCGTAGCCAGGCAGGTCGACCACATGGGCGACCGGCTCGTCCGCAGGCCCGACGGAGAAGTAATTGATATGCTGCGTGCGTCCCGGCGTCTTGCTGGCGAACGCCAGTTGCTTTTGATTGCACAGCACATTGATGGCCGTCGATTTACCCGCGTTCGACCGTCCGGCGAAGGCAATCTCAGGCTGAGGCGTTGCCGGCAGATCGCGTAAATGATTGACGGTAGTGAAGAAACGGGCTTGGTGGAGCAGAAAGGCCATGGAGGAACCAGGAGATGAGACGCGACGGAACCCGGATTGGGGCCGGGACATGCCCGACTGGCGTCTTAGCGATTAGCGAGTTATTGTACAATACGACGGTTTACTGAATACCAGCGAGGCCAGTGCGCGCGTCTTTGCAAGGTTGTTCGGTCACCGTCGTGTTTTGCAAAACATCTAATTCCCACAAGACGAGACAGGGTGTGCGAATGAATCGACTGGGCAAGTTTCTGGTGGTACTTCACACAGCAGCAGGTCTTTCAGTTTTCGCGGCACAGGCAAGAGCAGCAGATCCGGCAAAGCCGGACGCCAACAAAGGGCAGGTCATCGCGACGCAGGTTTGCGCGGCATGCCATGCAGCAGATGGAAATAGCGCCGGCGGTGCATATCCAAAGCTGGCGGGCCAGCATCCCGAGTATCTCGTCAAGCAGCTCAAGGATTTCAAGACGCAGCCCGGTGCGACGAAGCCCGCGCGTAACAACGCGATCATGGTCGGCATCGTGGCTGGGCTGTCCGACCAGGACATGGTCAACGTAGCAACGTATTTCTCCGAGCAGACACCCAAGCCGGGTTTCGCGCACAACAAGGACACGGTTGCGCTCGGTCTGAAGATTTATCGCGGTGGTATCGCCGAGAAGGGCGTACCGGCATGCGCAAGCTGTCACGGTCCGACCGGTCAGGGCATTCCGTCGCAGTATCCGCGGTTGTCGGGGCAATGGGCCGACTACACCGTGGCGCAGTTGACCGCGTTCCAGCAGGGTCCGGGTGCGCGGAACAACAACGAGGCGATGCATACGATCGCATCGCGTCTGTCGGATGGCGAGATCAAGGCAGTAGCCGATTACATCGCGGGCTTGCACTAAACAGCGGTCCGCACGCAAGTGCAGCCGGCCCGACGAGGCCGGCGAAAAACAAGAAAAGGGTGGGGGCGTCGCGCCCATAGCGACAGCCCTCCACCCTTTTTTGCTGTTCAGTCGGAGTTTGAATGAGCGTCACCACGTCGGGTTTGCAGTTGAAGTCGGGTCAGCGGGTCGTCCGTCGCACAGTCGAACTGCTGAGTTCGATGCGCTTTGCGATCGCCTTGCTCGTGATCCTCGCGATTGCCAGCATCATCGGTACCGTGCTCACCCAGGACGACCCGTACCCCAACTACGTCAACCAGTTCGGCCCGTTCTGGGCGGACATTTTCCGCTCGCTGTCGCTGTACAACGTGTACAGCGCGTGGTGGTTCATGCTGATTCTCAGCTTCCTCGTCGTATCGGTGTCGCTATGCGTAATCCGCAATGCGCCGAAGATGCTGGCCGACATGAAGAGCTGGAAAGACAAGGTGCGCGAAGGCAGCCTGCGCGCGTTTCATCACAAGGGTGAATTCGCCGTGAGCGGTACGCGTGCGGACGCGACCGCGCTGCTCGCGCGTCTGTCAGGCAAGCTCGGCTATCGGTTCGTTATGCGCGAGAGCGAAGGCGCAACGCTGATTGCCGCAAAACGCGGTGCGCTGACCAAGATAGGCTACATCTTCGCGCACGTCGCGTTCGTGGTGATCTGTATCGGCGGGCTGCTCGACAGCAATCTGCCGATCAAGCTGCAGATGCTGCTATTCGACAAGACGCCGGTTCGCGGCAACACCGTTATCAATGACATTGCCGCCGAACATCGTCTCTCGCAGACCAACCCGACGTTCCGCGGCTACGCGTGGGTGCCCGAAGGACAGTATGTGTCGACGGCGATCCTGAACCAGCAGGACGGCTCGCTGATCCAGGATCTGCCGTTTTCGATCGAGCTGAAGAAGTTCATCGTCGACTATTACTCGACCGGTATGCCGAAGCTGTTCGCGAGCGATATCGTCGTGATCGATCACAAGACTGGCGAGCGGATTCCGGCGCGCGTCGAGGTGAACAAGCCATTCACCTACGACGGCGTGTCGATCTACCAGTCGAGTTTCCAGGACGGCGGCTCGCAGATGCAGATGACCGCGTATCCGATGGTGGGCGGCACCACGAAGACGATGCCGTTCAGCGGCACGATCGGCAATTCCGCGCCGCTTTCCCCCACGATGCCGGGCGTGAACGGCCAGACCGTCGAGTTCTCCGATTTCCGCGCGATCAACGTCGAGAACATCTCGGACGGCAGCGGGATGAACGACGCGCGCGGCGTGGCTGCTCACCGCACGCTGAAGGAAGCGTTCGACGAACGGCTCGGCTCCGGTGCGAAGACATCGAAGCCACTCGATCTGCATAACGTCGGCCCATCGGTGCAGTACAAGGTTCGCGGCAAGGACGGCCAGGCGCGCGAGTACAACAACTACATGCTGCCCGTCGATGTCGCCGGAGAGCGAATGTTCCTCGCCGGCATGCGCGTCAATCCCGACGATCCATTCCGCTATCTGCGAATTCCCGCTGACAGCGGCGGTACCGTCAACGAATGGATGAATCTGCGCGCGGCCTTCGAAGACCCGGCGCTGCGTGCCGAAGCCGCGCGCCGTTTCGCGGCGCGCTCCGTGCCCGAGGCGAACCGCGATCTGCAGGAGCATTTGCAGGAAAGCGCCGTGCGCGTGCTGACCTTGTTTGCCGGCGCCGATAGCAGCATGGGCCAGACGTCGACCGGGCAGGACATGGGCGGGTTCCAGGCGGTGGCGGGCTTCATCGACCGTTCGGTGCCGAAGCCCGAGCAGGAAAAGGCCGCCGGACTGCTGCTGCGCATGCTGGAAGGCGCGACGTGGGACCTGTGGCAACTGTCCCGGGCCCAGGCCGGCGAAGCACCGGAAACACCCACAGCGGACAACAGCCGCTTCCTGCAAAGCGCGATCAACGCGATATCCGACAGCTTTTTGTATGGTTCGCCGGTCTATTTGCAGCTGGATTCATTCAAGCAGGTGCAAGCTTCGGTATTTCAGCTGACGCGCGCACCTGGCAAAAAAGTCGTGTATCTTGGCAGCCTGCTCCTCGTGCTAGGCATCTTCTCGATGTTCTACGTCCGCGAACGAAGGCTGTGGTTCTGGCTCAGAGATACCGATCGCGGCGTCAACATCGTCATGGCAATGTCCAGCGCCCGCAAGACACTCGATTTCGAAAAAGAGTTTGTCCAGACGCGCGACGCGGTCGGTGCGGCGCTGGGCGCCAAACCGACCGACGCATCCGGCCCAGCCGGCGCCTCCGCGGCGCCGCAGCCCTCAGGCTCACCCGATTCGACCCGGTAAGAACATGGATTTAACTCAATCTCCCACGTCCCCATCGCGCCCCGCGGCAACGCCGCGGGCGAGCACGCCCGCCACTCCGGCAACCGATCCGGCGCTGTTCGACGAGCGCCCGTTCCTGAAACGCCTTGGTGCCACCGACTGGCTGTTCGCTCTCGCGCTGGTCGCGGGTGCGGGCTTCGCGCTGTGGCGGTACCACCCGTTCATGAACTACTACGACAAGCTGATACTGGTCTGCGCAGTACCGGCGATGATCGTACTCGGCTGGCGCTGGAAGCCGGCGCGGCTGCTGATGGCCGGCATCGCCGTGCTGTCGCTGTTTGCGATCCAGACCTATCACGGCGATCTGGCGCGAGCCGACACCGCATTCTTCCTCAAATACTTCCTGTCGAGCCAGTCCGCGATCCTGTGGATGAGCGCGCTGTTCGTGCTCGCCACGCTGTTCTACTGGATCGGTTTGCTGTCACGCTCGCCGACGGGCGGCTCGATTGGCTCGCGGATGACGTGGGCCGCGGTGCTGATGGGTTTCGTCGGCCTGATGGTGCGCTGGTACGAGTCGTACCTGATCGGTGCTGACGTCGGTCATATCCCAATCTCGAACCTGTACGAAGTGTTCGTGCTGTTCAGCCTGATCACGGCGTTGTTCTATCTGTACTACGAGCGCCACTACAACACGCGGGCGCTCGGCGCGTTCGTGCTGCTGGTGATCAGCGCGGCCGTCGGTTTCCTGATGTGGTATTCGATCGCCCGCGACGCGCAGCAGATCCAGCCGCTCGTTCCCGCGCTGCAAAGCTGGTGGATGAAGATCCACGTGCCGGCCAACTTCATCGGCTACGGCAGCTTTGCGCTGTCGGCGATGGTCGGTGTCGCGTACCTCGTGAAGGAGCGTGGCGTGCTGGCGGACCGGCTGCCGCCGCTCGATGTGCTCGACGACCTGATGTACAAGTCGATCGCAGTCGGTTTTGCGTTCTTCACGATCGCGACCATTCTCGGCGCGCTGTGGGCCGCCGAAGCTTGGGGCGGTTACTGGAGCTGGGACCCGAAGGAAACGTGGGCGCTGATCGTCTGGCTGAATTACGCGGCCTGGCTGCACATGCGGCTGATGAAGGGCCTGCGCGGCGCCGTGGCGGCCTGGTGGGCGCTGACCGGCCTGCTGGTCACGACCTTTGCGTTCCTGGGCGTGAATATGTTCCTGTCGGGCCTGCATAGCTACGGCAAGCTGTAAGATCCGCCGCGCTGCAACGACTATCAAACCGCCGGGTGCGTTGCACCGGCGGTTTTTTTATTCAGGCGGTGGATGATTCGGGACCTTCCCGGCGTTCACTACAGCATGACCCCTGTATTGGCGGGTCGAACGGACATCGATGTGGCGCGCGGCGCCACTGGGAGCGGCAACATGTGGATCAGGCGAACCGGCAGCATGGCCCTGCGTGGCGACGACATCGCGCGCGGCGACATTACGCCGCAGCAGTTCTTCGAGAACCGGCGGCGCGTGCTGCAGGCGGCGGGAGCGGCCGCGCTCGGCGGGTTGATCGGGGTAAATGGCGAAGCGCTCGCGGCATATACGTCGCCGGATAGCCGTGCGCAGAAACTGGCCGCGAAGACGAATCCGAAGTTCGTCGTGACGGACAAGGTGACGCCGTATAAGGACATCACCACCTACAACAACTTCTACGAATTCGGCACCGACAAGGGCGACCCCGCCGAAAATGCGGGCACGCTGCGCCCGCGGCCGTGGCGCGTGAGCGTCGAAGGCGAGGTGAAGAACGCGAAAGTCTATGACATCGATGAGTTGCTGAAACTCGCGCCGCTCGAAGAGCGGGTTTACCGGCATCGATGTGTCGAAGGTTGGTCGATGGTGATTCCGTGGATCGGCTTCTCGCTGTCCGAGCTGGTCAAGCGCGCGCAACCCACCGGTAACGCGAAATACGTGCAGTTCATCACGCTGGCAGACCCGTCACAGATGCCCGGCTTGTCGCAGCCGATTCTCGCGTGGCCGTATTCGGAAGGGTTGCGGATGGACGAGGCGATGAATCCGCTCACGCTGCTTGCAGTGGGCGTCTACGGCCAGGTGCTGCCGAACCAGAACGGTGCGCCGATCCGCATCGTCTTGCCGTGGAAGTACGGGTTCAAAAGCGCGAAGTCGCTGGTGAAAATCCGCTTCGTCGAAAAGCAGCCGTCGACGAGCTGGAACACCTACGCGCCGCAGGAGTACGGCTTCTATTCGAACGTGAATCCGAACGTCGATCATCCGCGCTGGAGCCAGGCGACCGAGCGGCGCATCGGTGAGGACGGGTTCTTCACGCCGAAGCGCAAGACGTTGATGTTCAACGGCTACGGCGACCAGGTCGCGTCGCTGTATCAGGGGCTCGACCTGAAGAAGAATTTTTGAGCGGGGCGGGCCATGCAATCCGATACACCAACCGCGTCGCCGCCCATCCGTGCTGCTGCGACGCGTGCCGCAGCTAACGGTAATCGCTGGATCGTGCCGGCAAAGGTCGCGGTGTTTATCGCCGCGTGGTATCCGCTCGCGCGCATCGTGTTTTTCGGCGTGACGGATCGGCTCGGCGCGAATCCGATCGAGTTCATCACGCGTTCGACGGGACTGTGGACGCTCGTCTTCCTGTGCATCACGCTTGCGATCACACCGTTGCGCAGGCTTACCGGCGTGACTGCGCTGGTGAGATTCCGCCGCATGCTGGGCCTGTACGCGTTCTTCTACGCGACGCTGCACTTCACGACGTACTTCTGGTTCGACAAATGGTTCGACGTTGCGGCGATTCTGAAGGACATCGTCAAGCGTCCTTTCATCACGGTTGGGTTTGCCGCGTTCGTGCTGCTCATTCCGCTCGCTGTTACGTCGCCGCGCGCGATGGTGCGCAGGCTGGGACGTCGGTGGCAGAGCTTGCATCGCACGATCTACCTGATCGGCGCGCTCGCGATCCTGCATTTCTGGTGGATGAAGGCCGGCAAGCACGACCTGCTGCTGCCGAAGATCTACGGCGCGATTGTGGTGGCGTTGCTCGGCTGGCGGCTGCTCGTGTGGCTCAGGGAGCGCACGGCCCGGCGGCGCGCGCAGCGCGTGCGGTGATCGTCGAGCAGGCCTGATCCGCTGCGTAATTGAAGAGTGCATGCGGCAACGATGCAACCAATAAAAAAGGCGATGCCGTTACAGGCATCGCCTTTTTTATGCGGCCGGCCCGGATGGACCGACTCCGCATCACACTCACTCCGGCAGGATCGCTTCGCCGGCAAACAGTTGCGCAATCTGTTCCCGCTCGCGCACCAGATGCACCGCGTCACCATCGACCATCACTTCGGCCGCACGCGGACGCGTGTTGTAATTCGAGCTCATCACGAAGCTGTACGCTCCCGCGGAGCGGATCGCGAGCAGATCGTCGGGGAGCAACGCCAGTTGCCGCTCGCGGCCCAGCCAGTCGCCGCTTTCGCAAACCGGACCGACCACATCGTAGAGTTGCGCAGCCGTCGCGCGTTGCACGACCGGCTCGATCAGGTGATACGCACCGTACATCGCGGGACGAGCCAGATCGTTCATCGCTGCGTCGACGATAGCGAAGTTCTTTTCCTCGCCCGGCTTCAGATACTCGACGCGCGTCAGCAGGATGCCCGCGTTGCCGACGAGCGAGCGGCCCGGCTCGAAATACACTTCGCGCTGACCGTGGCCACGCGCATCGATGCGATCGAGCACCGTACGCACGAACTCGCCGATATCCGGCGGCGTTTCATCGGCGTAGGTGATACCGAGTCCACCACCGACATCGATGTGCCGGATCTTCACGCCGTCCGCTTCGATCTGCCCGATCAGCTCGAGCAGCTTGTCGACCGCATCGAGATACGGCGCGATCTCGGTGATCTGCGAGCCGATATGACAGTCGATCCCAACCACGTCGAGATGCGTCATCGCTGCGGCCGCGCGATACGTGGCGCGCGCTTCGTCGAACGCAACGCCGAACTTGTTCGACTTCAGGCCGGTGGAAATATACGGATGCGTCTTCGCGTCCACATCGGGATTCACGCGCAGCGACACAGGCGCAATCTTGCCCAACGCACCGGCAACCGCATTGAGCCGGTCGAGTTCGGGAATCGATTCGACGTTGAAGCATTTCACGCCGGCCGCAAGGGCCTCGCGCATTTCGCTTTCGCTCTTGCCGACACCTGAGAATACGGTGTGTTCTGCCTTGCCGCCGGCGGCCAGCACGCGCGCGAGTTCACCGATCGACACGATATCGAAGCCTGCGCCGAGACGCGCAAACACGTTGAGTACCGCGAGGTTGCTGTTGGCTTTGACGGCTACGTGAACGGTTGCGCGGCGGCCCACGCAGGCGCCTGCATACGCTTGCCAGGCTGCGGTCAGTGCAGCACGCGAATAGACGTACAGCGGCGTGCCAAACTGCTCGGCGAGCGAAATGGCGGACACGCCTTCGACGTGCAACACGCCGTCGACATACGCGAATGCGGAACGAGTCATGCGAAAGTCTTACTCTGTGGTTTGCGTGCCGGAGGATGCCGGCAAGGCTGTAGACGGTGTGACCGCGGACGCTGCCGAGGCCGGCACGGCATCCGACGCGGGCGGGTTGCTCAGCTCGGTATCGGGCGACAGCGACAGTGGCGTACCCGACGTGTCGGGCACGCTACCCGTTTGCGCGGCAGATGCAGCATCCGCGTTGGGCTGCTGGGTCTGCTCGACGGGTTTGGGCGGCAGAGGCGGCACGGTAGGCAAATAGAGCGCGCCGCGTTGCCCGCAGCCGCTCAGCGCGCCACCTGCGAGAATGGCCAAAGCCGCTACAATCGCGCTCATCCGAAAGACGACTCGCATGAGACTGTCCCTGAATAATCAATCGCTGGAGTTTAGCATGTCCGACAACGAATACCTGACCCGCGCAGAGGCCGCACTGGCCGCTGTGGAGCGCACGCTCGACGACTCGAATGCCGATATCGAGTTCGAGCGCAGCGGTAATGTCCTGACGCTCGAATTCGAGAACGGCACGAAGATTATCGTGAATCTTCAGCCGCCGATGCGCGAGATCTGGATCGCCGCGAAAGCCGGCGGTTTTCACTTCCGCTTTACCGATGGCGCGTGGCGCGATACGCGCAGCGGCAGCGAGTTTTTCGCCGCGCTGTCGGATTACGCGACGCAGCAGTCCGGCGAAGCGGTTCATTTCGAACCGTAACGCCGGCTGCACGCCGCGCAGCGCAGCGGCTGCACGGCAGCAGCCTAGTGCCCGCGGAACAGATTCATGATGTCCTGCTTTTCCTGCTCGCCGACCTGTTCCGGCGCAGCGCCGGGCATTGCGCCGCTCGCTCCGGCATCCAGCGACGCCTGGCTCACGCCGACCGTTGCGACAAAACCGTGGCCCGGCGTGAAGTCCTCGAAATACAGTTCGTCGCCGAGCGTGACGACGCCGTCGGGCACCGGCATCCGGTATTCCGGTACGCCTTTCAACGCATTCGCCATGTACTCGATCCACACCGGCAGTGCGAGCCCGCCGCCGGTTTCGCGATCGCCGAGGCTGCGCGGATTGTCATAGCCGATCCACGCGATTGCGGTCAGCGTGTGCTGATAGCCGGCGAACCACGCGTCGCGCGAATCGTTGGTCGTGCCTGTCTTGCCGCCGAGATCCGTACGCTTCAACACGTTCGACTTCGCGCCGGTGCCGCGTTGCGCGACGCTTTGCAAGAGGCTGTTCATCACATACGCGTTGCGCGGTTCGATTGCGTGCGGCGCGCTTTCTCCCGCGATGAGCGGTTGCGCATGGGCGACCACGATGCCGTGCAAATCGGTGACTTCGGCGATCAGATACGGGTTCACTCGATAGCCGCCGTTCGCGAACACCGAGAATGCACCGGCCATCTGCAGAGGCGTGACCTGGCCTGCACCGAGCGCCATCGGTAGATAGGCTGGATGGCGATCGGCGTCGAAGCCGAAACGCGTGATGTATTGCTGCGCGTATTTCGTGCCGATCTGGTTGAGAATCCGGATCGATACGAGGTTCTTCGATTTCTGCAGCGCGGTGCGCATCGTCATCGGGCCGTCGAACCCACCGCCGTAATTCTTCGGCTCCCACGCCTGGCCGCCGGTTTCCGCCGCGCTGAAAAAGAGCGGCGCGTCGTTGATGATGGTGGCGGGCGCGAGACCCTTCTCAAGCGAAGCCGAATAGATGAACGGCTTGAAGCTCGAACCGGGCTGACGCCACGCCTGTGTCACGTGGTTGAACTTGTTCTTGTTGAAGTCGAATCCGCCGACCAGTGCGCGAATCGCGCCGTCCTGCGGCACGACCGACACAAAGGCGCCTTCCACCTGCGGCAACTGCGTGATGGTCCAGTTGCCGTCATCGCCCTTGACGACGCGAACGATCGCGCCCGGCCGCACGCGCTGGTTCGGCTGCGCGCGCGGACCGAGTGCAAACGACGCGAAGCGCAGACCGTCGCCTTGCAGCGTCGCGACGTTGCCGTCGATAAAAGTGACCTGCACCGCTTTCGGGTTTGCCGCCGTTACTACCGCCGCAATGATCTCTCCGTTGTCCGGATGTTCGAGCAGCGCGTCGTCGATGGCCTGTTCGCGGTCATTGGCGTCGTCGGGCAGATCGATGAACGCTTCGGGGCCGCGGTAGCCGTGGCGCCGCTCGTAGTCCATCAAGCCCTTGCGCAGCGCGCGGTACGCGACGTCCTGATCGGCGGAATCGATCGTCGTCACGACGCTCAGGCCGAGCGTGTAGGCGTCCTCGCGATATTGCGCGTACATCATCTGGCGCACCATTTCCGCGACGTATTCCGCGTGCACGCTGAACTCCTTGCCCGCGCCCTTCACGATGAGCGGCTGGTGGCTCGCAGCGTCGTACTGCTCCTGCGTGATGTAGCGCAGCTCGAGCATGCGCTGCAGGATGTACTCCTGACGCACCTTCGCGCGCTTCGGATTCACCACCGGGTTATACGCCGACGGCGCTTTCGGCAGACCCGCGAGCATCGCGCATTCAGCCAACGTCAGGTCCTTCAGATCCTTGCCGAAGTAGACCCGCGCCGCACTCGCAAAGCCGTAGGCACGCTGGCCGAGATAGATCTGATTCATGTACACCTCGAGAATCTGATCCTTCGACAGCTTCGACTCGATCTTGTACGCGAGCAGCATCTCGTAGATCTTGCGCGTATAGGTCTTCTCGCTCGACAGGAAGAAGTTGCGCGCCACCTGCATCGTGATCGTGCTTGCGCCCTGGGTGGCGTGACCGTTGGTCAGCGCGACAAAACCCGCGCGCGCGATACCGGTCAGATCGACGCCGCCGTGATCGTAGAAGCGCGCATCCTCGATGGCGAGCACGGCTTTCTTCAGATTGTCCGGCACGTCCTGGATACGCACGATGTCACGGCGCTCTTCTCCGAATTCGCCGATCAGCACGTGGTCGGCGGTGTAGATGCGCAGTGGTACCTTGGGCCGGTAATCGGTGAGCGCATCGAGCGACGGCAGATTGGGCGTCGCGACGACCAGTGCGTAGCCGAGCACGAGCGCAACGCACATGATGCACGCCACGATAAGGCCCACCAACCCGAGGACGAGTTTGAGCCACAGCGGACGCTTGCGCTTTTGCGGCGCGGGCGGCGGAGAGGTGGGAGACGAGGATTGCATATGAACACCAAAAAACAGTCCCGCGATTATAGCCGCCCGATTCGTTTGCTTTCGACATGCTTACTTTGCGGGCTGCTTCGTCCATTCTTTCGCGTCGGGATAGCTCAACTGTAGTCGCTTTGCGGTCCGCTGCGGCGTGCCGTGTGAGTTGTCCCCGTACGCATTGGCCATCCGGCCGAATGTCGCATGCAGCGTTCGCTTTGCAGAATGTCTTCCGTGATCCGCGCACGAATGGTTCGTCGCGGCAGCCAGGACGGAGGCGCGATGGCATTCAGAAATTCGTTGTTGTTACCGGCGCGGCGCTTTGCGGCCGGCATCGATGTGGGCTCGCTGTCGCTGCGCCTCGTCGTATTGAGTTCGCGTTCGCGCCGCGACGGTGTTGTACGGCTTGAACATGTCGCGATTGCGCCGCTCACGGCCGGTGCGATGGCGGGCGCGGAGATCGTCGATCGCGCCGCGGTGGCGCGTGCGCTGCGCGATCTGTTCTCCGGATTGCCGTCCGTCTGTACTGCAGCGACGTTGCGTTGCGCGATGGGGTTGCCGGCGTCGGCGACCCTGATGGCGACGATGCCGCTCGCGCAACTGGGGGCTGGCGCCGTGCGCTCGGTGCGGCGGCATGCGTTGGGCGAACTGGAGCCCGCGGTGCTCGTCGAGGCAGAGCGGATCGCGGGCATCGAGCGACATGCGCTCGCGGTCGACTGGTTTATCGACGACGCGTCGCCCGAGCCGGATCGCGTGACGATCGCGGCGGCCGGACGAATGCATCTCGAAGCACGGGTCGAATGTGCGGCGTCGGCGGGTATCACGTTGACGGCGCTCGATAGCGAGCCGTTTGCCGCGTTGCGCGCATTGCGTTATGCGGCAGGGCGCGAACTCGGTGCGAACGAGCCTTACCTCGCGATCTGGATCGGCGCGGAGGGCGTTCACGGGTGGCGCATCGCAGGCGACGCGATCGACGGTGAAATCCGTTACCCCGCACCTGAATATGACGACTTCGCCGACGCATTGCGCGATCTCGCCGCGGACCATGCGTCGGGTTCCGTGTTGATCGGCGGCGAGGTCGATCTGCTCGATGGGATCGGCTTTTCTACCGCCGATGTCGGCGACGTGCTCGGTTGCACGACACTGCCGTTCGAATGCGCGACGTTCGGCGAGGGCGCGCATCCGTTTGCGCCTGAATTCCTGCATGAGCCGGCATGTACCGTCGCATTCGGTCTCGCGTTGCGCGGCGTGTTCGAATGAAGTTCATGCACGCTCTGTTTGACCGACCGGGCCATACGACGCCAGGCCACCCGTGGATCGGCGGATTCAATCTTGTGCCGTACCGTCGGCGCAACGCCACATTGGCGCGGCGTCGCTGTCTCTCCGAATGCGGTTGCGCGGTGCTGGCTGGCGGCGCATGCGTGTTGTTGCTGACCATGTACCAGAGCTGGCAGCGCACCGGTATCGAGGCGAACCGTGCATCGGTCGAGCGAACGCTTGTGCAACTGTCCGCGCCGCTCGCGGAACAGAATCGGCTGGCTCGCAGCGAAGCCGATGCGCGCTCGGGTGTCGTACACACACGAACGCGGGTTGTGCCGCTCGAGCGTCTGCTCGACATGCTCGATACCTTGAGCAATGAACCGGTAGGCGGTGTCGTGTTGCAACAGCTGCGGCATCGCGGAGAAGAAACGGAACTGCTTGCGAGATCGAGTGACCATGCAGCGGCGGCGGCGTGGATCGAGCGGCTCGACAGCGTGCGGGGTGCTGCGAGTGCGGAGGCGAGTGAGTTACGCCGACCGGCGAGTGCCGGGCGCGGAGCGAGCGCTATCGGCGACGGTAGCTTCGAATTCGGAGCGAACGTGCGGTGGATGAAACCGCTCGCTCCATCGGGCGGTGTTACGCATCGGCAGGTTGCGTCGCGCGCGGGAGGGACGCGATGAATCCGTCGATTACAGCGGGCATTGCCCCGCGGCGAAGCGCTGCAATGTCTCTCGACCACTGGCTGGACCGGTTGCGTGTGCCGCTCGAAGCGTGGAGCGGCGCGCGCCGGCTCGCTGTCGCACTGCTGGTTGCCGTGGGCGTGTTCGTACTGGGTGCACGTAGCTGGAGTGCCGTGGATCTGGGCGGCATCGCGGCCAGCCGCGTCGCACTCGATGACGCGCAGCGCCGCCTCGTATCGGCACGGCATGCACTTGCACAACTGCCTGCGTTACGCGCGCGTGTCGCGGCGAAAGCGCTGCACGGACAACCCGTGGTCTGGACATCCGCGGACGACGTGCGCGCATTTTCGCAACTCGCCGCGCGCAGCGAGCTCGTTCTCGTCTCGCTCGAACCGGGTGCTGCGAGTGGCGAAGGAATCGACGCGATGCGGTCCGTAAAGCTCGCTGCACGCGGCAATTTCGCTCAGATCATGAGGTTCGTGCATGGGTTGACGGGTTTGCCGGTGCTGGTTGTCCCCGCCGATCTGACGGTGAAGCGTCATGACGACGCGCTTGAAATCGCCGCGACGTTGCAGGTGTTCAGCAAGCTCATCCCCGTCGGCGCAGGGCGGGTGACGCCACAGGACGAGATGCTCGACGCGAGCGATGCGCCAATCGACCAGGATGTCGCGCTCCACGATCCTTTTTCGCCGCAGCGGATTGGCGGCGTCGACCTGCCGGATGCGATGCGGTTGCGGCTCGTCGGTCTGCTGCGCGACCGCACGCATGGACTTGCACTGGTGGAAACAGCGCAAGGCACGCAGACCGTCGAACCGGGGCAATCGTTCGGCGAGCAACGCGTGACGAAGATCGACGCGCTCGGACTCGCGCTTGCGGCACGCGGTGAGGCTCATCTGCTGACACTTGCCGGGGAACCAGAATGAGCGTGATCTGCAAAACGACGTATGTCGCGCTGTACGTCCTGATCATCACGAGCGTTATGGTCCCTGCAGCGCGCGCATCGTTGCCGCCGCTGCCGGAGCACATGCCGCTCGACGATACGATCGTGCCGTTCGGCGTACCGCCATTGCCGCGCGATGCGACCGTGGAGGGGGCGAATCCGTCCCAGCTAGACGGCGTGGAGCGTGCTGCCGGGTCCGGCGGGGATAGCGGGGATAGCGGGGATAGCGGGGATAGCGGGGATAGCGGGGATAGCGGAAGCAGGGAGGCGCGTAGCGGTGAGATCGACAGCCCCTCGACGCCTCGTAGCGAAGCGGTACATTCGGGCGCCGCTCGCGATGTACTCGAGGGCCCACCGGTACCGTTGCCGCGCGCGCAACGGATCGCTACCGATGCCGCTACCGATACCGATGAGCCCGGGAGCGGCGTCCCTCCCGATCGCCCGATCACGATGCATTTCCAGAAGGCCGAACTGGGCGCGGTACTAGATGCATTCGCACGCTTTACCGGGCTCAATATCGTCTCGAGCGACCAGGTGCGCGGCACGGTATCGCTGCGGCTCGACAAGGTGCGATGGCGAGATGCGTTCGATACGTTGCTCGATGTAAACGGTCTCGCGATGGAGCGTCGCGGCAACGTGATCTGGGTTGCGCCGCTCGCGCAACTGGCGACGCGCGAGCGTCAGCGGTTCGAAACCCATGCGCGCACAGCCGACCTTGAACCGCTCGCGAGCCGTGTGTTCGAGTTGCGCTATGCGCGCGCGGACGAAGTGCGTCGTCTATTGAGTGCGTCCGGCAACCAGCGTGTGTTGTCGAAACGCGGCGCGGTCATGGCCGACGCACGGACCAACCTGCTGTTCGTCACCGATCTCGAAGCGCGGCTTGCGCAGATCGCCGATGTGATTGCAATGATCGACCGGCCGACGCGGCAGGTGTTGATCGAAGCGCGCATCGTCGAAGGCGAGCGAGGTTTTTCGCGCAACCTGGGCGCACGCATGTTGCTGGCGAATACGCACGAGAGCGGTTCAGGAATGGGAGTGGTCGGCGGCAGCGAAGGCAAGGTCGTCGATCTGTCGGCGCGCCCCCTTTCCGGGTTCGATGCCGCGACCGCGGGCCTGACGCTGTTCGCGGCGCAAGCCACCCGTCTGTTGAATATCGAGCTGAGCGCGCTTGAGGCGGAGGGGCACGGCGAAACCGTATCGAGCCCGCGCGTCGTCACCGCGGACCGCACGAAGGCCATCGTCGAGCAGGGCACCGAGCTGCCGTATCAGGCGAAAGTGGGGCAGGGTGTGTCCGGCGTACAGTTCCGCCGGGCGGGCCTCAAACTCGAGGTCGAGCCGCAAATCACACCCGACGGCCGCGTCGTGCTGGACCTCGATGTGGCGAAAGACAGTGTCGGCGAACAGACTGCGGCGGGGCCCGCAATCAACACGAAACACGTGCAGACGCGTGTCGAAGTGGAGGACGGCGGGACGGTATCGATTGGCGGGATTTACGAGCAGGACGAGCGCGACGATGTGACGCGGGTGCCGCTCCTGGGCAAAATACCGGTTTTAGGTGCACTTTTCAGGCATCGGGCCCATCGCCAGCGTAACGGCGAACTGGTCGTTTTCATCACGCCACGCGTCGTGCATGCACCATGAGTGCTCCTGCCCGCCGCGGCCGCAGGCTCGACAAGGCAGTCGCTTTGCCAGTAAGCTGCGGCACGAACTACCGGATTAACCAGAGGATACCGTTGCAAGCGCGGGACGCAGACGCCAATGTCTTTTTTGTAGGGCTCATGGGGGCGGGCAAGACCACGGTGGGCCGGGCGGTGGCACGCCGGCTCGATCGCCCGTTCTTCGATTCGGACCATGAGATCGAGGCGCGCACCGGCGCACGCGTCGCACTGATTTTCGAACACGAAGGCGAGGCCGGTTTTCGCGACCGCGAGGCCCAGGTGATCGGCGATCTGACCGCACGCGAGAACATCGTGCTCGCCACCGGCGGCGGCGCGATTCTACGCCCCGAAAATCGCGAGGCGCTGCGCAATCGCGGTCTCGTGGTTTATCTGCGCGCCAATCCGCACGACCTGTGGATGCGCACGCGGCGCGACAAAAATCGTCCGCTGTTGCAGACCGACGACCCGAAAGCGCGTCTCGAAGCACTCTATGAAGTGCGCGATCCGCTGTACCGCGAATGCGCGCATTTCGTCATCGAAACCGGGCGGCCGTCGGTCAACGGGCTCGTCAACATGGTCCTGATGCAACTCGAGCTAGCCGGCGTCACCCGGCATCCTGCGCCATAATCGCAAGCATGATTACCCCCATGATTACTGTCAACGTCGAACTGGGCGAGCGCGCCTATCCCATCCACATCGGTGCCGGTCTGATTGACCAGACGGCGCTGTTTGCGCCGCATATCGCCGGTGCGTCGGTGACGATCGTCACCAACACGACAGTCGAACCACTCTACGGCGATGCGCTGCGGCGTGCGCTGGCACCGCTCGGCAAGCAGGTATCGACGGTCGTGCTGCCCGACGGCGAGGTGTACAAGAACTGGGAAACGCTCAATCTGATCTTCGACGCGCTGCTCGGCGCCCGCGCCGACCGCAAGACCACGCTGATCGCGCTGGGCGGCGGTGTGATCGGTGACATGACCGGCTTTGCGGCTGCCAGCTATATGCGCGGCGTGCCGTTTATCCAGGTGCCGACCACGCTGCTGTCGCAGGTCGATTCGTCGGTGGGCGGCAAGACCGGCATTAACCATCCGCTCGGCAAGAACATGATCGGTGCGTTCTATCAGCCGCAGGCAGTCATCGCGGATATCGGCGCGCTGAAGACGCTGCCCGCGCGCGAGCTCGCGGCCGGCGTGGCCGAAGTCATCAAGACCGGCGCGATTGCCGACGCGGCGTTCTTCGACTGGATCGAAGCGAACGTCGGCGCGTTGAACAACTGCGAACCCGAGGCGCTCGCGCAGGCGGTCAAGCGGTCGTGCGAGATCAAGGCATCGGTCGTCGCTGCGGACGAGCGCGAAGGCGGCCTGCGAGCGATCCTGAACTTCGGCCACACGTTCGGCCACGCGATCGAAGCCGGGCTCGGCTACGGCGAATGGCTGCACGGCGAGGCGGTGGGCTGCGGCATGGTGATGGCGGCTGACCTGTCGGTGCGGCTCGGCCACCTGGACGAAGCCGCGCGACGGCGTCTCGTCGACGTGATCGCGGCCGCGCATCTTCCCACTCGCGCACCGGCGCTCGGCGCCGACCGCTATGTCGAACTGATGCGCGTCGACAAGAAGGCCGAAGCGGGCGAGATCAAGTTCATCCTGCTGAAGCGTTTTGGTGAGACGCTGATCGCCCGGGCCCCTGACGACACCGTGAACGCGACGCTCGCGGCCGCCATCTAGCCGACGCAGCAGCGGCAGCAAGCACGCTTCACACGGTGCCCACCTCTTGATGCGGAGAAACCGGTGAGCGACACCCGCAGCAACCTGCCGACCGACTCGCGCGCACCCGATACCGATCGGCCGCGCGTAGCACCCGCAATCATCACGCCGAGCGTCGACGCACTCGAGGCGCATCTCGCGCCCTATGCGGCGCATTCATCGCAATCGCGTGGACGCCGTTACCCGGAGGCTGCGCCCGCTGCCCGCACCGAGTTTCAGCGCGACCGCGACCGCATTGTGCATTCGACGGCATTCCGCCGGCTCGAGTACAAGACCCAGGTGTTCGTCAATCACGAAGGCGACCTGTTCCGCACGCGTCTTACACATAGCCTCGAGGTGGCGCAGATCGCGCGATCGGTAGCCCGCAACCTGCGCGTCAACGAAGATCTCGTCGAAGCCATTTCGCTGGCTCACGATCTCGGTCATACGCCGTTCGGCCATGCCGGCCAGGACACGCTGAACGAATGCATGCGCGAGCACGGCGGCTTCGAGCACAACCTGCAGAGCCTCGCGGTGGTCGACGATCTGGAGGAGCACTACGGCGCGTTCGACGGGCTGAATCTATGTTTCGAAACGCGTGAGGGCATCCTGAAGCATTGCTCGCGCGAGAACGCACGCCGTCTGGGCGAGCTTGGCGAGCGCTTCCTGAACGGACATCAACCGTCTGTCGAAGCGCAGATTGCCAATCTCGCCGACGAGATCGCCTACAACAATCACGACGTCGACGACGGCTTGCGCTCGGGGCTTCTCACCATCGAGCAGCTGTCCGAGGTCGCGTTATGGCAGGTGCATTACGAGGCCGCGCGCGGCGACTATCCGCAGATCGAAGGACGGCGGCTCGTGCACGAAACGGTGCGCAGAATCATCAATACGCTGATCGTCGATCTGATCGATACCACCGCGCGCCAGCTCGAACGCCATGCGCCGACATCGCTGGACGACGTGCGGGCAGCACCGCCGCTGGTCGCACACAGCGAGGTCGTGGCGGCGCAGGCCGGCGAGCTGAAGCGCTTCCTGTTCAAGAACCTGTACCGGCACTACCGCGTGATGCGTATGGCGAACAAGGCGAGGCGGGTGATCGCCGGGTTGTTCGACGCATTCACGGATGATTCGCGGTTATTGCCGCCGGCCTATCAGGCGAAGGATGCCGCCGCGCAGCCGCGGCTGATTGCTCATTACATCGCCGGTATGACGGATCGGTATGCGTTGAAGGAGTACCGGCGGTTGTTCGTCGTGGACGACAACTAGGCGCACGGAAACGCGCCCGGGGACGCGCCCCACGCGTCTGGTCCCACCCGTGATTCAGCTCAGCCGGTATATAGCGCGCCCTAGCGCGATCGCGCGAGCAGCGCACCGGTCAGCAACGCCAGTCCACCCACCACAGCGATCGTGCGCCACGGATTCTCATGCACGTAATCGTCGGCATCCGCGAGCACGTTTTCGGCGTGTTCGCGCACAGCCTCGCGGGTTTCCTGCAGACGTACGCGGGCCGCTTCGAGCCGCTTGCGCAATTGCTCGCGCAATACCTTCGCGTCGGCCTGGGTGCCGTCCGCCAGCGTTTCTTCTAGTTCCGCCATCAGCGAACGCAGTTCGCCGGCGACATCTTCGGCGGCATCGCGGCTGTGGCGTGCGATGCGGCGGGCGCGCCGGCTCGTGGTGGTCCAGGATTCGCCGATGGCATCTCGCGTGTTCGGTAGTGCAGTCATGGTTGCTCCGTCGATGGAAGATGGATGTGCATGGGAACGCCCGGATTTGCAGCAGGGTTCCTTGCGAGCAACCTCAGACGTTGCAACTTCGGTGCCTGACCCGCGCAGAAAGGCGTACGGCCTGCCCACCGGACATCGGGCAGACAAGCCGGCGGAGCGACGACAACCCCAGCCCGGCAGAATTTTCATCCCTGGCGCCGACGATGGTCAAAATTACAATGGATTTCATATGCATGCGGCACGTGCGCCATAGGCATAGAATCCAGAAAACAAAACGCCGCCACGAAGTGACGGCGTTTGAATGTGCCGGGGCGGTTCAGCAAACCCGGCAGCAGGAAAGCGGGTCGCGCTAGAACACGTAGCCGATCTTGGCGTAGGTCACGATCGGGTTCAGCTTGATCTTTGCCTGCGACTCCACGCTGCCGCCAACCGGCGTTGCATTCGGCGTATGCAGCGTGGCCGTCACGCTGAGCGGAATGTACGACACCGAGATGCCCGCGAACCAGTGCTTGGTGATCGCGTAATTGAAGCCGAGGTTAAACACCGGCGCCCAGGAACGATCTGTCGACACGGAGGTCGGACCATGCAGCACGCCTTGCTCGAACGCGGTATTAGTGATCTTCGCGTCGGTGAACCAGACGTACGTCGCACCGATACCCACATACGGACGGAATTTCGCCTGAGCATCGAAGAAGTGATACTTGAACAGCACCGCCGGGCTCCATTGCTTCGCCGAGCCGAGCTGGCCGAACTGCGAAAAGCTGCCTTCGCCGAGCAGGTTGAACTTGGGCGGAATGCCGAGTTCCGCTTCGGCAGCGATATGGTCGGTGATGAAGTAACCGATACTCCCGCCCAGCGTGTCGGACGAATCGATGCCGGCGCCAGTGCCTGGCTGGCTTTGATTGATGGGCGTGCCGCCAATCGAGAGTACCTTCAACGGATCACTGCTGTCCTGCGGCGCCAGATGGAACCAACCCGTGGTGAGGTAGATGCTTCCAGCCGATTGCGCATGAGCGCCCGTGATGCAGGCAAGCGCTGCAATCCCCGTTATGGCCTGTTTTAATTTCATGTGTGCTCCTCCTGAAAAAGCCCGCTCATTATGACCACAACGTTTCAAACAAACCATACGCTGCAGTTAGAGCATTTTCCCTAAGCGCCAGGCGGTTTCCGGCTCAGCCGCATTGCGCCGAATCTAGCGCTCAGGCGGTTCTTCGGACCCTCGGGTATATACCAACGCGACTATTGGATAATCCAGCATGGCACGGCTTGCACGTCTTTATGTTCCTGACCAGCCGCAGCACGTGATTCTGCGCGGACTCGACCAGCAGCCCGCATTTGTCGACGACCAGGATTACGAGCTCTTCATCGATTGCCTGAAGGCGGCTTCGCGCGATCACCGGCTGGCGATTCACGCGTATGCGCTGATGCCCGGCGCGGTACAGCTGCTCGTCACCCCCGCCGACGAAGCGAGCCTGCCGAAGGCGATGCAGGCTGTCGGCCGCCGCTATGTGGCGCACTTCAACCGCCGTTATGCACGCCGCGGCACCTTGTGGGAAGGACGCTATCGCGCGACTGTGATCGAGGGCGAGCGCTACTTCCTGCTGGCGAGCCGCGTAGTCGAGCTGTGCCCGGTGCGTACCCAGCTTGTGAGCGCGGCGGAAGACTACCGCTGGTCGAGCTACCGGCATCACATCGGGCTGACGCTCGACAGCCTCATCACCGATCACCCGCTGTACTGGTCGCTCGGCAACACGCCGTTTGAACGGCAGCGCGCGTATCGCGACCTGTGCGAACAACCGCTCGACGAACGCGAAGCCAGCCAGCTCCAGCAAGCCACGCTCAAGGGTTGGGTGCTGGGCGGCGAATCTTATCGCGAGTGGGCGGCGCGGGCGGCCAACCGGCGCGTGTCGCCGCTGCCCCGCGGACGGCCGCGCAAGGTGCGCGAAACGCCGCAAACCCAGTAAGCCGCGCCGGACCGGCGGCGCAAACGAAAGACGGCATCTCCGCATGCCGTTTTCTTTTGCACCGTTTCGATATGGCACCGATTAAAAATCAAAATCATGCACCATCACGATAATAGGTGTCTGATCATCACGTTTTATTTGCTATTCCCTTGATTCGTCGCGTATATTCCGAATTCCGGCGGTTCCCCGGCACACAAAGCTGGAAGCCCGATCGCCCGCGTAGCTGCACACCGGCACAGCGGAAGGCGAAAACAACAAATGGTTAAACGGCCGCCCCGGCCCCTTTCAGACGGTGTCCCCATGAACGACCCCCTGCAACCGACTTCGTCGGTGCCCGCTGCGCAAGGTCTGTACGACCCGCAAAACGAACACGACGCCTGTGGCGTCGGCTTCGTCGCTCATATCAAGGGCAAGAAAAGCCACGAGATCATTCAGCAAGGCCTGAAGATCCTGGAAAACCTCGATCACCGCGGCGCAGTCGGCGCCGATCCGCTAATGGGCGACGGCGCGGGCATCCTGATCCAGATTCCCGATGGCTTCTATCGCGAGGAAATGGCGAAGCAGGGCGTGACGCTGCCGCCGTCCGGCGAATACGGCGTCGGCATGATCTTCCTGCCGAAGGAACACGCATCGCGCCTCGCGTGCGAGCAAGAACTCGAGCGCACCGTGAAGGCGGAAGGCCAGGTCGTGCTGGGCTGGCGCGATGTGCCGGTCGACCACGCCATGCCGATCTCGCCGACGGTGAAGGCGAGCGAGCCGCTGATCCGCCAGATCTTCATCGGTCGCGGCAAGGACATCATGGTGACCGACGCGCTCGAGCGGAAGCTGTACGTGATCCGCAAGACCGCGAGCCACCGTATCCAGGCGCTCAAGCTCAAGCACGGCAAGGAATACTTCGTGCCGTCGTGCTCGGCGCGCACGGTCGTCTACAAGGGGCTGCTGCTGGCCGGCCAGGTTGGCGTGTACTACCGCGACCTGCAGGACGAGCGCGTCGTGTCGGCGCTCGCGCTCGTGCACCAGCGCTTCTCGACCAACACATTCCCGGCCTGGGAACTCGCTCACCCGTACCGGATGATTGCTCACAACGGCGAAATCAACACCGTGAAGGGCAACGTCAACTGGCTGAACGCACGGACCGGCGCGATCGCAAGCCATGTGCTCGGCGACGATCTGCCGAAGCTGTGGCCGCTCATCTATCCGGGCCAGTCGGACACGGCATCGTTTGACAACTGTCTCGAACTGCTCGTGATGGCCGGCTACCCGCTCGTGCACGCGGTGATGATGATGATCCCCGAAGCGTGGGAACAGCACACGCTGATGGACGACAACCGCCGCGCGTTCTACGAATATCACGCCGCGATGATGGAGCCGTGGGACGGCCCCGCCGCGATCGCGTTCACCGACGGTCGTCAGATCGGCGCGACGCTCGACCGTAACGGCCTGCGTCCGGCGCGCTACATCATCACCGACGACGACCTCGTCATCATGGCGTCCGAATCGGGCGTGCTGCCCATCCCCGAGTCGAAGATCGTCAAGAAGTGGCGTCTGCAGCCGGGCAAGATGTTCCTGATCGACATGGAGCACGGCCGCATCATCGACGACAAGGAACTGAAGGACAACCTCGCGAACGCGAAGCCCTACAAGAGCTGGATCGACGCCGTGCGGATCAAGCTCGACGAGATCGAGCCGAAGGCCGAAGACATCGTCACGGAACGCCGCGAAGCCGCTGCGCTGCTCGATCGTCAGCAGGCGTTCGGCTATACGCAGGAAGACCTCAAGTTCCTGATGGCGCCGATGGCGCAGGCGGGCGAGGAAGCGGTCGGCTCGATGGGCAACGACTCGCCGCTCGCGGTGATGTCGAACAAGAACAAGACGCTGTATCACTACTTCAAGCAGCTGTTCGCCCAGGTGACAAACCCGCCGATCGATCCGATCCGCGAGAACATGGTGATGTCACTGGTGTCGTTCGTCGGTCCGAAGCCGAACCTGCTCGACACGAACAACATCAACCCGCCGATGCGGCTCGAAGTGTCGCAGCCGGTGCTCGACTTCAAGGACATCGCGAAGATCCGCGCGATCGATCAATACACAGGCGGAAAATTCAGTTCGTACGAGCTGAACATCTGCTACCCGGTGGCCTGGGGCAAGGAAGGCATCGAGGCGCGTCTCGCGTCCCTGTGCGCCGAAGCCGTCGATGCCGTGAAGTCCGGCTACAACATGCTGATCGTGTCGGACCGCAAGACCGATCGCGACAACGTCGCGATTCCGGCGCTGCTCGCCACGGCCGCGATCCACACGCACCTCGTGCAGCATGGTCTGCGCACGAGCGCGGGCCTCGTTGTCGAAACCGGCTCCGCGCGTGAAACCCATCACTTCGCGCTGCTCGCGGGCTACGGCGCGGAAGCCGTGCACCCGTACCTCGCGCTCGAAACGCTCGCGCAGTTCGCAGCGGGTCTGAAGGGCGACCTGTCGGCGGACAAGGCGATCTACAACTTCACGAAAGCCGTCGGCAAGGGCTTGCAAAAGGTCATGTCGAAGATGGGCATTTCGACCTACATGTCGTACACCGGTGCGCAGATTTTCGAAGCAGTCGGTCTTGCCGAAGAACTGGTCGCGAAGTACTTCAAGGGGACGGCGTCGAAGGTCGGCGGCATTGGTCTGTTCGACGTCGCGGAAGAAGCGATCCGTCTGCATCGCGATGCATTCGGCGACAACCCGGTCCTCGCGACCATGCTCGATGCGGGCGGCGAATACGCGTATCGCGTGCGCGGCGAAGACCATATGTGGACGCCCGATGCGATCGCCAAGCTGCAGCATTCGGCACGCAGCAACTCGTATCAGACGTACAAGGAATACGCGCATCTGATCAACGATCAGACGAAGCGTCACATGACCTTCCGCGGTCTGTTCGAGTTCAAGGTCGATCCGATGAAGGCGATCGCCCTTGACGACGTCGAGTCGGCGAAGGACATCGTCAAGCGCTTCGCAACGGGCGCGATGTCGCTCGGTTCGATCAGCACAGAAGCGCATACGACGCTCGCGATCGCCATGAACCGGATCGGCGGCAAGTCGAACACCGGCGAAGGCGGCGAGGACGAAAACCGCTATCGCAACGAACTGCGCGGTATTCCGATCAAGAACGGCGACACGCTGAAGTCGATCATCGGCGACGAGATCGTGCGCGACATTCCGCTGAAGGACGGTGATTCGCTGCGCTCGAAGATCAAGCAGGTCGCATCGGGCCGTTTCGGTGTGACGGCGCAGTATCTTGCTTCAGCGGACCAGATCCAGATCAAGATGGCGCAGGGCGCGAAGCCCGGCGAAGGCGGTCAGTTGCCGGGCCACAAGGTGTCCGAATACATCGGCAAGCTGCGCTACTCGGTGCCGGGCGTCGGCCTGATTTCGCCGCCGCCGCACCACGACATCTATTCGATCGAAGACCTTGCACAGCTGATTCACGATCTGAAGAACGTGAACCCTGCCGCAAGCATTTCCGTGAAGCTGGTGTCGGAAGTGGGTGTCGGCACGGTCGCTGCCGGTGTCGCGAAGGCGAAGGCCGATCACGTCGTGATCGCCGGTCATGATGGCGGCACCGGCGCGTCGCCGCTATCGTCGCTCAAGCACGCCGGCACGCCGTGGGAACTCGGTCTCGCCGAAACGCAGCAGACGCTGGTGCTGAACCAGTTGCGCGGCCGCATCCGCGTGCAGGCCGACGGTCAGATGAAGACCGGTCGCGACGTCGTGATCGGTGCGCTGCTCGGCGCCGACGAATTCGGCTTTGCGACTGCGCCGCTCGTCGTCGAAGGTTGCATCATGATGCGCAAGTGCCATCTGAACACCTGCCCGGTCGGCGTTGCGACGCAAGACCCGGTGCTGCGCGCGAAATTCCAGGGTCAGCCGGAACACGTCGTCAACTTCTTCTTCTTCATCGCTGAAGAAGTGCGCGAGATCATGGCGCAGCTCGGTATCCGCAAGTTCGACGATCTGATCGGCCGCGCGGACCTGCTCGACATGAAGAAGGGCATCGAGCACTGGAAGGCGAAGGGTCTCGATTTCTCGAAGGTGTTCTATCTGCCGCAGGTTCCGGCCGAGGTTGCGCGTCTGCACGTCGACACGCAGGATCACGGTCTCGAGCGCGCACTCGACCACACGCTGGTCGAGAAGGCGAAAGCCGCACTCGAGAAGGGCGAGCACGTTTCGTTCATCCAGCCGGTGCGCAACGTGAACCGCACGGTCGGCGCGATGTTGTCGGGTCTCGTCGCGAAGAAGTACGGCCACGAAGGTTTGTCCGACGACACGATCCACATCCAGTTGAAGGGCACGGCCGGTCAGAGCTTTGGTGCGTTCCTCGCGAAGGGCATCACGCTCGATCTCGTCGGCGACGGTAACGACTATGTCGGCAAGGGGCTGTCGGGCGGGCGCATCATCATTCGCCCGACCAACGACTTCCGCGGCAAGTCCGAAGAAAACATCATCTGCGGCAACACGGTGATGTACGGCGCGATCGAAGGCGAAGCGTTCTTGCGCGGCGTCGCTGGCGAGCGTTTCTGCGTGCGTAACTCGGGAGCGACGGCGGTAGTCGAAGGCACCGGCGATCACGGTTGCGAATACATGACGGGCGGCACGGTGGTCGTGCTCGGCGAAACCGGGCGCAACTTTGCGGCCGGTATGTCGGGTGGCGTCGCGTATGTGTACGACCCGGACAACACGTTCGCGGGCAAATGCAACAAGGCGATGGTCGCGCTCGATCCGGTGCTGCAGCAAGCCGAACAGGAACGCACCGTCGACCGCGCGTTGTGGCATACCGGCCAGACCGACGAAGCGTTGCTGAAGGGGTTGATCGAGCGTCACTTCCAGTTCACGGGCTCGACGCGCGCGAAGGCGCTGCTCGAAAACTGGGACTCGGCGCGCCGCCAGTTCGTGAAGGTGTTCCCGACGGAATATAAGCGTGCGCTCGGTGAAATGGGCGCGAAGAAGGCCAGCAAGGAAGTACTCGCGGCCTGATCGATTCCACACCGACTATATACATCGCTGATGTGCCGCCGCATTCAATGCGGCGGACACCGCTCCCCTCACTCGATACAGATAGACACGAGAACCACATGGGCAAGGCAACCGGCTTTCTCGAGTTCGAACGCCGCCACGAGGCGTACGAAGCTCCGCTCACACGTGTGAAGCACTACAAGGAATTCGTCGCCGCATTGAGCGACGACGAAGCGAAGATTCAGGGCGCACGTTGCATGGACTGCGGCATTCCGTTTTGCAACAACGGCTGCCCGGTCAACAACATCATCCCGGACTTCAACGACCTGGTGTTCCATCAGGACTGGAAGACGGCGATCGACGTGCTGCATTCCACCAACAATTTCCCCGAGTTCACGGGCCGCATCTGCCCGGCGCCGTGCGAATCGGCGTGCACGCTCGGCATCAACGACGACCCCGTCGGCATCAAGTCGATCGAACACGCGATCATCGACAAGGCGTGGTCCGAAGGCTGGGTAGCGCCGCAGCCGCCGAAGCACAAGACCGGCAAGAAGGTTGCTGTGGTCGGCTCGGGTCCTGCCGGCCTCGCCGCCGCGCAACAACTCGCCCGTGCTGGCCACGACGTGACGGTGTTCGAGAAGAACGACCGGATCGGCGGATTGCTGCGTTATGGCATCCCCGACTTCAAGCTCGAGAAGTGGCTGATCGATCGGCGCATGCGTCAGATGGAAGCGGAAGGCGTGACGTTCCGCCCGAACGTGTTCGTCGGCAAGGATGCACTGCCATCGCACATCGGCAACACCGCGAAGGAAACCGTCACTCCTGAAGAACTGAAAGAGCAGTTCGATGCGATCGTGATTTCCGGCGGTTCGGAAACGCCGCGCGATCTGCCGGTGCCGGGTCGCGAACTCGCCGGCATTCACTACGCGATGGAGTTTCTGCCGCAGCAGAACAAGATCAATGCCGGCGACAAGGTCATTGATCAACTGGTCGCGAAGGGGAAACATGTCGTCGTGATCGGCGGTGGCGATACGGGCTCCGATTGCGTCGGTACGTCGAACCGGCACGGCGCGAAGGGCGTCACGCAGTTCGAACTGCTGCCGCAGCCGCCGGAAGAAGAGCACAAGCCGCTCGTCTGGCCGTACTGGCCGATCAAGCTGCGCACGTCGTCCTCGCACGAGGAAGGCTGCGAGCGTGACTGGGCCGTCGCGACCAAGCGTTTCGAAGGCAAGAACGGCAAGGTCGAAAAGCTGGTGGCGGTGCGTGTCGAATGGAAGGACGGCAAGATGCAGGAAGTGCCGGGTTCCGAGTTCGATATGAAGGCCGATCTGGTGTTGCTCGCGATGGGTTTCACGCAGCCGGTGTCGCCGGTGCTCGAAGCGTTCGGCGTCGACAAGGACGTGCGCGGTAACGTGCGTGCGGCTACCGAAGGCGACAAGGCGTACTACACGTCGGTCGACAAGGTTTTCGCGGCGGGCGATATGCGCCGCGGTCAGTCGCTCGTCGTGTGGGCGATTCGCGAAGGCCGGCAATGTGCGCGTTCGGTCGATGCGTACCTGATGGGACATTCGGACCTGCCGCGCTGAAGCCGAAGCTGAATCTGGCAGCAGCCGTTGCCGCGTTCACGAGTTGCAGGAACAGGTGGAGACGACAGCGTAGTACGAGACAAAACCGGGCGCCCGTGAGGGCGACCCGGTTTTTTTCATGACGCACCCATAAAATAACGACCGAGAATTACGCGCGCCGATAGCGCGCAAGCGTAAGCCCATCGAGATCGATCTCCGGTGTGCGCTGCGTGATCAGATCGGCGACGACGCGCGCGGAGCCGAGCGACATCGCCCAGCCCGTTGAACCGTGTCCGAGATTGATCCACAGGTTGTCGACACCCGATGGCCCGAGCAGTGGTGCGCCATCCGGTGTCATTGGCCGGCGTCCTACCCAGAAGTGCGCGGACGATGGTTTTGCCGCATGCGGAAACCAGTCGTCGAGGACTTTCATCAGCGTATGCAGCGCCTGTTCGCGCAGCGTCGCGCGTGCATTGCCGAGTTCGGCGGTGCCGGCTACGCGCAGGTTGGTACCGAAGCGCGTGATCGCCGTCTTCAGCGATTCGTCCATCAGCGCGGCGCGCGGGGCTTTCTCGTCATCGATAACCGGCAGCGTCGCCGAGTAGCCCTTCACCGGATAGAGCGGCACCTTCACGCCGAGCGGCGCGAGCAGTGCCGCACTGTCGACACCGAGCGCAACCACCACCGCATCCGCCGCCAGCGTCTCGCTGCCGCACGCACTGCCGATGCGCACGCCTCGCACCGCACCACCTTGCACGTCGAGCGCGTTGACGCTGGTCTCGAAGCGAAACCGCACGCCGGCTCTTTCGCACAGCATGCGCAGCTCGCGTGTGAAACGCGCGCAGTCGCCGGCCTCATCGTCCGGCAGATACAGACCGGAAACCGGCGTTTCGCGCGCCCAGCGCAAGCCCGGTTCGATCTGCACGCATTCGGCGGCGCTTACCTCGCGATGCGCGATACCGGCATCGCGCAGCACCGCAAGCGAAGGCTGCGCAAGTTCGACGTCGTAGTCGCTGCGAAAGAGCTGCAGATAACCTTTGCTGCGCCCGTACTCGAACGGATAGCGCGTGCGGAATTCCTGCAGGCACGCGCGGCTGTAGTACGCGACACGCTGCATCCGCTGTTTGTTCACGCGAAACCGCGCGAGATCGCATTCGCGCAGCCAGCGCGCGATCCAGCGCCATTGCGCCGGGTCGAGCGTGAGCCGGAAGATCAGCGGTGAAGCTGGCTTGAACAGATACTTGGCGATCTTCGCGGGCATACCGGGCGCGGCCCACGGCGTGACGTAGCCGGGTGCGATTACTCCCGCGTTGCCGAAGCTCGTCGACAACGCGACATCGACTTCGCGTTCGATGACCGTGACTTCGCAACCCTGTTCGCGCAGGAAGAAGGCTGTCGAGACGCCGATCACGCCACCACCCAGTACGATCGTATGCATAGCGTTGGCGCGTGAATCAGGCGATGGTAGGAGCTTCGGTGAGCGACTTGCCTTTGGTTTCCGGCAGGCACAGTGCCGACACGATGACGAGCAGATAACCGGAACCGGCGACGACCCCCATCGCTTTCACGAGCGTCGTTGTCTGCGACAGCGTACCGACGAGTATCGGGAAGAGCGAGCCGATACCGCGCCCGAGGTTGTAGCAGAAGCCCTGACCCGAGCCGCGGATCGCACTCGGATACAACTCCGACAAATACGCGCCAACGCCGGCGAAGATCCCCTGCACGACGATGCCGAGCGGAAAGCCGAGCAGCAGCATCATGCTGTCGGTGACTGGAAGCATCGTGTAGACCATGCCGAGCACGAACGAACCGATCGCGAACAGCACGAACGACGCGCGCCGGCCGATCCGGTCGCACAGGATCGAGCCGACGATATAGCCGCAGAACGAACCGGTGATCAGCACGACGAGATAACCGCTCGTATTGAACACCGACAGATGCCGTACGGTTTTTAGATAGGTCGGCAGCCATGTCGTGATTGCGTAGTATCCGCCGAGCATACCGGTGCACAACGCGCTGCCGAGCAGCGTGGTTTTCAGATGCGGCAACGAAAAAATCTGCAGGAAATGCGAGGTGTCGAAACCGCTTTCGCGCGCACGTCGGGCGGCTACATAGATATCCGGGTCGCTGACGTTGCGGCGGATGTAGATGATCCACAGTGCGGGCGCGAGACCGATCCAGAAGCATGCGCGCCACGCGAGTTGCTCGGGCAGCAGCGCGAAGAATGCCCAGTACAGGATCGCAGCCGCGCCCCAACCGAACGACCAACTGCTCTGCACGGTACCGACTGCTTTCGCGCGATGCTGCGGCGAGCGGATCGTCTCGGCCATCATGATCGTCACCACCGACCACTCCCCGCCAAAACCGATGCCCTGCAGCGTGCGGGTGGTGAGCAGTTGCCAGAACGAATGCGTGAAGCCGGATAGACACGTGAAGACCGCGAACGTCGCGATAGTCCACTGCAGCACGCGCACACGCCCGTAACGGTCAGCGAGAATGCCGGCGATCCAGCCGCCCAGTGCCGACGAGATCAGCGAACTGGTCGCGATCATGCCCGCTTCGCTTTTCGACATGCCCCATGCGGCGATCAGGGTTGGGATCAGGAACGAGTAGATCATGAAGTCGAACGCATCGACTGCATAACCGCCGAAACCCGCATACAGCGTGCGTCGCTCGCGCGGCGTCAACTCGGTGAACCACTGGAATGATCCCATTCTGTCTCTTCTCCTCCTGTCCCGCGCGGGGGGGCGGCCTGCGCCGGGGTGGTCGGTATTTTACGGCGCGTTATTGTGTGTAAGCCATCTGGAACAAAAAAGAACCGTGCTGTGGCAAGGTTTTGCGGGCAACGAGCGACCGACCCGGCGCACACGGGCGATCCGGCGCAGGAACTTTCCTTACCGTTTGTTGCTCTGTAATCTCGATTTTCACGATTGCCGGTAAACTGCCTGTCGACGTGTGCGCTGCACGCGGCCTTCGACTTCCCTTGCGCACCCGCGCTTACCCCGGACGGCTCGAACATGAATCCCACTGCGACAGCGCGCGCTTTACCCTCCGGCGACCGGCCACAGCCCGGCGCGGCGCGGCGTTCCGCGCAGGTCGACAACGGCCGGCGCACGCTGCTGAAGGGCGCCGCCGGCCTGTTTGCGCTGTCGGGCTTCACGGGCACGCTGCTGGCAGGCTGCGGCGGCGCGGTCGACGCCGACACGTCCACCACGCCGCGCATCGCTTCGGTGGAGAATTTTCGCGATGTGAGCGGCCCGGCCGACGGTTACTCGACCGTCGACGGCGCCCGCGTGCAGCGCGGCCGCTTCTACCGCTCCGGCGCGCTGACGCTCACCGCTTCCGACAAGGCCACGCTCGACACGCTCGGCATCACCGTCGATTACGACCTGCGCACGCCCGCCGAAATCGCCGCCGCCCGCGACGTCGTACCGGTAGGCGCTGCCTATGTGAACTTCAATATCGACGGCACGTCCGAGCCGCCCGCGCTGCTACCCGCCACGTCTACCGATGCCGTCGCGATGATGGAGGCGCAGTGGCGCAGCTTCGTGAGCGGCGAGGCGCAGCGCGCGGGTTTTGGCGCGCTGCTGACGCGGCTCGCCAGCACGACCGGCGCGCAGCTCTTTCACTGCGACGACGGCAAGGACATCACCGGCTGGGTGGCCGCCGTGCTGCTCAGCGTGGCGAACGTGCCGTTCGATGTCGTGATGCAGGACTATCTCCTGACGAATACCTATAACGCGGCATCGACCCAGACGAGCCTCGCAGTGATGCGCATGCAGCGCGGCGAGGCCGCTGCTGCGGCCGCCGCGCCGCTGTATGCCGCGCAGGCGAGCTTCCTGCAGGCTGCCGTCGATCAGGTGCAAGCGAGCTACAGCACGATGAACGGCTATCTGACTGCGGGCCTCGGGCTGTCGCAGGCGACGGTGGCGCGCTTGCGCGCGCGGCTCGTTAGCTGACCTGATCTGACCGGATAGGCGCAGCAAGGCCACGTCCGCAGTCCACCTTTGCCGTCGCGTAAAGCGTCGTAAAGCGTAAAAAAAGGCCCGATTGCCGTGCCGGGCGAATCGGACCGAGGGGAATAGCTCAACGAGCCAGCACCGACTATACGCGCGGCTCCCAGCCTGAATGACCATCGGTAAACCCACGTAAGCAACGCGCGCGGCGACGTAAGAGTCCGCAATTCTCAGGGATAGGCGAGCGCCTTCGTGCGCTCCGGGCGTTCGGGTCGTTCCGCTCGCTCGATCCGGTCCGGCCGCTCAGGTCGAACGTCCTGCGCGACCGGCAACACGATCCTCACCCACAGCCCGCCTTCGGGATGGTTGCCCACATCGCAGCGACCACCGCGATCGTGCGCAAGCCGCGCGACGATCGCCAGACCCAGCCCGCAATGCCCCTCTCCGCCACGCGCTGCATCGAGCCGCACGAACGGTTTCATCGCCGCTGCGATCCGGTCTTCGGCAATGCCCGAGCCGTGATCGTGCACGCTGACAATCCAGTGGCGTCCATCGCGCGAGGTGGCGATGTCGACGGGCGGCGCGCCGTGTTCGAGCGCGTTATCGACGAGATTCGTGATCAGGCGGTCGAGTGTCGTGCGCGGCAGCGTGAAGGCCGGGCCGGCCTGCAGGTCGAGCGAAAAGAGCGGTTCGTCGTCAAGCGATTCACCGGAGGAAAACTGCTCGCGCAGGAACGTATCGACTTCGACTGGCGGCCCGGCATCGGCGGCCTGGCCTGCGAACTCCAGAAACTGCTGCACGATGTTGGTCAGCGAATCGATGTCGCGGATGAAGTCGGCGCGATCGCGCTCCGACGTGAGCACGCTCGCGCGCAGCTTCAGGCGCGTGAGCGGCGCTTTCAGATCGTGGGCGACGCCGGCGAGCATGACCGCCTGATCGTCGTCGGCTTCGTTCAGACGCCGCATCATGCCGTTGAACGAACCGATCAGATCGACGAGTTCGCGCGGTCCCTGTTCGCCGATCGGCTCCGGCCGCGCACCATCGCCGAACGCTCGGGCCGCACCAGCGACGCGCGACAGCGGCCGCTGGATCTGCCAGGCGGCCACCAGCGACAGGATCAGTGCGGCGATCAGCATCGTGCCTGCCGCGAGCAGAAAGCGCGGCGGCGGTGGAATGTCGACCGGCGCGACGATCCACATCGGCTTGTCGGGAAAGCGCACCCAGATGCGCGGCGGGTGCGCATCGTCGGCGACGATCTGGGTGCCGGCCGGCAGGTTGTCGAGCAGATGCTGGCGCAACTCGACGAGCGGCGGCTGGATCGGTGTGCGCAGATGCACGGCGCCCGGCATGTTCCAGGTCGGCACGAGATGCACGCGCAACGCGGGCGCGAGCTCCGCGCCGCTCGACGATTCGCCGTTTGCGGCATGCAGCACGAGCAGCATGCCGCGCGCAAATCCGTCGATCTCATGTCGCGGCGGCTGCCGCACGACCAGCACGAACCAGCCGGCCTGAATCGCGAACAGCACGACCGTCGACATCAACGCCATGCGGCCAAACAGCGTATTCAACGGATTTCTCATGAGCCTGCCGCTGCTTCGTTCGCGTTACGGTCGGGGACGGCGGCACTCGAATCGTTTTCTGCGCCGTCGAGATCCGGGTCCGATGCATCCGGTACAAACACATAGCCGCGGCTGCGCACGGTCTGCACGTAGCGCGGATTCGAAGGATCGTCCTCGATCACGCGACGCAGCCGCCAGATCGGCACATCGAGGCTGCGATCGCGAAACGCGAGGTCGTCGCGGTGGACGAGATCGTGGATCAGTGCGCGCGACAGCACCTTGTACGGATTCGTGCTGAAGATCTTCAGGAGCGCGAACTCGCTGTCGCGCAGCGCGACGCGGGTGCCGTCGTGCAGCAGTGTGCGGGTCGCGTAGTCGAGTTCGAACGGACCGAAGCGATAGCGTTCGCGTACTTCTGGCGCGCTCGAAGTGACCGGGCCGCGTCGACGCAGCACCGCGTGAATGCGCACGAGCAGCTCGCGCGGATCGTAGGGTTTCGTGATGTAGTCGTCGGCGCCGAGCGACAGACCTGCGATGCGGTCGGCCACCGTGCCGCGCGCGGACGCGAAGATCACAGGGATGTCGTCGCCGGCCTCGCGCAACGCGGTGAGCGCGCGCAGCCCGTCGGTCTTCGGCATCATGATGTCGAGCACCACCACCGACGGCCGCTCGCGTTCGAGCCGCCGTTTCAGATGGGTGCCATCGTGCAGCACGGAGACGTCGAGCCCGTTCGCCTGCAGGAACCGGCACAACAGATCGCGCACCACGGAATCGTCGTCGACGATAAGGACCTGTGGATTCATCGTGAAATTTTAGACCGGTCAGCGCCCCGTGCGCGTGACAGCTTTCTTACGGTTACTTACATATCTATGTAAGCGCCGTCCTGCGGGCGTTGCAGCGCGATGGTGTGGGATCGCGCGGTATCGAAACACGACTCGCGAAAGTTTTGGAGCGGCTTCGCAACGCGCAGTAAGCGCCGTGGAAAAGCGCGCGCTGCTTCGCCCATTGCGCAGGTGCTTGCAGCGCGAAGATGCATCTCGCACCACCGTTGATTGCATTCATTCGCGATCGACGGTGCGTTGATCTGTAGATCCCCTTCATTTCGCGAGGTTCATCATGACCAGCCCCGTTAGCACGCATCGTCCAACTTTCCCGCCGCCGACTCGCCCGGCCGCAACGGGCAAAGCCGCCAGCGCCGCTCCGGCACCCGCCGCCAGCAGCGCGCAAGCCTCGACCGAAGCCGCTGGTTCGGCTGCGGCTGCGCAGCCGTCGCTGCCGACCGGTCTGGTCGGTCGTCACGTCGACACCACTGCGTGATGCGGAGCACTGCGTGACGAAAGTGACAAAGTCGACAACCCTCCGATGCGTTGCCCGCGCGACCGCATGGTCGGCAGTGTGCGCGGCGTTGCTGCCGCTCAGCGGCTGCGGCCTCGCGGCGTTGCCGTGTCGCGCGGCGTCGGCGACGCTGAAGATCATTCCTGTAGTCGGGCACGCGGCTGCTACGCCGTTCGACGCGTGCTCATCCGCCATCGACTGAACGAGATGAAACGAGCCTTGCTTGCGAGTGTCGCTGCGCTGGCTGTGTCGACGCTATCGATTGCTGTCAATGCGCAGGGGCCGGCGTTGCCGCCAGGTCGCACGGCAGGCGATGCACGCCTGCGTACCGCCGCGTTGCCGTTCGCTTTTCGCGGCATTCCGCTCGGCGTCTCGCTCGACGTGCTGCGTGCGAACCGCACCGTACGCGCAACGCCGCCCGATAGCGAACTGGTCTGCGAGACCGACGTCAGTGCGGGCGCACTCGGCATGCGTCTGAAGAGCGACGACAGCCTGGTGGTGGCGTGTCGCTGGGCGCATCGCGCGGGCAACGGCTGGCAGATGTCGCGGGCGGTGGTCGACGGTGCGCCCGCGGACGAGCACGTACTGCGTTTTGCGCGTGCCTCCTACGATGCGCCGCTGCGGCTCTTCGAAATTTCGTTTGTGGTCGACGGTGTGACTGCGGAGGATCTGCGCAGTGCGCTCGCGGTGCGTTATGGCGCACCGCGCATGCAGACCGGTAGCACGTCGTCCGGATTGCCGGGGTTGCCGGTCTATGTCTGGGAGAACGCGGTGAGTTCGATCACGCTGTGTCTGTTGCCCGCGACCGGCAACGGTACGTTGACCTATCTGCTGAAAGATCCCGATGCACGGGTGAAGTCAGTCGAGCGGTTGTGGCAGGCCGGCTTGCCCGAAACGGGATGACGGCGAGTTTCATGCACCCGATTCTTTTCGTCACGTCTGCCCCGGAGCAACCATGATTTCCCACCGTATTCTCGTCGCGGCAACAACCGTGGTCTGTGTGGCCGCGTGTTCGAGCGGACCGCACTCGATCGTCGACACACCGATGTATGCGCCGCTTGCTGCCACACCGCTCAACGTCAATACGCAGGGCGCAATCTATCAGGCAGGCAACGCGCTGTCGCTGTACGAGACACCGCGCGCGCAACACATCGGCGATGTGCTGACGATCCGTCTCGCCGAATCGTATAGCGACAACAGCAGCGCAAACGCCTCGGCGAGCCGCGCGAGCAATATCAGCGCACAAGCCGCCGATCAATCGACGAATGCCGCAGCGAAACTCGCAAAGCTGTTCAACGTCGGCTCGGCGAGCACGACGTTCAACGGGCAGGGCAGTGTATCGGATACGTCGGGTATGTCGGGCACGCTGGCGGTGACGGTGATCGGTACGCTGCCGACCGGCAACCTGGTGGTCTCAGGTGAAAAGATCATCGCGATGAACGGCAATCGCGACACGCTGCGGTTGTCGGGTGTGGTCAATCCGAAGGACATCGACATGGGTAACTACGTCGCGTCGAGCAAGGTCGCGAATGCGCGGATCGAGCAGGCGGGAGTGGGGATGCTTGCGGATTCGACGACGATGGGCTGGTTGCAGCGGCTCTTTATGAGCGTGCTGACATTCTGAGTGATAGCGCGGCTTGTAGTTGATCGCTCGACTCGCCGCGCAATTCGGATCGGCTTATAGCAACGCAACCGCGCGCATTCGATTCACGCCCGGTTGCGTTTTGCTACGACACGCTAAGGCCGCGCAGCCTGCGCCGTTTCCGCAACTTCAGGTGTATCCGTATAGCGTTCCGCGAATCCCACTTCACCTTGCGGCACGAACACATAGCCGTGTCCCCACACCGTCTGCACATAACGCGGCTCGGACGGATCGGTTTCGATCAGCCGGCGCAGACGCCAGATCGACACATCGAGACTGCGGTTGCGATACGCGCCGCCGTGACCATAAAGCTTCTCGATGATCTGTGCGCGCGTGAGAATCGTCATCGCGTGATTGACGAACAGCTTGAGGATTGCGAATTCGCTCGAACGCAGTGCAATGCGCTCGTCGTCGCGACGCAGTTCGCGTGCTGGGAAGTTCACTTCGAACGGACCGAAGCGGTACGGCGCACGACTTTCCGGCGCACTCGACACCGGATTGCCGCGGCGCCTGAGCACGGTGCGGATGCGCGCGACCAGTTCGCTCGGATCGAAAGGCTTGCCGAGGTAGTCGTCGGCGCCGAGTTCGAGGCCGATTACGCGATCGATCACGTCGTTGCGCGCGGTCAGCAGGATGACAGGAATGTCGTCTCCGCTTGCGCGCAACGCGCGCAGTGCGCTGATGCCATCCAGCTCCGGCATCATGATGTCGAGTACGACGAGGGCAGGACGTTCGATCTGTAACCGGCGCTGCAGCGCAAGACCATCGTGCAGGACCGATACCGCATAACCTCGCGCCTGCAGATACTCGCGCGTGAGATCGCGGACTACGGAATCGTCGTCGACAAGCAGGATATGTTGGCTCATGGAAGAAATCCTAAGTGATGAAAGGACATGTCGGAAGCACGCAAATCTTTCGCTTTCTTTCTTCGCGGTGTGTGGGCGCATGGGAAGTGCGGCAAAGAGCGCGTATGAAGTGCGGCGCGAACAGACAGAACGCACGCGATAGACGGATGTTTCAATCGATGCGGGCGGCCTGTAACGCAGGCGCGTTCTGGGCGCGCCGGTCGACGACCATGCGCTCGACCAGCCCCGAAAGCTTCGTCGATGCGCTCGAAAAGCGGTCGGTGGCGAGGCCGCGGGTTTCGTAACGCGCGGTCACAACAACGCGGCCGCGCTGCAAAAGTGTCAGATCGATGGTCGACAGATACGGTGTCGATTCGTCGCTGAACGCGCGGCGGCCGTAGTCGATGGCTGCGCTATAGACGAGGCGCGCTTCACAACTGGGCGGCGATGTGCCGGGGCCGTAGAGATCCGATTGCACGCCGCGCTGGGTCAATACCGTTTGCAGTGCGGGGACGAAATCGCCGGTTGTGACGTTCTGGTTCAGCTCGATGCAGATGTGGCTGACTGCGATCGGTGCGCCGTTGACGAAGCTCGGCGACGAGTAGTGCGTCGCGACGGCGAAGCCCGCCTGGATCACGGAGCCGGTGGCGTCGACCGCTGAGATCAAGGTCCATGCGCAGCCGTGCAAGGCGAGCGTTGCGGTGGCGAGTGCAGCGGCCGTTGTGAGGCGCGCTGTGTTTCGGCGGTGGCGCGTGTTCGGTAGAGCGTGTCCGGTTGCGCGATGGCGCAGCGTGATCGAGGCGGTGCGCATGGATCAGCCGTTCAAGTGAAGATGCGCGCTGTCACTGCCGCTGCATGCCGTCGCTTCGGTGCAGCGGCGGCATGTCGATACGCGTTCCGCGGAATAGACGATTGCGGCCGCGAAGGGTCGATGCGTAAAACGATCGTGGGGCATGAGCGACATCCGGTAACGGTGAAGATCGTCGCGGACCGCTATCTACTGCACGGCTCGCACCGCTATCGTCGCTGCTCGATGGAAATTCAAAACGGGGAACACGCTGCGCGCCGGCAAAGTGCTTTCTAGTTATTGCCGCAGGTTTCTGTCTGTTTCAGTTGATCAACCGAGGGTAAGCCCGCCGTCGATATGAATCACTTGCCCCGTGATATGGCGTGCTTCGTCGGACAGCAGGAAGGCGATCAACGCGGCGACATCGTCCGGATCGGCAATGTGACCGAGCGGGGTTGCTTGCGCGGCATGAGCCCATGCGGGCGCATTGTCAGCGCTCGGGCCGCGATCTTTGCGCGTGTAGCCGGGTGCCACGCAATTGACCGTGACGCCATGCGGCGCGAGTTCGGCCGCAGCGGTTTTCGCCAGCGATTCGATTGCGGCTTTCGCCGCCGCAGTCGCTGCGAACGGCGCGTCCTGCCGATAGCGATGCGCGACAAACGAACTGAGCGCGATCACGCGGCCGTGCTCCGATGTTTTCAACGCGGGCGTTGCGCGTCTGACGAGCGCGGCGAATGCCGAGGGCATGGCCGCGAACGATTCGACAAGCGTGTGCGCATCGAGTGCAGCGAGTGTCTGACGCTGTGCATGACCGGCGTTCGCGACCAGATGATCGAGTGCACCGAACGCAGCGAGCGTCTGATGCACGATGTGGTCGGCGGCACCAGGTTCGGCAAGATCGCCGAACACTGTTGCGCAGGTCGCACCGTGCGCGGTGCAACTGGCGGCGACGGCTTCGAGCCGGTCGCGCGCCTCGGAATCCGCGCCGCGTGCGTGCAGCATCAAGGCGAGCTGTGTAGCCGTACCAGGTGTTGCATCGAGCGCTGAGTGACGTGTGGCAAGCCGACGCGCAAGTGCGGCGCCGATGCCGGAGCCGGCACCGGTGATCAACACGACGCGGCGTGTCGCGCTCATGCGGCGGCGGGCTCCGCGCTGCGTTCGACGTTGAGCGTTTCCTCATGGAACGCAGCCAGCGACTCACGATGCGCGACGCTGATGATGGCCGCCTTCGGCAGCCGCTCGATGAACAGGTGATAGAGGCGTGCCTCGTTGTCGGTATCGAGTGCGCTGGTCGCTTCGTCGAGGAACAGATAGTCGGGTTTGTGCAGCAGGACACGCGCTGCCGCAAGCCGTTGCTGCTCGCCGGGCGAGAGCACGCGAGCCCAGTGCGCGGATTCCTCGAGACGGCCTGTGTAGTCCGCGAGATGGCAAGCCTGCAGCGCTTCGATGTATTCGTTGTTGGTGTACGTCTCCGCCGACGACGGATAGGCGAGCGCGGCCTTTAGCGTGCCGATCGGCATATAGCTTTGTTGCGGAATGAACATCATGCGCGCACTGACCGGCGCATCGATCGAGCCGTTACCGAATGGCCACAGTCCGGCGAGTGCACGCATCAAGGTGCTCTTGCCGGCCCCGGACGCGCCGCGTACCAACCAGCGCGAACCGGGCTGGATCGAGATGTCGCGTATCTGCGAGAGCGGGGCGCCACTCGGCAGGGAGAGCGAGAGACCGTCCGTGGTGAGCCTGTCCTCGTCCACGTAGTGCAGGTTGATGCCGCCATGAGCGGTGGCCGGCGACGTTGCTTCTTTCAGATGCGACGCGTGGACGACACGTTTGAATTCGCGCAGACGGTTCACCGTAGCGCGCCAGTCGACGAGGCTGCCGTAACTGTTGATAAACCACGAGAACGAATCGCTGACCGTGCCGAACGAGTTCTGAATCTGCATCAGCACGCCGAACGTAAATGCACCCGCGAAGTAGCGCGGCGATGCCACGACGATCGGAAAGATAATCGCGATCTGGCCGTAGAAGCTAAGCACGAAGCTCAGGCGCTTCGTGTACTTCATCACACGCCACCAGTTATCGCGAATGCGCTGGAAGACACTTCCCGCTGTGGCCCGTTCAGTTGCTTCACCATCGTAAAACGCGATTTGCTCGGCGTTTTCGCGCACGCGGATCAGGCCGAAGCGGAAGTCCGCCTCAACCTTCTGCTGCTGGTAGGTGATCGAAACCAGTGGGTGCCCGAGCTTGTGTATCAGGTACGAGCCACCTAGCGCGTAGAGTGCTGCGACCCACACCATATAGCCGGGAATGACGATGGGCATGCCGCCTAGCGTGATGCTCAGCGCGCCGGCCAATCCCCAAAGGATGGTGACGAACGAAATGAGCGTGACGACTGTTGAGAGCAGGTCAAGCGATAGGGTAAGCGTGCTGGTTGCAAATGACTGCAGGTCGTCGCTAATACGCTGGTCGGGGTTGTCGGCGAGCCGGTCGCGCTCGATCCGGTAGAAGGCGCTGTTACCGAGCCACTCTTCGAGGTACCGTTGCGTCAGCCATTGGCGCCAGCGGAAGCCGAGCATCTGGCGCAGGTATCGACCGTACACGAACAGGATGATCATCGCGAACACGATGAGCGTGAAGACGACTACGAGGTGCGGGAAGTTGTGAACATCCTTGGCCTGCAAGGCGTTATAGAACTCGCCGTTCCAGGTGTTGAACTTCACGTTCAACCAGACGTTGGCGAGGTTGATCGCAACGATCGTAACCAGCAGCCCCCAGGCGATCTTCCATTCTTCAGAGACCCAGTACGGCTTGATCAGACTCCACGCGGAGACTTTATCGTCGGGCTCTAGCGTGGGTGTAGGGGAAGTGTTGGGCGTCATGACCATCCTGGGAGAAATGCTGGCTCGTCTGGGACCGGCGCACGATGGCTGGACCCTGATGGCTCAGTCCGTAGCGAGTTGGCGCCACGGCGAAATTGTGATTGCGACCCGGGTACCGACCCCGTGCCGCGACCGCCCGATTCTGGCCCGACCCACTTAAACGAGTCTTAACGGATCCTGGCGGCCCGGGGCCGGCCCGCGCTGCGTTGACGGCATTGTGCCAGAGCACCCCAGCTCGCCGTATTTCCCTGCGCAAGCCACCACAGGCAGGCTGGACAGCCGGCCGCAGCCCCCCGGTTTGCGGGCCTCCGGCCTTTTATGGTCTAATGGCCGCTGACGAAACAGGGGTGCTTTGCGCGCGGGCGACACGCTGCGGCCAGGCTGAGAGAGACCCTTCGCACCCGATCCGGGTAATACCGGCGCGGGAAGTTTCCGGAAGTTCTGATGTCTTCCATTTCTCCGCCGGACGGCACCGTCATGGGTGCGTGGTCCGGCCGGCTTCGCCCGCCGGTTTCGTCCTTGGGTACGTGCGCTTCCTGCCGTACGGAAAGGATTCGATGACCGCTTATTCTTCAGTTTTTTGCGTTGTCTGTCCGCACGTCTGCGGATGGGCGCCGTCGCGTCCGGCTCGCGCGCGATGAATACCGCTACCCAACCTAAACCGGATTTCGCCGTGATCGGCGGTGGGCTGTGCGGGCGGCTCGTCGCGTGGCGTCTGGCCGGCGCCGGGCATCGCGTGGCGTTGTACGAACGCGGCGATGCAGCGGGCACGCAGGCGGCTGCCTGGGTCGCCGCCGCGATGCTCGCGCCGCTCGCCGAAGCCGCCAGCGCGGAACTGCTGATTACGCAACTGGGCGCCGCATCGCTCGATGCATGGCCGCGGTTGCTCGCCGAATTGCCGGAGCCGGTGTTCTTTCAGCGCAATGGCTCGCTCATCGTGTGGCATCACGCGGATCGCACGGAAGCTTCACTGTTCGAACGCCGAGTGCGTGCGAACGCGCCGGCCGAGTGGCTCGACAGCGGCTTCGTCGCGCTGTCCGGCGCGCAGATCGACGCCGCCGAGCCCGCGTTGACCGGCCGCTTCACGAAAGGCTGGCTGTTGCCGCGCGAAGGGCAGCTCGACAATCGCCAGGTGCTCGCCGCACTTGCGGCGGGGCTCGCGGCTCGCGGCGTCGAGCTGCACTGGAACACCCACATCGACGATCGCGCGATGCCCGCTGCACACGTCACGATCGATTGTCGCGGCCTTGGCGCAAAACCGGTTCTGCCGACGCTGCGCGGTATCCGCGGTGAAGTTGCGCGAGTACACGCGCCTGGCATCGATCTCACGCGCCCGGTGCGCCTGCTGCATCCTCGCTACCCGCTCTATATCGCGCCGAAGCAGGACGACTGCTATGTGATCGGTGCAACCGAAGTGGAAGGCGAAGACATGTCGCCGGTCAGTGTGCGCTCGGCGCTCGAATTGCTGAGTGCGGCGTTTTCGGTGCATCCGGGTTTCGGCGAAGCGCGCATTCTCGAACTCAACGCACATTGCCGCCCGACCATGCCAGACCATCGTCCGGCGCTGGTCTGGAACGGCGCACAGACGTTGCGTGTGAACGGCCTGTACCGGCACGGTTACATGATCGCGCCGGAAGTCGCGGACGAAGCGGTGCGCTTTGCCGCCGCACTGCTCGAGCGCCGCGTCGCCGATGTCGACGCGTTTGCGACCTGGCGGCGCGACGCGCGCTGGAGCGAGCTGTTCCACCTCGACTCGCTGAACCAGCCGGACCCGGCGCGCGAGCCGGCGTGACCGAAGCCGCCTCACGCGAACCACGAAAGAAACGGAAGAAACGCTTTTGACGAACCCCATGAACATCCATATCAACCAGAAACCGCTGACGCTGCCCGACGGCGCCACCGTCGCCGATGCGCTTGCCGCATGGGGCGCGCGGCCGCCGTTCGCGGTTGCGCTGAACGGCGATTTCGTCGCGCGTACGCAGCATGCGGCGCGCGCGCTGCAACCGGGCGACCGGCTCGACGTCGTGCAACCGGTCGCCGGCGGCTGAGCCGCGGCACACCGTCAGACGCAAGGATTCCCCATGACTTCTCCCGCTCCTGCCGATCCCCTGCGCCTCTACGGCGAAACGTTCGCGAGCCGCGTGCTGCTCGGCACGTCGCGCTATCCGTCGCTGCAGTCGCTGTCCGACTCGATCGCCGCGGCGCAGCCAGGCATGGTCACCGTCGCGCTACGTCGTCAGATGAACGAAGGCGGCGCCGAGGCGGGCTTCTTCGACCTGCTCAAGCGCCACAGCGTGCCGCTGCTGCCGAACACGGCCGGCTGCCAGAGCGTCGCCGAAGCGGTGACGACCGCGCACATGGCGCGCGAAATCTTCGCCACCGACTGGATCAAGCTCGAACTGATCGGCGACGACTACACGCTGCAACCCGATCCGATCGGGCTGATCGAGGCGGCCGCCCAACTGGTGAAGGAAGGCTTCAAGGTGCTGCCGTACTGCACTGAAGATCTCGTGATCGGCAGACGCTTGCTCGATGTGGGCTGCGAGGCGCTGATGCCGTGGGGCGCGCCGATCGGCACCGGCAAGGGCGTCATCAATCCGTACGGGTTGCGCGTGCTGCGTGAGCGGCTGCCCGACGTACCGCTGATCGTCGACGCCGGGCTCGGTGTGCCCTCGCACGCGTGCCAGGTGATGGAGTGGGGCTTCGACGGCGTGCTGCTGAACACGGCGGTATCGCAGGCCACCCATCCGCCGGCGATGGCGCGAGCTTTCGCGCTGGCCGCCGAGGCGGGCCGCGCCGCTTACGTTGCCGGGCCGATGGCCGAGCGCGAGGCGGCCGAGGCGAGCACGCCGGTGGTCGGTATGCCGTTCTGGCATCACGACGGGAGCGCCGCGTGACGCAGACTTTGCCGCTGCCCGGCGACCGTTTCTGGCCGCCCGCCGACGAACTCACCGAAGCCGCCGAGCGCATCCGCGCGCGGCTCGGCGACTGGCCGCCGACCCACGCGCCATGGCGCATCTGCCTGACTCCACCCGACGATGCGAACGGCGGCGATCTGATCGTTGCTGCCGGCGCGCGCCCAGACGGCGCGCAACTCGCGCGCTGGCTCGTGCAGGGCGCGGGCGTCATCGAGGCTGCGCCGGGCCGCGCAACGCTCCATCTGGGCGGCGAGCGCTATCCGCTGGAATCGCTCGAAGGCGCGTTGCCCGAAGACTGGATCCCCGCGCTGGCCGCGTTCCTCGATTGCGGGTTTGCGCCGCATGACGCACTGGTGCTGGCACTGGCCTGGCGCGACGGCGACGAAAAGCGCGCCGCGGATGCCTGGCCGACCGATCTCGCGCGCTTTCCGCGTGTCGTCGGGTTGCCGCCTGCGCCGGCGCAGCCGTTTCCGCGTTGCCCCGAGCGGCTGGGCCTCTACCCGGTGTTGCCGGACGCCAACTGGGTCGAGCGGGTGCTGGGGTTCGGCGTGAAGACCATCCAGTTGCGCCACAAGTCCGCCACGGCCGGACAGTTGAGCGCCGAACTGGCACAGGACATCGCGCGCTGTGTCGCCGCCGGGCGGCGGCACGATGCGCAGGTGTTCATCAACGATCACTGGCAGGCCGCCATCGACGCGGGCGCCTACGGCGTCCACCTGGGCCAGGAAGATCTCCATACCGCCGACCTGCAAGCGCTGAGCGCCGCCGGCGTGCGCCTCGGCCTGTCGAGCCACGGCTACTACGAAGTCCTCGTCGCACTGCATTTCCGGCCCAGCTACGTCGCCTGCGGCGCCATCTTCGCGACCGCGACCAAGGCGCTGCCCACCGAACCGCAGGGCCTCGCGCGCCTCGCGCGCTACGTCCAGCTGCTGGACGGCGTGGTGCCGCTGGTGGCGATTGGCGGGATCGACGGCGATGTGTTGCCCGACGTACTGGCGACAGGCGTCGGCTGCGCGGCCGTGGTCCGCGCTGTCACCGAAGCACCCGACGTCGCCGCCGCGGTTTCTGCACTGCAACAGGTGTTTACGCAATAATCGTCGGACTTCTGCGGCACCTAGCCGGGGCGTCACGACAGTTTTTTCATGATGGCCCTATAATTCGGCCTTCGTGTAAATGGACTGTCAGCTACGTGCCTTCCACCTCTGAGCCCCTTCTCGAACTGCGCGACGTCGATTTCGGCTATGGCGACCGCCTTGTCCTGTCGAACCTGAACCTGCGTTTCCCGCGCGGTCAGGTGGTGGCGGTCATGGGCGGCTCCGGTTGCGGGAAGACGACCGTGCTGCGGTTGATCGGCGGTCTCGTGAAGGCGAAGCGCGGCCAGGTGCTGTTCCAGGGGCAGGACATCGGCACGCAGTCGCGCGACGCGCTGTACACGTTACGCCGCAAGATGGGCATGCTGTTCCAGTTCGGCGCGCTCTTCACCGACATGTCGGTGTTCGAAAACGTCGCGTTCGCGTTGCGCGAACACACAGATCTCCCCGAAGAACTGCTGCGCGACCTCGTGCTGATGAAACTCAATGCGGTCGGCCTGCGCGGCGCACGCGATCTCGCACCGTCGGAGATTTCCGGCGGCATGGCGCGGCGTGTGGCGCTGGCCCGCGCCATCGCACTCGACCCGGAGCTGATGATGTACGACGAGCCGTTCGCCGGGCTCGACCCGATCTCGCTCGGCATCACAGCGAACCTGATCCGCACGCTGAACCAGGCGCTCGGCGCGACCTCGATCCTGGTCACGCACGACGTGCCCGAATCGTTCGCGATTGCCGACTACGTCTATTTCCTCGCGAACGGCGGCGTGCACGCGGAAGGCACGCCGGAGCAGCTGCGCGCATCGACGGATGCGACGGTGCGCCAGTTTATCGACGGTGCGCCCGACGGTCCGTTCAAGTTCCACTACCCGGGCAGCGCGTCGCTGGCCGCAGACTTTGGTATCGACGGGGGGCGGGCATGATCAGCACCATTGGACGTTCGGTGCTCGACGGGCTGGCCGGCGCGGGTTACGCCGCGCGGATGTTCGTTCGTCTTGTATTCGAATTCTTTGCGCTGCTGCGGCGCCCGCGGCTTGTCACGAAGCAGATCCATTTCGTCGGCAACTATTCGCTGGTGATCATTGCCGTGTCGGGGCTGTTCGTCGGCTTCGTGCTCGGCTTGCAAGGCTATTACACGCTGAACCGTTACGGCTCCGAGCAGGCGCTCGGGCTGCTGGTTGCGCTGTCGCTGGTGCGCGAACTCGGGCCGGTGGTGACCGCGCTGCTGTTCGCGGGCCGCGCGGGCACGTCGCTCACCGCCGAGATCGGTCTGATGAAGGCCGGCGAGCAACTCACGGCGATGGAAATGATGGCCGTCGATCCTTTGAAGGTCGTCATCGCGCCGCGCCTGTGGGCCGGCATCATTGCGATGCCGATTCTCGCGGCGATTTTCAGCGCGGTCGGGATCATCGGCGGCTATGTGGTCGGCGTGCTGATGATCGGCGTCGACTCAGGCGCGTTCTGGTCGCAGATGCAAGGCGGCGTCGACGTCTGGAGCGACGTCGGCAATGGCGTGTTCAAGAGTATTGTGTTCGGCTTTGCCGTGACCTTCATTGCGCTGTACCAGGGTTACGAGGCGAAGCCGACCCCGGAAGGCGTATCGCGTGCGACGACGAAGACGGTGGTGTATGCATCGCTTGCAGTGCTCGGTCTCGACTTCCTCCTGACCGCGCTGATGTTCAGCTAAGACCCGCGCGTCGCGCACCCGACGTACGGCGCCGACTCTTGGCGCCACGCGGGTAGCCGGGCGCCGCGGTGGTTTCTCTTTGGGATGACGATGAAAAAGACTGCTCTCGACTTCTGGGTCGGCCTGTTCGTAGTGTTGGGCTTCATAGCGCTGCTGTTCCTCGCGCTGAAGGCCGGCAACATGAGTTCGCTATCGTTTCAGGCCACGTACCCGGTGAAGCTCAAGTTCGACAATATCGGCGGGCTGAAGCCGCGTGCGCCGGTGAAGAGCGCGGGCGTGACGGTCGGCCGGGTCGATTCGATCGGCTTCGACAGCAATACGTATCAGGCGCTCGTCACGATCGATCTCGACAAGCAGTACCAGTTTCCGAAGGATTCGTCCGCGAAGATCCTGACCTCGGGTCTGCTCGGCGAGCAGTACATCGGACTCGAGGCCGGTGGCGACACCGAGATGCTGAAAGCCGGCGATACCATCGCGATGACGCAGTCGGCGATCGTCCTCGAAAATCTGATTGGACAGTTTCTGTACAGCAAGGCCGCCGACTCTGGCGCCGCCAAAACTCCCGCGCCCGCACCGGGCGCTGCTGCACCGACGCTTCCCGCCTCTGGCGGTGCCGCCGGCCAATAAGGAGAACAAGAATGAAGACCCTGCGCGTCCGCAATGCGGCCCTCGTGCTGGCGGTGGCAATGCTCGCCGGCTGCTCGACCGTTCAGACGCCGATCAAGGAAGATCCGATTGAAGGCTTCAACCGCACGATCTTCAAGTTCAACGATACCGTCGACCAGTACGCGCTGAAGCCGGTGGCGAAGGGCTACGTGTTCATCACGCCGCAGCCGGTGCGCGACGGCGTCACCAACTTCTTCTCGAACATCGGCGACGTGTACACGGCGGCGAACAACCTGCTGCAGTTGAAGATTACCGACGGTGTCGAAGACATCATGCGGATCGTGATCAACACGGTGTTCGGTGTGGGCGGTCTGTTCGACGTCGCGACGCTCGCGAGGCTGCCGAAGCACAACAACGATCTCGGTCTGACGCTCGGCCACTACGGTGTGCCGGCGGGTCCCTACCTCGTGCTGCCGCTGTTCGGCCCGAGCACGGTGCGCGATGCGGTGGGCACGTTGGGCAACTACTACGTCAATCCGCTTTCGTATGTCGATCCGGAAGGTTTCCGCTGGGCGCTGTATGGCCTGAATATCATCAGCACGCGGGCTAACCTGCTCGGCGCTGGCGATGTGCTGGCAGGCGCCGCGCTCGACAAGTACTCGTTCGTGCGTAATGCGTATCTGCAGCGCCGCCAGTATCAGTTGTCAGACGGCAACTCGGCTGCGTTGCCCGACTACGGCGACGGTGCGCCGCCGCCGAAGTACGACGACAGCGCGGTAGACGGCGCTGCTGCGCCGGCCGCGGCTTCTGGCGCAGCGGCGGCAGTTGCGCCGGCGTCAGGCGCGGGAGTTGCTCCGCAGACCAACCAGAAGGGCAGTCAGGACAGCACGGTGCCGGCTGGCCAGATCGTTCCGCCGTCGCGTACCGGGTTCGGCTTCCCGTCGCTCAAGCTGCATTGACGGCACCGCGGTAACAGATGGATACGACTGTCGCAGATTCCGGGCGCAAGTCGATGAACTCGGGCAACATAGCCCGTTCAAAGATAGGCGCTCATTCTCTTGCAGGCTTTATATGAAAAAACTATTCCTCATTCCGTTGTTTGCTGCGTTTTTTTCGTTCACCAGTGCTGCGTTCGCGCAAGGCGTCGATACCAGTGCGCCTGACACGCTCGTCAAGACCGCCACGCAACAGGTCATCGACGCCGTGCGGGCCGACAAGTCGATCCAGCAGGGCGACATCAGTGCAGTGACGAAGCTCGTCAACGAAAAGATCCTTCCGTACACCGACTTCCATCGCACGACGCAACTGGCCATGGGCCGCAACTGGCGCACCGCGACGCCGGAGCAGCAGGCGCAGATCGTCGAGCAGTTCAAGATGCTGCTGATCCGTACGTACTCGGGCGCGTTGGCCCAGGTGCGCAACCAGGAAATCCAGTACCGTCCGTTCCGCTCCAGCCCGGACGACACCGACGTCGTCGTGCGCTCGGTGGTGATGAACAACGGCTCGCCGGTCGAGCTCGACTACCGTCTGTACAAGACGCCGCAAGGCTGGCGCGTGTATGACATCAACGTGCTCGGCGCGTGGCTGATCCAGGCGTATCAGCAGCAGTTCAACGAGCAGATCCAGCAGCACGGTGTCGACGGCCTGATCCAGTTCCTGACCCAGCGTAACCAGCAACTGGCTGCGGGCAAGCAGTCGTGAGCCGCTTCGAAACCGGCGCCATGCTGACCCACGCGAGCGCGAAAGCCGCGCTCGCGGCGGGGCTCGAGCGGATTGCCGGCGGCGCGACCGGCGTCGATTGCGCGCCGCTCACGCAGTTCGATTCGTCCGCGCTGGCTGTGCTGCTCGCGTGGCAGCGTGCCGCGCAGGCACGCGGTGCCGCACTCGATATCGTCAATCTTCCAGCGGGGCTCGCCAGTCTCGCTCAGGCCTACGGCGTCGACACGCTGCTGTCGTCGCGACATTGACGCTCTGCGCGTCACCTCCAGCCTTCAATAGCCCAGGGCAGAGTCGGGTAAGCGACTTTGCCCTATAATCAGGGGCTTTTTTGGGGCTTGCCACGCGGATTATCGCGATGCAGAGCCGGCCCCAATTTCCGTTTTTCCCCGCATATTGCGCACCTAAAGGCGCCGCCGCCGAAAGCGGCGCACAGTCATGCCAGCGATAGACATTCGTAACGTCAAGAAGCGCTACAAGGATCTGCAGGCGCTCAAGGGCGTCAGCCTCGCCATCGAAGAAGGCGAGTTCTTCGGGCTGCTCGGCCCGAACGGCGCGGGCAAGACGACGCTCATCAGCATACTTGCCGGTCTCGCGCGGGCCGATGAAGGCTCGATCGCGGTGCGCGGCCACGACGTGGTCGGCGATTTCCGCGAAGCGCGTCGCGCGCTCGGCGTCGTGCCCCAGGAACTCGTGTTCGATCCGTTCTTCACCGTGCGCGAGACGCTGCGCATCCAGTCCGGCTACTTCGGCCTGCGCAACAACGATGCGTGGATCGACGAAGTGATGGCGAATCTCGATCTCACCGACAAGGCCGACGCCAACATGCGTGCGCTGTCCGGCGGGATGAAGCGCCGCGTGCTGGTCGCTCAGGCGCTGGTGCACAGGCCGCCCGTGATCGTGCTCGACGAGCCGACCGCCGGCGTCGACGTCGAATTGCGCCAGACCTTGTGGAAGTTCATCGCGCGCCTGAATCGCGAAGGTCACACGATCGTGTTGACTACCCACTACCTCGAAGAAGCGGAATCGTTGTGCGACCGCATCGCGATGCTCCGGCGCGGCGAAGTGGTGGCGCTCGATCGTACGGCAGCGCTGCTGCAGCGCTTCGCGGGCATCCAGTTGTTCGTACGTTTCGCGCAGGGCGCGCTGCCGGCCGAACTGCGGCCGCTCGAAGTCGATCCGACGCAGATGCAGCCGCACCAGCATCTGCTGCGTCTGACCAGCTACAACGACGTCGAGCGGATTCTTTCGCAATGTCGCGCGGCCGGTTGTACATTCGAAGAAATCGAGGTCCGCAAAGCCGATCTCGAAGACGTATTCGTTCAGGTGATGAACGGTCCGGAAGTGATCGAGGGGCTTGCATGAGCGGCTATAGCGGATTCCACACGCTGTTCTACAAGGAAGTCCTGCGCTTCTGGAAGGTGTCGTTCCAGACGGTGCTCGCGCCGGTCATCACCGCGCTGCTGTATCTGACGATCTTCGGTCACGCGCTGCGCGATCACGTGCAGGTCTACCCCGGCGTGCAATACACGAGCTTTCTGGTGCCGGGCCTCGTGATGATGAGCGTGCTGCAGAACGCGTTCGCGAACAGCTCGTCGTCGCTGATCCAGTCGAAGATCACCGGCAACCTCGTGTTCGTGCTGTTGCCACCGCTCGCGGCGTGGGAAATGTATGGCGCCTACGTGCTTGCTTCGGTGGTGCGCGGTCTCGCGGTCGGCTGCGGTGTGTTCATCGTGACGATCTGGTTCATTCCGCTCAACTTCGCTGCGCCGCTCTATATCGTCGGATTCGCCGTGCTCGGTTCGGCGATTCTCGGCACGCTCGGGCTGATCGCCGGGATATGGGCGGAGAAATTCGATCAGCTCGCCGCGTTCCAGAATTTCCTGATCATGCCGCTCACGTTCCTGTCGGGCGTGTTCTACTCGACGCATACGTTGCCGCCGGTCTGGCGCGAAGTGTCGCGGCTGAATCCCTTTTTCTACATGATCGACGGCTTTCGCTTTGGCTTCTTCGGGATCGCGGATATCGATCCGCTCGCGAGCCTCGCGATTGTCGGCGGTTTCTTCGTGGTGCTGGCCGTGATCGCGATGCGCATGCTCGCATCCGGCTACAAGCTGCGCCACTGACGAGGAGCTTTCCATGTTGCCGACTCCCGAACAGGTCAAGAATTACATCGCGGCCGGGTTGCCCTGCCAGCATCTCGAAGTCGAAGGCGACGGTCAGCATTTCTTTGCGACCATCGTTTCGCTGGACTTCGAAGGCAAGCGGCTGATCCAGCGCCATCAACTCGTGTACGCGGCGCTCGGCGACCGCATGCGCGAAGAAATACACGCGCTCAGCATGAAAACGCTGACGCCCGCCGAATGGCAAAACGGATAATCTGGACACTTCAGTGCGAATGACACAGGACACCGGCGACGCAGCGAGCGGCGCCGTAGCAGAGCTTCAACAGGCCGCGTCGAACGGCTCGCGGACGGAACCGGCAACGGCTCAGGAAACGCATCAGGAAACGACTGGTATGGACAAACTCGTTATCGTTGGGGGACAGCGGCTTGCGGGTGAGATCACGGTGTCGGGCGCGAAGAACGCCGCGCTGCCCATTCTGTGCGCGGGTCTGCTGAGCGCGGAGCCCGTACACCTCACCAATGTGCCCGATCTGCAGGACGTGCGCACGATCCTGAAGCTGCTCGACCAGATGGGCGTGCGTACCGAAAGCAGCGCGGGGCGTGTGTCACTCGATGCCTCGAAGGTGACCAACCCGGTCGCGCCTTACGAGCTCGTGAAGACGATGCGCGCATCGATCCTCGTGCTCGGCCCGCTCGTGGCCCGTTTCGGCGAGGCGAAGGTGTCGCTGCCCGGCGGCTGCGCGATCGGCGCGCGACCGGTCGACCAGCACATCAAGGGGCTGCAGGCGATGGGCGCCGAGATCACCATCGAGCACGGCTTCATCGAAGCACGCGCGAAGCGTCTGAAGGGCGCGCGCATCGTCACCGACATGATCACCGTGACCGGCACGGAAAACCTGCTGATGGCAGCGGTGCTCGCCGACGGCGAAACGGTGATCGAGAACGCCGCGCGCGAGCCGGAAGTCGGTGACCTCGCCAACCTGCTGGTCGCGATGGGTGCGAAGATCGACGGCATCGGTACCGACCGGCTGGTGATCCAGGGCGTCGACAGCCTGCATGGCGCGCAACACACGGTGATCCCCGACCGTATCGAAGCTGGCACCTTCCTGTGCGCCGTGGCGGCGGCGGGCGGCGACGTTACGTTGCGCAAGGTTCGTCCGCAGATACTCGAAGCCGTTACCGACAAGCTGCGTGAAGCCGGTGTGACGATCGAAGAAGGCGACGACTGGATGCGCGTGCGGATGAACCAGCGTGCCCAGGCCGTGAACATCCGTACGTCCGAATACCCGGCGTTCCCGACCGACATGCAGGCGCAGTTCATGGCGCTCAACACGGTCGCGAACGGCACCGCGCAGGTTGTCGAAACGATCTTCGAAAACCGCTTCATGCACGTGCAGGAACTCAATCGCCTCGGCGCGAACATTACGACCGACGGCAAGACCGCGCTCGTTACCGGTGTCGAGCGGCTGTCGGGCGCGAAGGTGATGGCAACCGATCTGCGCGCCTCCGCGAGTCTCGTGATCGCCGGGTTGTGCGCGAGCGGCGAAACGCTGATCGACCGTATCTATCACCTCGACCGCGGCTACGACCGGATGGAGTCGAAGCTCACGGCGGTCGGCGCGCAGGTGCGCCGCATTCAGGGGAAGGCAGCATGAGCACGCTGCCGCAAACGTCGTCGTCGCCGGCTGCGAGCGCGCCGCTGACGCTCGCGTTGTCGAAGGGCCGCATCTTCGAGGAAACGCTACCGCTGCTGGCCGCGGCCGGCGTCGAAGTCGCCGAAGATCCGGAGACCTCGCGCAAGCTGATCCTGCCCACCACCGATCCAAACCTGCGCGTGATCATCGTGCGTGCCACCGATGTGCCGACCTACGTCGAATACGGTGCCGCCGATTTCGGCGTGGCCGGCAAGGATGTGCTGCTCGAACACGGCGGCAGCGGCCTGTACCAGCCGGTCGATCTCGACATCGCGCGTTGCCGCATGTCGGTCGCGGTCAAGGCGGGCTTCGATTACGCGAGCGCGGTGCGCCAGGGTGCGCGTCTGCGCGTTGCCACCAAATACGTCGAAACCGCCCGCGAACATTTCGCGGCCAAAGGCGTGCACGTCGATCTGATCAAGCTGTATGGATCGATGGAACTCGCGCCGCTCGTCGGCCTGGCCGACGCAATTGTCGACCTGGTCAGCTCGGGTGGTACGCTGCGAGCGAACGATCTCGTCGAAGTCGAAGAGATCATGCAGATCTCGTCGCGCCTCGTGGTGAACCAGGCGGCGCTGAAGTTGAAGCGCGCTGCGCTGCGGCCGTTCCTCGATGCGTTCGAACGCGCGTCGCGGCTCGACGGCGCGAAGGCCTGACGGCGCGCGCCTTACCGAAACGGATACTCGTATGTCTATCAAGATTCGCAAACTCGATTCCAGCGCTGTCGGTTTTCAGAAAGCGCTGCACGCGGTGCTCGCGTTCGAGGCGAGCGAGGACGAAGCGATCGAGCGCTCGGTCGCGGAGATACTCGCCGACGTGAAGACGCGCGGCGACGCAGCCGTGCTCGACTACACGAATCGCTTCGATCGTCTGAACGCGGCTAGCGTTTCGGCACTCGAGTTGCCGATGGCTGAGCTGGAAGCGGCGCTCGAAGGGCTGGAGCCGAAGCGTCGTGCGGCGCTCGAAGCCGCGGCGGCGCGCGTACGCGGGTTTCACGAGAAGCAGAAGATCGAGTGCGGCAGCCATAGCTGGCATTACACCGAGGCTGACGGCACGGTGCTCGGCCAGAAGGTGACGCCGCTCGACCGCGCGGGCATCTACGTGCCGGGTGGTAAAGCTGCATATCCGTCGTCGGTGCTGATGAACGCGATTCCGGCGCGTGTGGCCGGTGTGCGCGAAATCGTGATGGTCGTGCCGACGCCCGATGGCGTGAAGAATCCGCTCGTGCTTGCCGCGGCGCTGCTGGGCGGCGTCGACCGCGTGTTTACGATTGGCGGCGCGCAGGCCGTGGCGGCGCTCGCGTACGGCACGAAAACCGTGCCGGCAGTCGACAAGATCTGCGGTCCGGGTAATGCCTATGTCGCGTCGGCGAAGCGTCGCGTGTTCGGCACGGTCGGCATCGACATGATTGCCGGTCCGTCGGAAATTCTCGTGCTGTGCGACGGCACGACCGATCCGCGCTGGGTCGCGATGGACCTGTTTTCGCAGGCCGAGCACGACGAACTCGCACAGTCGATCCTGCTGTGTCCGGACGCCGCGTTTATCGCGCGCGTCGAGGATGCGATCACCGAGTTGCTGCCCACGCTGCCGCGTCGCGATGTGATTCAGGCGTCGCTCGAAGGGCGTGGCGCGCTGATCAAGGTGCGCGACATGGCGGAAGCCTGTGCGATCGCCAACGACATCGCCCCGGAGCATCTCGAGATTTCCGCGCTGGAGCCGCAGCAGTGGGGCCAGTTGATCCGCCACGCGGGTGCGATTTTCCTCGGTCGTTACACGAGCGAAAGCCTTGGCGACTACTGTGCGGGACCGAACCACGTGCTGCCTACGTCTCGCACCGCACGGTTCTCGTCGCCGCTCGGTGTCTATGATTTCTTCAAGCGCTCGAGCGTGATCGAAGTCAGCGCCGAGGGTGCGCAGACGCTCGGCGAAATTGCCGCCGAGCTGGCATATGGAGAAGGGTTGCAGGCGCATGCACGCAGCGCCGAGTACCGGATGAAGCAGACCGGTTGAAAGAGCAGGGCCAGCAGTAAGACCGTACTAAAACGAGAATATCGACCAACCACAGGGCGACCGCGAGTCGCTCTTGTTGTGCCGGCGCGTGATGCGACCGGTTTACCCCGTTATGACGACACCACAAGACATCATCCGCCGCGATGTACTCGCGATGACGAGCTACCCGGTTCCGGACGCGACCGGCTTCGTAAAGCTGGACGCGATGGAGAACCCGTTCTCGCTGCCTCCCGTGCTGGCCGCGCATCTTGGCGAGCATCTGGCCGGTGTCGCGCTGAACCGCTACCCGGCGCCGCGGCCGGAAGCGCTGATCGAGAAGATCAAACGGGTGATGCAGGTGCCGGCCGCCTGTGACGTGCTGCTCGGCAACGGCTCCGACGAGATCATCAGCATCATTTCGCTGGCTTGCGCGAACCCGGGCGCGAAGGTGCTCGCGCCGGTGCCGGGATTCGTCATGTATCAGATGTCGGCGAAGTTCGCGCATCTGGAATTTATCGGCGTGCCGCTGAAGGCCGATTTCACGCTCGATGCCGACGCGATGCTCGCCGCGATCGCCGAGCACGCGCCGGCCGTGATCTACCTCGCGTATCCGAACAATCCGACCGGCACGCTGTACGACGAAGCCGACATGGAACGCATCATCGCCGCGGCCGATCGCAGTCTCGTCGTGATCGACGAGGCATATCAGCCGTTCGCGCAGCAAAGCTGGCTGCCGCGCGCCGACCAGTTCGACAACGTCGTCGTGATGCGCACGGTGTCGAAACTCGGGCTTGCCGGCATCCGTCTCGGCTATCTGGCCGGCCGGACGGCATGGCTCACCGAGTTCGACAAGGTACGGCCGCCGTACAACGTGAACGTCCTGACCCAGGCCGCCGCCGATTTCCTGCTCGACCACGTCGACGTGCTCGACGCGCAGGCGGCGCAGCTTCGCGAGGAGCGCACGCGACTGGCCGCAGCGGTGGCGCAGCTGCCGGGTGCCGAAGTCTTCCCGAGCGCGGGCAATTTCCTGCTGGTACGTGTGCCGGATGCATCAATGGCGTTCGAAACGCTGCTTACTGCGCGGATTCTTGTCAAAAACGTGAGTAAAATGCATCCATTGCTCGCAAATTGCGTGCGTCTGACGGTCGGCTCGCCGGAACAGAACGATCAGATGCTCGCCGCGCTGAAACTCGTGCTGCATTGATGCCGGGTTACGTTGTTTCGTTTCACCTTACTTTTTAGTTCGATTCGAGGATTCACCATGCGCCTTGCGGAAGTCGTTCGCAACACCAGCGAAACGCAGATCCGTGTAAAGATCGACCTGGACGGCACCGGCCAGCAGAAGCTGGCGACCGGCGTGGCGTTCCTCGACCACATGCTCGACCAGATTGCACGGCATGGGCTGATCGATCTCGAAGTCGAGGCGCATGGCGACCTGCATATCGACGACCATCACACGGTCGAAGACGTCGGCATCACGCTGGGGCAGGCCGTCGCGAAGGCGATCGGCGATCGCAAGGGGATTCGCCGCTACGGTCACGCATACGTGCCGCTCGACGAAGCGCTGTCGCGCGTCGTGATCGATTTCTCGGGCCGCCCGGGCCTCGAATTCCATGTGCCGTTCACGCGCGCGCGCATCGGTACGTTCGACGTCGATCTCTCCATCGAATTTTTCCGCGGCTTCGTCAATCATGCGGGCGTGACGCTCCATATCGACAACCTGCGCGGTCTGAACGCCCATCACCAGATGGAAACGGTGTTCAAGGCGTTCGGCCGGGCCCTCCGGATGGCAGCCGAACTGGACGAGCGCGCGGCGGGGCAGATTCCGTCGACCAAGGGCAGCCTCTAGGCCCCCGAACCCTGACGAAGCGGACCGGCGGCGCAGCAGCGCGGCCGGCGTGCGATGGATACCCTCAAGTCGTTTATTTCGCTGCTCGCGCTGATCAATCCGGTCGGCGCGATACCGTTCTTTCTGAGCCTTACGTCGCAGCAGTCGGAGGGCGAGCGCAAGCACACCATTCGCATCGCGGCGATCTCGGTGTTCTGCGTGATCGCCGTGACGACGCTGCTCGGCCAGCAGATCATCAGCTTCTTCGGTATTTCGGTCGGCTCGCTCGAAGTGGGCGGCGGCATCATCATGCTGCTGATGGCGATCAACATGCTGAATGCGCAGATCGGCAATTCGCGCTCCACACCGGAAGAGCGCGACGAGGCCGAGCAGAAGAACAGCGTTGCGGTCGTGCCGCTCGCGATTCCGCTGCTTACAGGTCCCGGTGCGATCAGCACGGTCATCGTGTATGCGGCCGGCTCGGCGCACTGGTACGACCGGATCAGTCTGATCGCGATCGGCGCGGTGCTCGCGGCGATCTGCTTTCTGTCGCTGCGGCTCGCCGAACCGATCGCCCGCTGGGTGGGCCAGACCGGGATCAATATCGGCACGCGGCTCATGGGTTTGATGTTGTCGGCGCTGGCGGTGGAGTTCATCGTCGACGGATTGAAGGCGTTGCTGCCTAACTTGAGATGAAAACTTCGATTGCGATTGTGGATTACGGCATGGGCAACCTGCGCTCGGTCGCGCAGGCGCTGAGGAAAGCCGCCCCCGAGGCCGACGTGGCGATCGTCGACCGGCCCGAAGCGATTCGCGCCGCCGACCGGGTCGTGCTGCCGGGACAGGGCGCGATGCCCGACTGCATGCGGTGTCTGGGCGAGTCCGGGCTGCAGGAAGCAGTGCTCGAAGCCGCGCGCAGCAAGCCGCTGCTCGGTGTGTGCGTCGGCGAGCAGATGCTGTTCGACTGGAGCGCCGAGGGCGACACGCGCGGGCTTGGTCTCTTGCCCGGCAAGGTGGTGCGCTTCGATCTGGCGAACCAGGTGCAGGACGACGGCTCCCGCTTCAAAGTGCCGCAGATGGGCTGGAACCGCGTCCGCCAGGCGCAGCCGCATGCGTTGTGGGACGGCGTCGCGGACGGCAGCTTTTTTTATTTCGTGCACAGCTACTACGTCGTGCCCGACAATGCCGCGCATACGTCGGGCGAAACCGTGTACGGCGCGCCCTTTACCTCGGCGGTCGCGCGGGATAACATTTTTGCCACCCAGTTTCACCCGGAAAAGAGCGCCGACGCGGGGTTGCGCGTGTACCGCAACTTCGTGCACTGGAACCCATGAGCGCCTTTCGTCCGCTGCGCCGCGGCCTGTCCGGCACCGATCGTGCCGCTCCGGTGCCGGTGCGTTCAAGCCGCCCCAGCAAGGGCGCCGAAAGAGTTGTACTAAACTAGCGGAACGGCGCGCCTGCAGGTTTTGCGTTCATCGCGCCGGCCAACATCCAACCCTCTTCCCAGACACCACCCGATTGCTATGCTGCTGATCCCCGCCATCGACCTCAAAGACGGTCAGTGTGTACGCCTTAAACAGGGCGATATGGACCAGGCGACGATTTTCTCCGAGGAACCGGCGGCGATGGCCCGACACTGGGTCGAGCGCGGCGCACGGCGCCTGCATCTCGTCGACCTCAACGGCGCGTTCGCCGGCAAGCCTAAGAACGAGGACGCGATTCGCGCGATCATTCAGGAAGTCGGCAACGAGATTCCGGTGCAGCTGGGCGGCGGCATCCGCGACCTCGATACGATCGAGCGTTATCTGGACGACGGCCTGTCGTACATCATCATCGGCACGGCGGCGGTGAAGAACCCGGGCTTCCTGCAGGAAGCCTGCACGGCGTTCGGCGGCCATATCATCGTCGGTCTCGATGCGAAGGACGGCAAGGTCGCCACCGACGGCTGGAGCAAGCTCACCGGCCACGAAGTCGCCGATCTCGCGCGCAAGTTCGAGGACTACGGCTGCGAGTCGATCATTTACACGGACATCGGCCGCGACGGCATGCTTCAGGGCATCAACATCGACGCGACGGTGCGCCTTGCGCGTGCGGTAAAAATTCCGGTCATTGCGAGCGGCGGCCTGTCGAATCTGACCGATATCGAATCGCTCTGCGAAGTCGAGGACGAAGGGATCGAAGGCGTGATCTGCGGCCGAGCGATCTATTCGGGCGATCTTGACTTCGCTGCCGCACAGACGCTCGCCGACCGCCTGCGCGAGTCCGACGACGCGTAAGGACGACACTGAGGAATGACGCCTGGGCGTTAACCGCGCGAGTCCGCTGCTGCACACGGCATCGGCCGTCGCGCACGCAGCCTGCGGTGGCGCGTCGGCTTTTCGACCTATCGACGCAGTAGCGCCACACGGGTTCGCCCGCACCGCCCGAAGCAGGCGGCCTTACCTGCGATTTACCTGCGAAATACGCAAGCATTGGCAAGATCATGGCTCTAGCTAAACGCATCATCCCCTGTCTCGACGTCACGGCCGGCCGCGTGGTGAAGGGCGTCAACTTCGTCGAACTGCGCGATGCGGGCGACCCGGTCGAAATCGCGCGGCGCTACGACGAACAGGGCGCCGACGAACTCACCTTCCTCGACATCACCGCCACCTCCGACCATCGCGACCTGATCCTGCCGATCATCGAAGCGGTCGCATCGCAGGTGTTCATCCCGCTGACGGTTGGCGGCGGCGTGCGCGCGGTCGAAGACGTGCGACGCCTGCTGAACGCTGGCGCGGACAAGATCAGCATGAACTCGTCGGCGGTGGCGAATCCGCAGCTCGTGCGCGATGCCACCGACAAATACGGCTCGCAGTGCATCGTCGTGGCGATCGACGCAAAGCGCGTATCCGCCGACAACGAAGCCCCGCGCTGGGAAGTGTTTACGCACGGCGGCCGCAAGGCGACTGGCCTCGAAGTCGTCGAGTGGGCGCGCAAGATGGCCGAACTCGGCGCAGGCGAAATCCTGCTCACCAGCATGGATCGCGACGGCACCAAAAGCGGCTTCGATCTGGCGCTCACGCGTGCTGTGTCGGACGCGGTGCCGGTATCGGTGATCGCGTCGGGCGGCGTCGGCTCGCTGCAGCATCTCGCCGACGGCATCAAGGATGGACATGCCGATGCGGTGCTGGCCGCGAGCATCTTCCACTATGGCGAACACACGGTCGGTGAAGCAAAGCGCTTCATGGCCGGGCAGGGCATTTCCGTGAGGCTGTAACGTGACGAACTCTTCAGGCAACTGGCTCGACAAGGTGAAGTGGGACGCGAACGGCCTCGTGCCGGTGATCGCGCAGGAAGCCTCGAGCAACGACGTGCTGATGTTCGCGTGGATGAACCGCGAAGCGCTCGCCAAGACCATCGAAACCGGCCGCGCGGTGTACTTTTCGCGCTCGCGTCAGCGGTTGTGGTTCAAGGGCGAAGAGTCGGGCCACGTGCAGCACGTGCATGAAGTGCGGCTCGATTGCGACGAAGACGTGGTGCTGCTGAAGGTCGAACAGGTGTCGGGCATCGCCTGCCACACCGGCCGTCACTCCTGCTTCTTCCAGAAATTCGAAGGCACCGTCGACGACGGCGACTGGGCAACCGTCGAGCCCGTATTGAAAGACCCCGAGCACATCTACAAATGACGCAAATCTCCCAATCGACAAACGACACGCTGCTGCGCCTCGCGGCGGTGATCGATGGCCGCAAGGGCGGCGACCCGGATGCTTCGTATGTGGCGCGCCTGTTTCACAAGGGCGACGATGCGGTGCTGAAGAAGATCGGCGAAGAGGCGACCGAAGTCGTGCTCGCCGCGAAGGACGTGCGCCAGGGCGGCGCGCCGACTGCGCTGGTCGGTGAGGTGGCCGACCTGTGGTTTCATTGTCTCGTGATGCTGTCGCACTTCGATCTGAGCCCCGCGGACGTCCTCGCGGAACTCGAACGGCGCGAGGGTACGTCGGGCATCGAGGAAAAAGCGCTGCGCAAGAGTCGTGAGCGCGAAGAGAGCGGTGACTGAGCGCATCGTGCAGCTAGCTTGCTTTGCCGATGGATATACCTGAAGGAGGACGCAAGCATGGAACAGTCGCAGGGCGGTTATCCGCCGCCGTCTTACCCCGCTGAACTCGATGCCGAGCAGGAGCGCAGGCTGCGTACGCTGACGCACGTCCTGTACGGGCTGTACGCGGTGCACTTCCTGACTGGCGGCGTGTCGGTGCTCATTGCGATCATCATCAACTACCTGAAGCGGCAGGATGCGGATGGCACACCGTACGAAGCGCATTTCACGTGGCAGATCCGCACGTTCTGGTTCTGCCTGCTTGGCTATGTGATCGGCGGGGTGCTGCTTTTCGTGGTGATCGGCATTCCAGTGCTCTGGGCTGTCGGAATCTGGACGTTGTACCGTATCATCAAAGGCTGGCTGTATCTGTACGACAACAAGCCGCTGCAGAATCCGCGTAGCTTCTTCTAACGTTGCGTTAGAAGTCGCACGCGCCCGCGTACCAGGAAAACCATGAGCCACGATCCGAACTGCCTTTTCTGCAAGATCGCCGCCGGCGAGATTCCGTCGACCCGCGTGCACGAAGACGACGAGTTCGTCGCGTTCAAAGACATCCATCCTGCCGCCGAAACGCATGTGCTGGTGATCCCGCGCAAGCACATCGCAACGCTGTCGGACTGCACCGAAAGCGATGCACCGCTGCTTGGTAAAATGATGATTCTGGTCGCGCGGCTCGCGAAGCAGCTCGGCGTAGCCTATACGGGCGGAGAAACCGGTTTTCGTACGGTGATTAATACGGGTCCCGGCGGCGGGCAGGAGGTGTATCACCTGCATGCGCATCTGATCGCGGGGCCGCGTCCGTGGCAGCGGATGGGGTAAAAGCGCGCTAGATCGGCATAAATCGCCGGTTTTTCGCATCCAGTACGGTTTTCGGGCTGCGCAGGTACGACCGGAGATTTTTGTATCTCTGTAACGCCGCCGACGCGATCGCACGCGATAATGGCGCGCCGCCCGGGTCGGGCAGTAACAGAAGGACGAAGCCTCGGCTTCGCAACAGGCCGCAAGGCACACCGTGTTCCGTTGCGTCGATACGCAACAGCGGGGTTAAGGAGAGTTTTCATGGGTTCGTTGAGTATTTGGCACTGGTTGATCGTTCTGCTGATCGTCGCGCTCGTATTCGGCACGAAGAAGCTGCGTAACATCGGCACCGATCTGGGTGGAGCGGTGAAGGGCTTCAAGGAAGGTATGAAGGAAAGCGAAACGGCCGACGCAACGCAGCGCGAACTGCCGCGTAGCGGCACCGTCGATGTCGATGCAAAAGAAAAAGCGCCGAATGCCGGCGACTCCCGCTAAGCCGCGGCCACTCGCGCACTGACGGATATCACGCTTCATGCTCGATCTCGGTCTTACCAAGATGGCGCTGATCGGCGTCGTCGCACTGGTCGTGCTCGGGCCGGAGCGCCTGCCGCGCGTCGCACGCACCGCGGGCGCGCTGTTCGGGCGCGCGCAACGCTATATCAACGACGTCAAGGCGGAAGTCACGCGCGAGATTGAACTCGACGAACTGCGCCGCATGAAGACCGAGTTCGAATCGGCAGCGCAGAACGTCAGCAACACCGTGCACGACAACCTGCGCAAGACCGAAACCGAACTCAACGATGCATGGAGCGCGGGCACCTCGGTATCGTCCGACATGGCGAGCGCTTCGAGCGATTCCGGTTTCTCGGACGGTGGCGTGTCGTGGCGCAGCAGCTTTGCAGCGCCGCCAAAACGCAAGAACTGGCGCGTCAAGCAGACCGCGGCACCGACCTGGTACAAGCGTGCGACGTTACGCCGCACCCGCGTGCAATCAGGGGCGGCACGGGTGGCGCGCCACACGCCGGTGAGCCTGCGTCGTCCGACCCGCTTCTTCTGATGTCCCGCGCCTCCCCCATCTCCTACCGAGGGCCGTTGTGAGCGACCCGCAACAAACCCAGACTGAAGGCAACGAAGAGACCTTCATCTCGCATCTCGTCGAACTGCGCGACCGTATCATCCGCGCCGGCATTTCGGTCATCGTCGTATTCCTCGGGCTGGTTTACTGGGCGCCGGACATCTTCAGGCTGCTCGCGCGGCCGCTGATGATGAACCTGCCGGCCAACGGCAAGATGATCGTCACCGACGTCACCGGCTCGTTCTTCGTGCCGATGAAGGTGACCATGCTGGTGGCCCTGGTGATTGCGCTGCCGGTCGTGCTGTACCAGATCTGGGCGTTCGTCGCGCCGGGGCTGTACCAGCACGAAAAGAAGCTGGTCATGCCGCTCGTCGCCAGCAGCTATACGCTGTTTCTGTGCGGCATGGCGTTCGCGTATTTCGTGGTGTTCCCGACCATCTTCCACGTGATGGCGCACTACAACGCGCCGCTCGGCGCGGAAATGAACACCGACATCGACAATTACCTGAGCTTCGTCCTGACGATGTTCGTCGCGTTCGGGGTGACGTTCGAGGTGCCGATCGTCGTCGTGCTGCTCGTGCGCATGGGCATTCTGACGGTGAAGAAGCTCAAGGAGATCCGGCCGTATGTGATCGTCGGGGCGTTCGTCGTATCGGCTGTGGTTACGCCGCCTGACGTGTTCTCGCAGCTGATTCTCGCGGTGCCGCTGATCGTGCTCTACGAGGCGGGGATCATCGCGGCGCGGCTCTTCGTCAAGAGGCCGGAGCCGGTATCGCCGGACGAGGAACCGAAGAGCGAGAGCTGAACGGTATCCACTGAACGAGAAAGGGCAGCTACGCGAGCTGCCCTTTTTGTTTGGTGCGCGGATCATACGCACCGCGTGCATCGCGCACGGCGCTGCCGCTTAGCCGCCGTCGTCGTCGTTATCGTTGCTGTTGTCGTCGGTTGCCTGCTTCGGCGGCGGTGGCCGCTTGCCGATCGTCACGTTCAGGTCCTGCTCACGATTCTTGCGCACCACATGGACCTTCGCGTCGGCGCCCGGCTTGATCTGCGCGATCACGTTCAGCAGACTCGTCGTGTCGGTGATGTCCTGCCCGTTCACGCTCATCAGGATGTCGCCGGGCTTGATGCCCGCCTTGTCGGCCGGTCCGCCCTTCAGCACACCCGCGACGATCGCCCCCGACTTCTGCTCGAGCCCGAACGACTCGGCGATTTCCGGCGTCACGTCCTGCGGCTCGACGCCGATCCAGCCACGCGTGACCGAGCCCGTCGTGATGATGCTTTCCAGCACGGTGCGCGCCGTCGACACCGGAATCGCGAAGCCGATCCCGAGCGAGCCGCCCGAGCGCGAATAGATGGCGGTATTGATGCCGAGCAGATTGCCGTTCACGTCGACCAGCGCGCCGCCCGAGTTGCCCGGGTTGATCGCCGCATCGGTCTGGATGAAGTTTTCGAACGTATTGATGCCGAGGTGGTTGCGGCCGAGCGCGCTGACGATACCCATCGTCACGGTCTGCCCGACGCCGAACGGATTGCCGATCGCGAGCACGACGTCGCCCACGCGGGTCTGATCCATCCGGCCGAGCGTGATGGCGGGCAGATTCGTCATGTTGATCTTCAGCACGGCCAGATCGGTTTCGGGATCGACGCCGATCACTTTCGCGTTGGTCGTGCGGCCGTCCGACAGCGCGATTTCGATCTGGTCCGCGCCGTCGACGACGTGCTGGTTCGTTAGAATGTAACCTTCCGAACTCACGATGACACCCGAGCCAAGATTCGCCGCGGGCTGATCCTGTTGCTTGCGGTTGTTGTTCTTGTCGCCGAAGAAGTAGCGAAACAGCGGATCTTTCGCCCGCGGGTCGGGCGGCAGCGATCCGTCCTTGCTGGAAAACACGTTGACGACCGCGGGCATGGCCTTATGCGCCGCGTCTGCATACGACGCCTGCGCAGGACCGCCGCCGATGCCTGGCGCCACTTCCCGCAGCGCGACGATCGGTTCGGCGAGCTGCTTGCCGAACTGACCTTGCCGCTGCAGCCATTGCGGCTTGAGGGTCGCAACGATGAACATCAGCGCCAGAAGCACGGTCACCGCTTGGGCGAAGAACAGCCAGAAGCGTCTAAGCATCTGAAATTAGAGGTTTATATGGATCGGATCGAACTCGAATTGTACTTGAACAACGTTCTGGAAACGGCGCGGTTCAAGGACTATTGCCCCAATGGGCTACAGGTGGAAGGGCGCCGGCGGGTCAAGAAGCTCGCAACGGGCGTCACGGCTTCGCTGGCGTTTCTCGAAGCGGCGCTCGAATGGGGCGCGGACGCCGTGCTGGTCCACCACGGCTATTTCTGGCGCAACGAGGCGGCGCCGATCACCGGACGCAAATACCGGCGGCTCAAGCTGCTGCTCGCCAACGACCTCAATCTGTTCGCATACCACCTGCCGCTCGACGACCATCGCGAGTACGGCAACAACGCGCAGCTGGGCGCCCGGCTCGGCCTGATCGCCGACGACATCCGCTTCGGCGACAACCAGCTCGGCTGGCTGAGCACGCTGCCGATGCCGCTCTCGCTTGCCCACTTCACCGCGGAGGTCGAGCAGACGCTCGGCCGCACACCGCTCGTATTCGGCGACCCCGACCGCGAACTACGGCGCATCGGTTGGTGCACCGGGGCGGCACAGGGTTACTTCGACGCGGCGATCGACGCCGGCGCCGACGTCTACCTGACCGGCGAAGTATCTGAACCGGTCGCGCACACGGCGGCGGAAAGTGGCGTCGCGTTTATCGCGGCCGGCCATCACGCCACCGAGCGTTACGGTGTTCAATCACTCGGTACGCATATTTCCGAGACGTTCGACGTCGAGCATCTATTTATCGATATCGATAATCCGGTTTGATTACCGACCGAAAAGGTTCGAAAACGGAGGGAACGCTTAAAAGGAGCCGACAAAAAGTTTGTTATGTGTCGGTGGAAACCCTGGCGCATCAACGACTTCGCACGGTTTTTGGCAATCGGCCCTTGTAAATGCTGACTCCATTCGAGCAAACTAGCGGCGGTAGAAGAGACGTGAAGGAAAAATCCAACTCAGAAGTGGGGCTTGTGATGCGAGACAAGGAAGATGAGCGCGTCGACAACAGCCGTCGTACCTGGCTGATTGCGACGACCGTAGCAGGTGGTATTGGAGGCGTTGCCACTGTCGTACCCTTTGTTAGTTCGTTTGCACCATCTGAAAAAGCAAAAGCAGCCGGAGCACCGGTCGAAGTCGATATCAGCAACCTGAAGCCTGGCGACATGCTCACCGTCGCGTGGCGCGGCAAGCCCGTCTGGATCCTGAACCGCACCGACGAAATGCTCGCCGACGTCCAGAAAGCCGATAAAGAACTAGCCGATCCCCATACAGATCATCCGTTTTCGATGCCCCTGCCGGAGTACTGCAATAACGAATTCCGCTCACGGGCCGAACACAAGAACATTCTTGTCGTCGTCGCGGTGTGCACGCATCTGGGCTGCACGCCGACGCAGCGCTTCCAGGAGGGCCCGCAGGCCAATCTTCCCGACGACTGGCCAGGCGGCTTCCTGTGCCCGTGTCACGGCTCGACCTATGATCTCGACGGTCGCGTCTTCAAGAACAAACCTGCGCCGCAGAACCTCGATATCCCGCCCTATATGTTCACGTCCGAGCATTCGGTTGTGATCGGCAGGGACGAGAAAGGAGAAGCGTAATGGCGACCGAACACGAGGTAGAGACGACCGGGCTGCTTGGATGGATCGATCGGCGGTTTCCGCTGACGTCGACCTGGAAGAAGCACGTTTCCGAGTACTACGCGCCGAAGAACTTCAATTTCTGGTACTTCTTCGGCTCGCTGGCGCTGCTGGTGCTGGTCAACCAGATCGTCACCGGCATCTTTCTCACGATGAACTACAAGCCCGATGCGACGCTCGCGTTCGCTTCGGTCGAGTACATCATGCGGGACGTGCCGTGGGGCTGGCTGATCCGCTACATGCACTCCACCGGCGCATCGATGTTCTTCGTCGTCGTGTATCTGCATATGTTCCGCGGCCTGCTGTACGGCTCGTACCGCAAACCGCGCGAACTGGTGTGGGTCTTCGGCTGCGCGATCTTCCTGTGCCTGATGGCCGAGGCGTTCTTCGGCTACCTGCTGCCCTGGGGACAGATGTCGTTCTGGGGCGCGCAGGTGATCGTGAACCTGTTCTCGGCGATTCCGTTCATCGGTCCGGATCTGTCGCTGTGGATCCGCGGCGACTACGTCGTGTCCGACGTCACGCTGAACCGCTTTTTCGCGTTCCACGTGATCGCGATCCCGCTGGTGCTGATCGGGCTGGTGGTGGCGCACCTGGTGGCGTTGCACGAAGTCGGCTCGAACAACCCGGACGGCATCGAGATCAAGGCGAAGAAAGATGCGAAGGGTATTCCGCTCGACGGCATCCCGTTCCACCCGTACTACTCGGTGCACGATTTCCTCGGGGTCTGCGTATTCCTGATGATCTTCGCGGCGATCATTTTCCTTGCACCGGAAATGGGCGGGTACTTCCTCGAAGCCAACAACTTCATCCCGGCCAACCCGCTGCAGACGCCGCCGGAAATCGCCCCGGTCTGGTACTTCACGGCGTTCTACGCGATGCTGCGCGCCACCACCGATCCATTCAAGATCGTGCTGATGATCGTGATCGCGCTGCTCGGCGTGCTCGCGCTGATGCGGGCGCGCGGCAAGTGGCGCCTGGGTCTGCCGGTGCTGGCCGTGCTGGTCATTCTGGCCATGTACTTCACGCAGTCGAAGTTCTGGGGCGTGGTGGTGATGGGCGGCGCGGTGGTATCGCTGTTCTTCCTGCCGTGGCTGGACCGCTCGCCGGTGAAGTCGATCCGTTACCGGCCGCTGTTCCACAAGGTGTTCTACGGCATCTTCGTGCTGATTTTCCTGACGCTGGGATTCCTCGGAACGCGCCCTGTATCGCCCGCCGCGACGTTGATTGCGCAGATCTGCGCCATCATCTACTTCGCGTTTTTCCTCGGCATGCCTTTCTGGACGCGGCTTGGCAAGTTCAAGCAGCCACCTGAGCGCGTGCAGTTCAAGCCCCATTAATGCGAGCGAGGAGAACACGAAGATGAAAAAAGTACTTTCGACGCTCGCGCGCACCGGCGTGGCAACGCTGACCGTCGCGCTGGCGATGCTGGGCGCGCCGGCCCACGCGGACGAAAATTTTCCGCTCGACCGCGCGCCCGATAACACCGAAAATCTCGTCTCTTTGCAGCATGGCTCGCAAATATTTGTAAATTACTGCCTGAGTTGTCATAGTGCGAGCCTGATGCGCTACAGCCGGTTGACGGATCTCGGCATTTCGCAGAAGGAAATCGAGGCCAACCTGTTGTTCACGACCGATAAGGTCGGCAACACGATGACCGTGGCCATGCGGCCCGACGACGCGAAGGAGTGGTTCGGTACCGCGCCGCCTGATTTATCGGTGGAAGCGCGGGCCCGCAATCGCGACTGGCTGTACACGTATCTGCGCAGTTTCTATCGCGACGACACGCGGCCGACCGGCTGGAACAACATGGTGTACGCCAACGTGAGCATGCCTCACGTGTTGTGGCAGCTGCAGGGGCAGCGCACCGCGACGTTCGAAGATGTGGTCGACTCGGAGAATGGCGAGAAGATCCACAAGTTCACCGGCTTCAAACAGGTCACGCCGGGGACGTTATCGGCGGTAGATTATGATGCGTCTGTGGCCGACCTCGTGGCTTATATGTCGTGGATGTCCGAACCCACGCAGAAAACCCGCAAGCAGCTTGGCGTCTGGGTGCTCCTGTTCCTCGGCGTCCTGAGCTTTTTGGCGTGGCGATTGAACGCCGCGTACTGGAAAGATATCAAATAGTCACGCCCTGACAGGCGTGGGGCCGGCGCCAGGAAAAACCTGCAGGACGGTTTTTCCGCGCGCTGGCCCTTCAGTTTTTTGAGGAAATGTAAATATGATGGTTCTGTATTCCGGCACAACTTGCCCGTTCTCCCAGCGTTGCCGGCTGGTGTTGTTCGAAAAGGGCATGGACTTCGAGATTCGCGACGTCGACCTGTTCAATAAACCGGAAGACATCGCGGTGATGAATCCGTATGGTCAGGTGCCGATTCTCGTTGAACGGGATCTGATTCTGTACGAATCGAACATCATCAACGAGTACATCGACGAACGCTTCCCGCATCCGCAGCTGATGCCCGCCGACCCGGTGCAGCGCGCCCGCGCCCGCCTGTTCCTGCTGAACTTCGAAAAGGAACTGTTCGTGCACGTCGGCACGCTCGAAAACGAAAAGGGCAAGGCGGCCGAGAAGAATCACGAGAAGGCACGCATTGCCATTCGCGATCGTCTGACACAGCTCGCACCGATCTTCCTGAAGAACAAGTACATGCTCGGCGAAGAGTTCTCGATGCTCGACGTTGCGATCGCACCGCTGCTGTGGCGTCTCGATCACTACGGCATCGAACTGTCGAAGAACGCAGCGCCGCTGATGAAATACGCCGAGCGTATTTTCAGCCGTCCGGCGTATATCGAAGCGCTGACGCCTTCGGAAAAGGTGATGCGCCGCTGAGAGCCGGCCTGACGGACCGCCGGTATGGCGCGAATGAGCGTCATGCCGCGGGCCGGCAAGCCTGGGGCAAGGAAGAGGACCGTTGATGCAAGAGATTTCCACCAAGCCTTATCTGCTTCGCGCGCTGTACGAGTGGTGCACGGATAACGGCTACACACCGCACATCGCGGTGCGCGTCGATAACCAGACGCGCGTGCCGCGGCAATTCGTGCGCGACAACGAGATCGTACTGAACATCAGCTTCGAGGCGACGAGCCAGCTGCAGATGGGCAACGAATGGATCGAGTTCAGCGCACGCTTTTCCGGCAAGTCGCACAAGATCGAAGTACCGGTCGCTAACGTGCTGGCTATTTACGCGCGGGAAAATGGGCAAGGCATGGCGTTTCCCGTCGATTCGGCGGGTGGCGAGGCGACGGATTCGGGTGCTGACGAAGCGTTGCCCGCGGACGATGCCGCAACGACCGGTGAAGGTGGTGGGCTGAAGGTGGCGGATGCGCCGTCGCCAGCACCTGCCGCTGCCGACGGTGAGGACGATACACATCGTCCCGACGACGATGGATCGAAGGGCGGTGGAAGAGGTCACCTCAAGGTCGTGAAATGAAGTAAAATCACGGCCTCATGCCGGCTTAGCTCATCAGGTAGAGCGCTTGACTTGTAATCATGAGGTGGCGGGTTCGAGTCCTGCAGCCGGCACCAAATTCAACGTCATCGAAGTTCGATGACGTCAAAAAACCCCGAAAATTCAGCGAATTTCCGGGGTTTTTTGCATCTGCGAGCGGGAAATTGTCCGGAAGTCGCTGCAAAAATTGCGGGTATATTCGCTGATACCGAAACTCCCGATGTCGGTACCCACGCCGTGTCTCGCACCACCCCTATTCCCGATGATCCACGACAACCGCAATTCGCCGCGCTGGCGTCCGGCCGCGTCGCCTATGCCGTATCGGGGCACGGCGGCGCTCCGACCGTCGTGCTCGAAACCGGCCTGGGCGCGGAGAGCGCCGAATGGCAACCCATCCAGTCCGCGCTTGCGGCGCACTGCACGGTGTTCCGTTACGACCGGCTGGGACGCGGAGCAAGCGATCTCCCGCTGACCATACGTCACGCCGGTCATCTGATCGACGAACTGCACGCTCTGCTACAGGCGACCGCAATGCCGCCGCCTTACCTCATCGTGGGTCATTCGTTCGGCGGACTGCTGGCACGTGGGTTCGCCCAGCGCTATCGCGACGAAATGCACGGGCTCGTGCTGGTCGAATCCATGCATACGCGTCAGTTCGCTGTATTCGGCAATGCGTTCCCTGCGCCGAGCGAATCGGACACACCCGAACAGACACGCATGCGGACATTCTGGGCAGGCGAGTGGCGCGTACCCGACGCGACGCCGGAGCGCATCGATCTGCCCACCAGTCTCGACATGTATCGCGAGATCGCGCCGCTCGGCGATCTGCCGGTGACGGTGATCACCGCCGGCTCTTTCGCGAATTCACAATTCTTTCCCACCGCGACACGAGATGTGCTGCAAGCACACTGGGAAGACCTGCAGCGCGAACTGCTACAGCTATCGAAGCAGGCACACCAGATCATAACGCCGGCAAGCCAGCACTTCGTCCAGCGCGACGATCCGGATGTCGTGATCAAAGCGGTGCTGGCCATGCTGTGAAATCGTAGCGACGCGAGTTTGACAATAGTTGTCAGTTGCATCTCCGACGACCTGATATCTTTGCATCCCCTGAAAATTCACACGAACAGGCGATGCGAACGTGCGCCAGCAGGACTCGCACGCGCGGAAATGATCGAAGGAGTTTGCTCATGTGTCGTACCACGATCGTGATTCGCACGTTGTGCGTGATTGCCTTTGCCCTCGTCGGGCTGCTCACGGTCCTGGCGGTGGTGACCGATACATCGAGCGCGTGCGATGGCACGACGCGTACCGCTGACGCTACAGCACGGCAATAGCGCGCAGTCAGAATTGCATGCGGAAGCGATCGGCACAGGTGTCTGTCGCCTGGGAAACTCGCACAACCCATTCGCCCGGATTGCTCTTTAGCACATCGTATTCAATACAATTATTCTTTGTCACATTGAATCAAGAATAGCCATTTTTGGCACAGCGATTTCAATAGATAAATTGCCTGTTGCAATGAATTTGGCACAATGATTTTTTAGCACATCGAATTCGACACGGCCTTGTTTTTGGCACATTTAAGCGGCCTTTTGGCACATATTTTCGCCGCTATCTTTCCTCTCGTCTCTATCTCTCCCGCATACGCGCGAGCAGTGAAATGACCATTGCATGCAACGCCTTTCTGCGCGGCCATCCAGTGAGCATCGATCGTCCCTTGTATCTTCGTCGGCGTGACGATTTAATTCATAAATATTATCGAATTCTTATAAAAAGATATGTCGTAATTCGATAAGAAAAGATTGAGGCTTCTGAGAAAAATTAAGAATTACTACCTTGCAAATGAAAACGGCTAGCCTACTATTCGGTCACGAAAAAATTACGAATTGCCGAATGAACATCGATGAGCAATGCATCTCCTGCGCTGCTCATTGTGTTTTGTTATCCCAGCACCACCCGTGCTGGCCTACAGGTGGCCGTTTGATCTCACGAGGAAGCATGATGCCCAAACAAGCACCGTCTTTCGTCGCACCGATTCTTTCCGCGACGTGTCGTCTCTCAGTTCTGTCGTTGATCGGTTTGTCTGCAACCGGTTTGATGGTGTTGCCCGCGCAAGCGCAAAGCAATTCCACCGACTGGGTGTCGACCAACACCCACGCGTTTGCCGCACCGTCCGCAGCTTCAGGCGCGCAAGCGTCGACTAACTTCGCCGGCGGCTCTGCTAACGAACTCGCTGCGAACACGCCGATTCACGTCGTGGTGTCGCTGAAGATGCGCGACCAGAAGGGTCTCGACGCCTTCATCAACCAGGTCAATCAGCCGGGCAGCCCGAACTATCGTCAGTACCTGACGCCGGATCAGATACTCGCGACGTACGCGCCGACCGAAGCCCAGGTGCAGACGGTGGTGGAGTATCTGACGCGTGCTGGCTTCAAGAATGTCCGCGCCGCGAAGAACCGGTTGCTGGTCACCGCGGACGGCAACGCTGCGCTTGTGAAGTCGGCGTTCAACACGAGCCTCAAGCGTTTCACGCAAGACGGCCACCAGGTCTACGCGAACACGAGCGACGCGCAGGTTCCGGCAGCGCTCGGCGACATCGTCGATTCAGTGCTGGGACTGCAGAACGCAGCGACGGCGCATACCAACTACCGTATCTATCGCCCTGAGCCGAGCGCGAGTACCCAGCTCAAGCGCAGCCTTGCCGCCGCACCTGTGCTGACGGGCCACAATCCGGTCGAGTTCTCGAATATCTACGCCGCCGGTTCGACACCGACCGCGTCGGCCACGACGGTCGGGATCATTTCGGAAGGCGATCTGACGCAGACGCTGTCCGATCTCCAGACGTTCACGACGAACAACGGGCTCGGCAACGTCGCGACCCAGGTTGTGCAAACCGGACCGGACGGCAGCGACTACAGCGATACGGATGGCACGGTCGAGTGGAACCTCGACAGCCAGTCGATCGTCGGTGCTGCGGGCGGTGCCGTGAACAAGCTGGTGTTCTACGCCGCGCCGTCGATGTCGCTCGGCGACATCACGGCCGCCTACAACCAGGCGGTCTCCGACAACGTCGCGAAGGTGATCAACGTATCGCTCGGCGTGTGCGAAGCGAGTGCGAAGTCAGAAGGTTCGCAGGCCGCCGACGACGCCATCTTCAAGGTCGCGATGGCACAAGGGCAGGTCTTCTCGGTGTCGGCCGGCGATCATGGTGTGTATGAATGCCAGAACGGTAAGCCGCCCTCGAATCTGCGCACCTACACCGTCAGCGAACCGGCAACTTCGCCGTACGTGATTTCGGTTGGCGGCACGGGTCTCTACACCGTGGGCGGCAAGTACGATCACGAAAACGTGTGGAACGAAGGCGTCAATTCGCGTGGCGTGCTGTGGGCGACTGGCGGCGGCATCAGCAAGTACGAAGCCGCACCGACGTGGCAATCGTCGGTCACGGGCAGCAAGTTGCGCACGGTGCCGGATATCGGCTTCGATGCGGATGGCCGCAGCGGCGCGATCCTCGTCTATCAAGGGCAGACGAGCGGTACGTTGCCGGGCGCAGGTCCTGACGATCCGAACCAGGTCGGTGGGACGAGTCTGGCGGCACCGATCTTCTCGGGCATCTGGGCGCGTGTGCAATCGGCGAACAACAACACGCTGGCGTTTCCCGCTGCGAGCATCTACAGCAATGCGACCACGAAGCCCGGTCTTTTTCACCCGGTCACGTCGGGTAATAACGGCATCACGAAGAGCGGTGTGACCTACGGCTACAGCGCGACGCAGGGCTTCGACTACGTCACGGGCTGGGGCAGCTTCGACATCTCGCAACTGAATGCAGCTTATGGTTCGACACCGGTGGCTGCCGGCGGTGGCAAGAGCGGGAACACCGGCAATAGCGGCAACGGCGGCAGCAGCAACGCGCAGGGCGGTTCGCCGGATCTGTTCGGTCTGCTGGGTGGCCTGTTCGGAAGCTGGTGGTGGTAAGTCGTAGCCCGGCGGCGCGCAACCTGTGCAGATGCATCGTTTTCTGGTTGCGACGGCCGGGCGTTTCAGGACGAACGTCGACGGGATCCGTCTGGTGTTCGGGCCAGCAGTAAGGACATAACCGAGCAGGTGTCCGTCGGACCACGACGGACACCGCTTAAACGCCGGCGCGAGCCGGCGTTGCTCGTTTACCGTGACGCTTGCGCCTGCGCATACAACGCAGAGAACGGGTGGAAAGCATCGGCTGGCCCGCGCCGTACTACAATTCGAACCTGACGCCTGCTAACGGCGCGCAAGGCTCTGCCCAGCAACACGAACGATCTTGCTTGCCGCTTCGGGCTCGACATCGCGCCACGGCATGCCCGCGAGTTCATCGGTGACCAGAACGGAAGGCACGGCAAACCGACCTGCCACATCCAGTCATCGCTTGCCCCATTCATCACTCATCACCGATGACCACCCCTTACCCGACTCTCACCTGGCCTGCCGCAGACGGCCCCGAAACCGCTCGCTGGCGTTCGGAAGCCGCGGTCCCGCCGCCTAAGCGCGTCGTGCTCGCCGACGACCGCACGACCGCCGACACCGCATTTCGCCTCGCGAGCGAAGGCACCGCGTTGCTATGGAACGGCGATTACCAGAACGCACGACAGCTGTTGCAGGCCATTACACGCCGCATCGAACGCAAGCCGCCCAAGCAGGCGGTCACTGCAAAGGATGCGTTCAACCTGCATCGCCAGGCGCAGGCACAGCGCGCCCGCACGCTCGGCATGGTGTTGATTCCACTAACCGGCGACTATACGATCCCGCTGCGCCGCGCACCGGAAGTTACGCAGGCTTGCATCGAAGCGTGGGGCGCGGCGGACGGCGAGGCCTCGGTTGTTTCGCTGCGCGAACTGCTCGGCCTGATCGGCGCGCATGAGTGGCGCAAGAAGGGCGTCGAGATTCCGGCGCTCGGCGAGCGGATTCATCCGTACTACGGCGTGTTTTCGCCGGTGCGTGGCGAGTATGTCGATCTGGTTGCTCGGATGGTGTTGCCGTCACTGGAAAAGGCTTTCGATATCGGCACCGGCACCGGCGTGCTCGCCGCGTTGCTTGCGAAGCGCGGTGTGAAGAAAATCGTCGCCACCGATCAGGACCCGCGTGCGCTAGCGTGCGCACAGGAGAACATGACGCGGCTCGGCTATGACCGGCAGGTGCGCGTCGTGCAAGCCGATCTGTTTCCCGAAGGACTCGCGCCGCTGATCATCTGCAATCCGCCGTGGGTGCCGGCGCGGCCGTCGTCGCCGATCGAGCACGCGGTCTTCGATCCCGATAGCCGCATGCTGCTCGGCTTTCTCGGCGGACTTACCGCGCATCTCCAGCCAGGCGGCGAGGGCTGGTTGATCCTGTCGGATTTCGCCGAGCACCTCGGGTTGCGCACGCGCGCGATGTTGCTCGACGCGATCAAGGCGGCCGGTCTTGAAGTGGCTGGTCGCGAAGACATCCGGCCGCGGCATCCGAAGTCATCCGATCCCTTGGACCCGCTGCATGTCGCGCGTCTCGCGGAAGTGACGTCGCTGTGGCGTCTGAAGGCGCGCTAGCGTCGCGCCAGGCGGTCCAGATACGCGTGCACGCCCTCACCCGCGACGAGGCCGCTCGCGAAGCAAGCGGTCAGCAGATAACCGCCCGTTGGTGCTTCCCAGTCGAGCATTTCGCCCGCGCAGAATACGCCGGGTAACTGCTCGATCATCAGGTTCGCATCGAGTGCTTCGAACGGAATGCCGCCGGCGCTGCTGATCGCTTCTTCGATCGGACGTGGACGTAGCAAGCGCAACGGCAGTGCCTTCAATGTGCGAGCCACCAGCGCCGCATCGCCAAGCGCTTCTTTCGGCAGGCATTCGTGCAGGAGCGCAAACTTCACGCCCGCGACGCCGATGCGGCTATGCAGATGGCTCGATAGCGAGCGCGAACCGCGCGGCCGCATGACTTCTTCGGTGACGCGTTCAACGGACAGGTCCGGCACGAGATCGAGATGCAGCGTTACTTCGCCATCGGCCTCTATCCGTTCGCGGATCACCGACGACAGCGCATACACGAGGCTCCCCTCAATTCCCGTCGCGGTAATAACTATCTCACCTTTTCGATTCTGGACTTTTTTGTCTACATCGACGACGGTGATTGCAACGGGCTTCAGTGGCTGTCCGGCGAAGCGCTCGCGAAAATAATCGCTCCATACGGTGTCGAAACCGCTGTTCGCCGAACGCAGTGGCACGGCCTGCACGCCGCGAGCGCCGAGCAGCGGCACCCATGCGGCATCTGAGCCGAGACGCGGCCAGCTCGCACCGCCTGTCGCGAGGACGAGCGCATCGGTGGTGATGTTTTGCTCGCCATCGGGTGTGGCGAAGCGCAGCGCGTGACGTGCTCCGTTCGTCGCACCGTCCTCGTTCCAGCCGATCCATTTGTGCCGCATATGAAAACGCACGCCGCGTTCCTTCAACCTATGCAGCCAGGCACGCAGCATCGGCGCGGCTTTCATATCGGTGGGGAATACGCGGCCCGAACTTCCGACGAAGGTCCCCACGCCGAGATCGTAGAGCCACGCACGCAGCGCATCGGGACCGAAGCGGTCGAGCAGCGGCGCGATCTGTGCGCGTCGTGCACCGTAACGCTCGACGAAGCGTTCCAACGGCTCCGAGTGCGTGATGTTCATGCCGCCCTTGCCGGCCATCAGGAATTTGCGTCCCGCCGATGGCATCGCGTCATACACGTCGACCTGCACGTGCTCGCGGCTCAGCGCTTCGGCGGCCATGAGACCGGCCGGGCCAGCGCCGATGATGGCAACAGAAGTGGAATCGTGGGGAGCGGGCATGGGCGGTATCGAGGGGAGGGAAGGAAAGCGGCGGCGGGCAGCGTGCGCGGTGGGCGCCAAGGCTCGCCGCGGTTCGCCATTGTCACACCCATACCGGTGCACCGCAAACCTTGCGATACAGCGCTTCGTCAACGAACCGTTGTATGTGCTACCGCGTCAGGTAATCACACCCACCTGCCACGGCACGAATTCGCTTTGCCCATAGCCATGCAGCTCGCTCTTCGAGCGCGTACCCGATGCGCAATCGAGCATCATCCGGAAGATCGCCTCGCCGAGTTCATCGATGTTCGCCGTGCCGTCGATCACCCCACCGCAATTGATGTCGATATCGTCCTGCTGCCGCTCCCACAACGCCGTATTGGTTGCGAGTTTCAGCGAAGGCGATGGCGCACAGCCGTAAGCCGAGCCGCGACCGGTCGTGAAGCAGATCAGGTTCGCACCCGAAGCCACCTGGCCGGTCGCCGACATCGGATCGTAGCCGGGCGAATCCATGAAAACGAAGCCTTTCGCGTCGATCGGCTGTGCGTATTCGTAGACGTCGACGAGATTCGTCGTACCGCCTTTCGCGACCGCGCCGAGCGATTTCTCGAGGATCGTCGTCAGACCGCCCGCTTTATTGCCGGCCGACGGATTGTTATCGAGCGCCGCGCCGTTGCGTGCGCAGTAGTCCTGCCACCACGCAATGCGCGCAAGCAGCTTCTCGCCGACCTCGCGATTTACTGCACGGCGCGTCAGCAGATGTTCCGCGCCGTAGATTTCCGGTGTTTCCGACAGGATCGCCGTACCGCCGTGTCGCACGAGCCTATCGACTGCCGCGCCGAGCGCCGGATTGGCCGAAATACCCGAGTAACCGTCGGAGCCGCCGCATTGCAAACCGACCATCAGATGCGACGCAGGCACTGGCTCACGGCGCACGCGGTTTGCATCGGCGAGCATTTCTCGGACCGTCGCGATGCCGTGCTCGATCGTTTTGCGCGTACCGCCGCTGTCCTGAATCGTGAAGCTGCGCAGTCGCTTTGGATCGTCGCCGAATCCACCCGCTTCGAGTACACCGCCGATCTGATTGGTTTCGCAACCGAGACCGACGAACAGCACCGACGCGAAATTCGGATGGGCGGCGTAACCGGCCAGCGTGCGGCGCAGGATCGCGAGGCCTTCGCCGTGCAGATCGATTCCGCAACCGAGGCCGTGCGTGAGCGCGATCACGCCATCGACGTTCGGGTAGTCGGCCAGCGCCTCGGGGTGCACATCGCGGCGGAAGTGATCGGCGATCGCGCGCGCAACCGTGGCCGAGCAGTTCACGCTCGTCAACACGCCGATGTAGTTGCGCGTGGCGATGCGCTCACCGTTCTTCGCGGCAGCCGGTCGGCGGATGCCCATGAAATGCGCGGGCTGCGCGACGTATGCCGTCGGATGCAAGTCGATACCGAACGCATGCTCGCGTGCGAACTCGGCCATGCTCAGGTTATGGACGTGCACATGCTGGCCCGGCGCGATGGCATCGCGTGCCACACCGATGATCTGGTTGTAGCGCTTGACCGGCTCGCCTTTTGCGATCGCGCGCGTTGCGAGCTTGTGCCCTGGCGGGATCAATCCCGCGACGACAACGCGTTCGGACTCGATCGCCGTACCGGAGACGAGCTGACGCGTGGCGATCACGACGTCGTCGTTGGGATGCAGCCGGATCACGGCGTGAGCGGCGGTGAGAGTCGACATGGGTTCCTCGAATGCAAAAATGAGCGCGTCCGTTAGAGCGGTCAGACCGGCGAGCGCACCGGCTCCGGATCATCGCGATGCGCGGAGTCGCCAGACAACGGCTCGATCCGTCCGACGATCACCAGATAGCTGAACGCGCCGAGAAAGCAGAAGCCGCCCGCGACGATCAGTGGAATCGTGAACGAGCCTTTCGTCATCGCGACCATCACGCCAGTGAACGTCGTGATGACGATGCCCGCCAGGTTGGACGCGAAGTTCTGGATACCGCTGATCGAAGCGACGTGGCGCGGCGAAGGCGCGACATCGGCGGGCAGCGACCAGATGCTGGCGGCGGCAAACGCGAGGCTGCCGTACGCGATGCCGAAGAACCCGAGCATCAGGTAGATGTTCGACGTGAACGCGGACAGCGTGATCACCGACGACATCAGCATGCCGCCCACCATGCACGTCTTGCGCGAGGCGGTGAGACTCCAGCCGCGTCGATAGAGCGCATCGGAGATGTAGCCACCGAGCCAGCCGCCCGGGATCGAGATCAGCGCCGGGACCATGCCGAGCGTGCCGAGCGATTTCAGCGAGAAGCCACGCGTCTGCACGAGATAGCTCGGAAACCACGTGATGAAGAAGTAGATGACGAAGTTCAGGCAGAAGAAGCCGATCATCATTCCCCACATCGTGCGATGGCGGAACAGCGAGGCCCACGTCGCATCGCCGGCGCTGCGTACGTGCGGCTGCGGCACGATGTCTTTCTCGCCGGTCATGTCGCCGTGCGCTGGGCTGCGATAGATCGCAAACCAGCCGAGCATCCACACCGCGCCGATCAACCCGGTGATCACAAACGAAGCCTTCCATCCAAGCGTACCGATGATCAGCGCGACGACGGGAATCGACAGCGCGGAGCCGACTCGCGAACCGCTATCGAAGATGCTGGTCGCGAGCGCGCGCTGCGCCGGCTTGAACCACTGGCTGACGAGCTTCGCACACGATGGATAGGCGCCCGCTTCGCCGATGCCGAGCATCAGCCGGCAGCCGAACATCCCCGCCACGCTCGAGGTCGCCGCGGTTGCGGCGGTGAAGAGCGACCACCAGCCCACCGCGAGCGGCAACGCGATGCGTGCGCCGACCCGGTCGATGAACCAGCCGAACGGCATCTGCATCAGTGCGTAGGTCCAGAAGAAGCCGCTCAGGATCAGGCCCATCTCGGCGGGGCCAATGCCGAGTGCTTTTTCGATCTGCGGTGCCGCGACAGCGAGATTCGCGCGATCGATGTAGTTCACCGCGATCGCGAGGAAGCAGAACAGGATCACCACCCAGCGCATTTTCCTCATGCTACGTCTCCTCCAGTGGCGGCATCGATTGTATGGATCGTGCCGTCCGCTGCGATGCCAGGCAGGCGGGCGGTCTGTCCTGTGCGTTCCGCTCTGGTGGCGGAACTGCTTTGGGGCTAGTGCGCTGCGTTCAGGCGACAGTGGTCTCAGGCCGCGCGCGACACGGTGGTGTGCCTAATCGGACCTCGATGCGGTGAAGAAGACGTTGACGTCAGGAGTCATGGTCCGCCACCTTGAGCATGTTTCTGTTGCTGGAGCCATCGACGTTGGCAAGGAGGCCGCCCTTGCACGTCGTTTTCATGTCGAGCGGCTCTCCTTGATGTCGATACGGATTCACGCATCATAGCGGATGCCGACTTCGGAGTTTCCCGCAATCATGGGGGCTGTGAACAGGCAATTGGGAGGGGGCTACAGCGCGCCGCGTTGGCGACGAGAGGATGTGGAGCGGCGTGCGGGCGCAAGCCGCCGTGCAGCGTCACCTAAAGGTGTCACACGCGCAGTACATGAGACAACTGCGTCACTGGGCACAACCACGCGCCCATCCGCGCACCTGGCGCGCAGTCAGCCCGCGAACCAGCTACCCCGGATAAGCCTCATCAACCTTCAACCCCGCCAGCTTGAAAATCACCCGCAAGGTCTGCGGCTTGATATCACGCCGCGAGGCGAGCGTCGTCATCACGAAGTCGAGCACCTTCGCGTACTTGAGCAGCGTCAACGAGCTTTCGAGGTCGACGCTTCCATCGCGCATCGCCTCGGCGAGCCGCAACATCTCGGTGGAAATGTCGCGTGCCATTTCCAGTTCGAGTTGCTGCTTCTCCGTCCATGCTGGCGTCGCCGTCAGCTTCGCAAGCAGTTCCTGAAACTTCTGCTCTGCGCTTCCGTTGGGTATCGCGTCCATTGCCGCCTCTTCATCGTCTGAGCGCGCTTCCGGTTGAGATCGCGGCGCACTGCAGGTTACGTAACGTTCGAGCCCGTGTTCCGGGTCCGACCTCCCACACGCTTGACGGTCCGCACGATCGAAAGCGGTGTCCGGCAGCCTGTCCTTGTTGTTCTGCCGGGCTCGACAGGCAGCCCGGCATTCGGCATGACAGCGCGGCGATTGCCCCGCGCCGCGCCTGGCGTAATCAAGAGCAGGAAGTATTCCAGGTTGCTGCGTCTGCGGCCGGTTGTGCCGGTAAAAGTGCCGGTAAAAAACTCGCTCGCTCGCGCTTTCGGTAAACTGGCAGCAACTTTTCTCTTTTTCCGTCGCCTGTCGCACGTTCGCGATGCAATCGGCGGCGGTTTCAATCGATGTCCGGCAAAACTCACGAAATCCGTCCCAACCAGTCCGTCGAACTGCTGAAGGAGCTGCATATCCTGACGCGCGACGGCAAGATGAATCAGGACAGCCGTCGCAAGCTGAAGCAGGTCTATCACCTGTTCCAGTTCATCGAGCCGTTGCTGAAAGAATTGAAAGCAGCGCAGGGCGACATGACGCTCGTCGACCACGGCGCGGGCAAGTCGTATCTCGGCTTTATCCTCTACGACCTGTTCTTCAAGGAACAGCACGACGGGTCGCACATCTACGGCATCGAGACGCGCGAAGAACTGGTGGTGAAATCGCAGGAGCTGGCGACGCGGCTGGGCTTCGGCGGGATGTCGTTCCTGAATCTGTCGGTGGCGGACTCGATCGTGTCGGACCGCCTGCCGCCTTCGATCGACATCGTCACCGCGCTGCACGCCTGCGACACCGCCACCGACGACGCCATCCGCTTCGCGCTGCGGAAGCAGGCGAAGTACATCGTCGTGGTGCCGTGCTGTCAGGCCGAAGTGGCCGGCGTTCTACGGCGCAACAAGGGGAAGTCGCTTGGGCAGGCGCTCGCGGAGATGTGGCGCCATCCGCTGCACACGCGCGAATTCGGCAGTCAGATCACCAACGTGCTGCGCTGTCTGCAGCTGGAGGCGCACGGGTACCAGGTGAGCGTGACCGAACTGGTCGGCTGGGAACACTCGATGAAAAACGAGCTGATCATCGCCCAGTACAAGGACTTGCCGCGGCGCCGTCCGGCGGAGCGGCTCAATGAAGTGATGGATACGCTGGGTATCGCCGAGATGCGCGAGCGGTTTTTCGCGCCGGCCTGAGCTTCGTTGTGCGGGCTGGCGCAGCCTTAGTCCTGCGCGGGTTCATTCATCCAGTCGAGCCAGCCCGCGTGACCCAGGCGCCGGAGCGTTTCCTGATTGCGTTCGTAGATATCGGCGGCGTCGGGAAACGCATCGACTGCACGCTCGATGCTCGCCTCGCGCAGCAGATGCAGGATCGGATACGGCGCGCGGTTCGTGTAGTTCTCGATATCGTCCGCTTCGCTACCTTCGAACTGATACCGCGGATGAAAGCTCGCAATCTGCAGTTCGCCTTCGAGGCGCAACTGCCGCAACAGCCGGTCCGCGAAGAACAGGCAGTCGTTGTAGTCGGTGAAATCGGCGAGCGCGTGCGGGAGGATCAGCAGCGTTGTGTCGATTGTGGCGGGATCGGCGGCGGTGAGGATTTGCAACTCCGCTTCGAGATCGCTCAGCACGCCTTCAAGGTTCGTGGCTTCGCTGATCGCGTAGCGGATCTGCTGCTTCACATGCACGGCCTTGGCGAACGGACACAGGTTCAGGCCGATCACCGCACGCGTGAGCCAGTGGCGGGTAGCGGCCAGCACGTCGTCGTGCGAGAGAGACGACGCCATCGTCACGGCCGCGGTTTCGATTGCGACGGCGACGAGAACGATGCGGCTGGTGTCCCCGCGCAAGCCGCGGCGATCAACAGTGCCGCCACGCGCGGCGCCGTGCGTATCGGTCCACAACCCGGACCGTAGGTCTGGCTCGCCGCATAGATTCCCTCGATCAACAACCCAAGCGCATCGGCGAGCGCCGCGGGATCGTCCGCGCCGGCTTCGCTCGCGAGTTCATTCAGCCGCGCCATCAGCTTCGTTTTGTTACGCAGGACGCAGAGTCGCGCCGGGTGCGATGCATCCGGGAATTCCGTCGATACGTTGACGAACGGGCAGCCGCGATAGTCATCCACGGATGCACGTCCCGAAAGATCCTCGAAGTACTGCACGAGTTGCTTTGCGGGCTCGCCAGGATGGCGGGCGACACTCTGTTCGAAGCGCCGGAAGAACCCTTCATCCGACCGCTCGAGGTAAGCGACGACCAGATCGTCCTTCGACGAAAACTGCCGGTACAGGCTCATCTTGTTGACGCCCGCCAGTTCGACCACCGCGTCGACGCCGACGGCCCGCACGCCTTCCCGATAAAAAAGCTCCTCGGCCGCATTTAACAGATGTTCCTGCGCCTCGGCGCCGGCCATCTGCGTACGGCTGCGGCGAACCGCTTCGGGCTTGACGGTCGTGCTATCGGTCATGGCATTCCACCTTCGGTTCATCAATGGCTTGACATGTTACCGACCAGTCACTAAGATCGCAACTCCATTGTGACAGATCGGTCACAAGTCCTTTACCGGATCGGTAACAATCCGGCACTCATTGAAAGCGGCGTCCCGCCTATAGCGGAAGCAGGCCGACTGGAGAACCGATGAACTGGGCAGCAAGAAGAATCGGCGGGCGTTTCCATTACGGGTGGCTCACGGTTGCCGTCGTGTTTCTGGTGTTGCTGGCCGCCGCCGGCACGCGCGCCACGCCGAGCGTGATGATGGTGCCGCTCGAACATCAGTTCGGCTGGAGCCGTGCGACGATCTCGCTGGCGATCTCGGTCAACATCGCGCTCTATGGCTTGATGGGGCCGTTCGCAGCCGCGGCGATGCAGCGCTTCGGCATACGACCCACCGTGCTGGTGGCGCTTTCGACGATGGCCGCCGGCGTGGCACTGTCGTCGCTGATGACGGCACCCTGGCAGATGATCCTGATCTGGGGCGTGATGGTGGGCGGCGCAACGGGTGTCGCGGCGCTGTCGTTGTCGGCAACCGTGGTGAACCGCTGGTTCACGACCCATCGCGGTCTCGTGATGGGCATCCTGACCGCCAGTTCGGCAACCGGCCAGCTCGTGTTCCTGCCGCTGCTCGCATCGATCGCGGAGCATCACGGCTGGCGTCAGGTCGTGTGGGTCGTCGCGGGGGCCGCCGCGGTTGTCCTGCCGCTCGTCGCGTTCCTGCTGCCTGAGCGGCCCGACAGCGTCTCACAGCGCCCGTACGGCGAAGCGCCTGGCGCGGTGGTGGCCACCCGCATCGAGACGAAGAATCCGTTGCAGATTGCATTCGGTACGCTTGCGTCGGCAAGCAAGACACGCGATTTCTGGTTGCTCTTCTTTAGCTTCTTTATCTGCGGCGCGAGCACCAACGGCTATATCGGCACCCACCTGATCGCGATGTGCGGCGACTACGGCATGACCGAAGTGCAGGGCGCATCGCTGCTCGCCGCGATGGGTATCTTCGATCTGTTCGGCACGACGCTGTCGGGCTGGCTGTCGGACCGCTTCAACAGTCGCGTGTTGCTGTTCTGGTACTACGGGTTGCGCGGCCTGTCGCTGATGTACTTGCCGCACGCATTCGGCATCGACTTCTACGGCCTGCCGATCTTCGCGCTGTTCTACGGGCTCGACTGGATCGCCACCGTACCGCCGACCGTGCGCCTTGCCACCGACGTCTACGGCAAGGAAGCCGCGCCGGTCGTGTTCGGCTGGATCGTCGCGGGCCATCAACTCGGCGCGGCATTTGCGGCACTGGGCGCGGGCATGCTGCGCTCGAGCCTCGGCACCTACACTGTTGCATCGATGATTTCGGGCGGCTTGTGTCTCGTCGCATCGGTGCTGGTGTTGCGCATCAACCGGCGCGACCGGCCGGTCGCGGCACAGGCAGCCTGAGTGCGTTCGTATCGAGTGCATTCACACCGAGTGCATTCGCATCGTCATCGACGATGTCCGTCCCATTGGACGCGCGAGCGCTCAAGCGCGTTTTGCGATGCCCGGGTTATGCTATGTGCCCCCGGGCGTTCGCCCGTCGACATATAACCTCGACTGAGAGAAGCGCATGACCACCAAACACGCACCGACCGACGTTTCCATTCACGAGTTGCTCGCCGGGCGCTGGAGCCCGCGGGCCTTTTCGAATGAGCCGGTGAGCCGCGAGCACTTGCATTCGGTTCTCGAGGCCGCGCGCTGGGCGCCGTCGTCCTTCAACGCACAGCCGTGGCGTTTCCTTGTATTCGATCGCAGCACAGACGAAGCATCATTCAAGCGCGCCTTCGCAACGCTCGTGCCGTTCAATCAAGGCTGGAATGGATCGGTGCCGGTGTTGATCGCCGTGACCACGCAAACACTGACGAGCAAGGGTGAAGTCAATCGTTGCGCACCCTACGATGCGGGTGCAGCCGCGATGGCGCTGGTGCTGCAGGCTCATGCGCTCGGCCTCGCTGCACATCAGATGGCTGGCGTCGATATCAATGCATTCCGCAGCGCGTTTGCGATTCCGGACGATGTCGAAGTGATCGCGATGATCTCGCTCGGACACTATGGCGATGCGGCGAAACTCGACCCGGCGTTGCGTGACCGCGAGAAGGCCGGGCGTACGCGTTCGCCGCTCGGCGAAATTGCCTTTGCCGGTGCGTGGAAGAAGCCTTTCGTGGCAGCTTGAGTACGCGGTAGGGCAACATGTGGCGCGCGGCTTTTGCCGCGCGTTTTTGTTTATGGCGTCGATTGCACAACAGCCTCAATCGTCATTGGCAACCGCCGACAGCGGTGTCGCCACACTCTCCAGCGATTTCCTTTCCGCATCGACACCCCAGATCCCCGCGATTACCGCCGCAACGAGCATGAGCGCCGAGCCGAGCAGATAACCCGCGAAGACTTCACTGCGCTGCTGCGTGTCGATCAACCGGCCGAACAGCGCCGGTCCTGCAATGCCTCCGAGCGCGGTGCCAAATGCATAGAACACCGCGATCGCAAGCGCGCGGATTTCGAGCGGAAACGATTCGCTCACCGTCAGATATGCAGAACTCGCCGCCGCCGAGGCAAAGAAGAAGATCGTCATCCACGCCAGCGTCTGTGTCGTCACGGTAAGCCACTGCTGTTCGAACAGATAGCCGCTCAGTGCCAGCAGGATGCCGGATAGCGCATAGGTCGTCGCGATCATCACGCGGCGGCCGATCACATCGAACAGCCGGCCAAGCACGAGCGGTCCGAGAAAGTTGCCGAGCGCGAACGGCAGCAGGTACCAGCCGATGTGGTCGCCTGGCACGTGATAGAAATCGCTGAGCACCAGTGCGTAGGTGAAGAAGATCGCGTTGTAGAAGAACGCCTGCGCTGTCATTAGCGAGAGGCCCACTAGCGAGCGCCGTCGATGCAGCCTGAACAGCGTATCGAATACTTCGCTGAGCGCCGTGTGTTTGCGCACGCGCAACCGCAGCGGGCTCGCGGTTGTATCGACGGGTGGCAGCGTGGCGCCGTTGTGGTGAAAACGCGCTTCGATACCCTCGACGATCGTGCGTGCCTCGTCGGCTTCGCCGTGTGTCAGCAGCCAGCGCGGACTTTCCGGTACCCATGCGCGCATCGGCAGGATGGCGAGGGCGAGCACCGCGCCGATCAGGAAGCACGCGCGCCAGCCCCAGTCCGCCGGCAGCAGGCCCGGATCGAGCAGCACCAGCGAGCCCGTCGCGCCGAGCCCCGCGCCGACCCAGAACGTCCCGTTGATCGCGAGATCGGTCCAGCCGCGCACGCGCGCCGGCATGAACTCCTGGATCGTCGAGTTGATCGCCGTATATTCACCGCCGATACCGGCACCGGTCAGGAAGCGGAACACGATGAAACTCGCGAGATTCCACGACAGCGCGGTGGCCGCGGTCGCGGCGAGGTAGAGCGTGAGCGTAATGAAGAACAGCTTGCGCCGACCGAGCCGGTCGGTGAGCCAGCCGAAACCGAGCGCCCCAAGCACCGCGCCCGCAATGTAGGCACTGCCTGTCAGCCCGACGTCCGCGTTGGAAAAATGCAGCGCCGGACTCGTCTTGAGCGCGCTCGCGACGGCGCCCGCCAGCGTCACTTCGAGCCCGTCCAGCAGCCAGGTGATCCCGAGCGCCGCGACGATCAGCGAGTGGAAACGACCCCACGGCAGGCGGTCGAGCCGCGCAGGCAGGTCGGTGACGACGATCGCGGGCGATGTATCGCGCGGTACGGCGGTGGACGGCCCGGTCATTTCGGCTTGTCTCCTGGCGTGGCGTGATTGGATGGTATAACCGCCTATCGCGAGCAATTTCCGTTCCGCGCACCGGTTGCCGTGCGCGGCGCTTCGTGATAAAAAGCCCGTCCTCTCTTTCTGTCAGCGCCCGCCGCGAGCGGCGACTCCCTGCGATGACTTATTGTGCGATTGACTTCGGCACGTCGAATTCGGCGGTCGCGTTGCCTGACGCCGCTGGGGCGATGCGCCTCGCGCCCGTCGAGCGTGACCACACGACGCTGCCCACCGCCGTGTTCTTCAATGTCGACGAGAATACCCGCGAGTTCGGCCGCGCGGCGCTGGAGGCGTATATCGACGGCTTCGACGGGCGTTTGATGCGCTCGATGAAGAGCATCCTTGGGTCATCGCTGGCAGAAACCACCACCGATCTCGGCGACGGGTCCGCGATCCGCTATACCGATGTGATCGCGCTGTTCGTCGAGCATCTGAAGCGCTCTGCGGAAGCGGCCGCTGGCGCGCCGATTCATCGTGCGGTGCTCGGCCGGCCGGTGTTTTTCGTCGACGACGATCCCCGCGCCGACCAGCTTGCGCAGCAGCAGCTCGAGGCGGCGGCGCGCTCGGTCGGCTTGCGCGAGATCCACTTCCAGTACGAACCGATCGCCGCCGCATTCGACTACGAGTCGCATCTCGAGGCGGAAGGGCTCGTGCTCGTGGCCGATATCGGCGGCGGTACGTCGGACTTCTCACTGGTGCGCGTCGGGCCGCAGCGCATGCATCGGCTCGAACGGAAAGACGACGTGCTCGCGCATCACGGCGTGCACGTGGCCGGGACCGATTTCGACCGCCGCGTCGAACTCGCGACGATCCTGCGCGAACTCGGCTATCAGACGTTCGACCCCGAAGGTCGCGAGATCCCGAACCGCGTGTATTTCGATCTGGCTACGTGGCATCTGATCAACACCGTCTATTCGCCCAAGCGAGTGAGCGAACTGTCGCTGATGCGGCACCTGTATCCGGATCTGCGGCATCACGACCGGCTGATGCGGGTCGTCGAGCGGCACCTTGGACACGCGCTGGCGGCCCATGCGGAAGAAGCGAAGATCGGCGTGGCGGCGGGCGGCGAGACGGTGATCGACCTCGATGAAGTGGAGGACGATCTGCGGCTTGCATTCGACGAAGCCCAACTCGTCGAGGCGGGACTGGAAGAGACGCGGCGCATCGTCCTCGCCGCACGCGATACCGTGCAGGCCGCAGGCATCGCCCCACGCGATGTGACGGCGGTCTACTTCACCGGTGGATCGACGGGACTGCGGTTCTTGTCGGGCGCGCTGGCAGCCGCATTTCCGGATGCACAGCCGGTGTTCGGCGATCGCCTCGCGAGCGTCGCGACCGGGCTCGGCATTCACGCGCAACGTCTATTCGTTTGAAATAAAACCCCGCGCTAAAAACAAAAAACCCCGCCAAGGCGGGGTTTTGTGCGTCCAGAAAAGGAAGCGTGCAGCTTACACCGGCTTGATGTTCGCAGCTTGCTTGCCCTTCGGGCCGGTCTTCACTTCGAAAGACACTTTTTGGTTTTCTTGCAGCGTCTTGAAGCCTTCCGTGCGGATTTCCGAGAAATGCGCGAACAGATCTTCGCCGCCGCCGTCGGGAGTGATGAAGCCAAAGCCCTTTGCGTCATTGAACCACTTGACGGTACCGGTTTCCATATTACTTGTTCCTAAAGATGATGAATAAGGCCGAAGCCCGTGGGGTGCATGAAAATCAAGGAAGGGGGTAATGGGACCAACCGGAGTACCGTTGATGGGCGAACTACGAAAGACCAATTCACTCGCCGCTTGAAATCCTGCCCGTCCGTTATACGGACATTTCGAGAGAAGGTCAATCGAAACCCACGGCGGCGCAAGGTTTTTGGCACCTGGCCCAAGTATTGCTTACAAAGCTTTCTATTCTTCGGGATTTTTTCCAGGGACAACCCGCATTTTCACTGCAATGATCCAGGGCAACCGTTAAACTACGCGCCGCGTGATGGTTGCGCCCGGCCCCGGGTTCGCACACCACGCACGGCGGTCGGTCGCCGTTAAGAACAAATCCCGCTTCAACAGCTCTTTTTGCAGGGCGCCGCGGCGATACGATAGAGACCGGCAGGCTCTCGAACACAGGAGAAGACGTGAAAAGTTCTATTCAACGGAACATCGGGCCGGTGGCGCTGATGCTGACCGGCCTCGGTTCGATCATCGGTTCGGGCTGGCTCTTCGGCGCGTGGAAGGCGGCAAAAATTGCCGGGCCGGCGTCGATTTGTGCATGGATCATCGGTGCGGTCGTGATTCTCGCTATTGCGCTCACCTATGCCGAACTGGGTGCGATGTTTCCTGAGTCGGGCGGCATGGTGCGCTACGCGCGCTACTCGCACGGCGCGCTGGTCGGTTTTATCAGCGCATGGGCCAACTGGATCGCCATCGTCTCGGTGATTCCGATCGAAGCCGAAGCATCGATCCAGTACATGAGTACCTGGCCATACCAGTGGGCGCATGATCTATTCGTCAACGGGTCGCTAACCACGTTAGGGTTACTGCTTTCCGCAGTGCTCGTGATCATCTACTTCCTGCTGAATTACTGGGGCGTCAAGCTGTTCGCCCGGGCTAATTCGGCGATCACGGTCTTCAAGTTCCTGATTCCCGGCGCCACGATCCTGGGCCTGATGCTGACGGGCTTTCACCACGAGAACTTCGGTGAAGCCAGCACGTTTGCTCCGTACGGCTGGTCGGCGGTGTTTACCGCGGTCGCGACGAGCGGCATCGTATTCGCGTTCAACGGTTTCCAGAGCCCGATCAACCTGGCGGGCGAAGCGCGCAATCCGGCGAAGAGCGTGCCGTTCGCGGTGATCGGTTCGATCCTGCTGGCGCTCGTGATCTATGTGCTGCTGCAGATCGCCTACATCGGCGCGGTGAATCCGACCGATGTGCTGAAGGGCTGGAGCCATTTCAACTTCGCCTCGCCGTTCGCCGAACTCGCGCTCGCGCTGAACCTGAACTGGCTCGCCATCCTGCTGTACGTCGATGCATTCGTTAGCCCGAGCGGCACCGGCACGACGTACATGGCGACGACGACCCGAATGATCTACGCGATGGAGCGCAACAACACGATGCCCAAGATGTTCGGCAACGTGCATCCGCTCTATGGCGTGCCGCGTCAGGCGATGTGGTTCAACCTGCTCGTGTCGTTCATCTTCCTGTTCTTCTTCCGCGGCTGGAGTTCGCTGGCGGCGGTGATTTCGGTGGCGACGGTGATCTCGTACCTGACGGGCCCGATCAGCCTGATGTCGCTGCGCCGTGCGGCAACCGATCTCGACCGGCCGCTGCACATTCCGGGCATGAAGGTGATCGCGCCGTTCGCATTCGTTTGCGCATCGCTGATCCTGTTCTGGGCGAAATGGCCGCTGACCGGCGAGATCATCCTGCTGATGATCGTCGCGCTGCCGGTGTACTTCTACTACCAGACGAAGGCGGGCTTCGCCGGCTGGGGCCGCGATCTGAAGGCGGCGTGGTGGCTCGTCGCGTATCTGCCGGTGATGGCGATCCTGTCGCTGATCGGCAGCAAGCAGTTTGGCGGTCACAACATCCTGCCGTACGGCTGGGACATGCTCGTCGTGATCATCTGCTCGCTGATCTTCTATTACTGGGGTGTGCATACCGGCTATCGCACCGACTACCTCAACGAGCGTGAGAACCCGGACGAGATTCTCGAAGGGATCGGCGCTTGAGGTATCGCATGCACGGTCTGCGCGCCTGAATGGTGGCAGACCGCGTAGTACAACAGACGCGGTAAACGACAAGGCCCGCCTTGACTGATTCAGGTCAAGGCGGGCCTTGTCGTTTGTGGTTACGGCGCTGCTGTTATGCGTTGCCGAATACGTAGTTCGTCATCGCCAGGGTGCGCTGGTACGTGCCCAGCGACTGGACCGATAGCGTGTAATCGTCGTCCGCGGCGCCCAGGGCGGCGAATACCGGCAGCAGGTGCTCGTCGGTGGGATGCATCAATACCGCGTGCGGCGCGCGGCTGCGATAGTCGAGCAACGCATCGATATCGCGCGCGGCCAGCCGCTCTTCGAACCAGTCGGTGAATTCGGCGACACGTGGATCGGCGTCGTCCGGGCCCGCCGAGAAATCCGCGCTGCGCAGGTTGTGCGTGATCTGGCCGGAGCCGATCACCATCACGCCGTCATCCTTCAGCGCGCGCAATGCCCGGCCTACACGGAAGTGATGCGCGGCGTCCATGTGAGGCTGGATCGACAGCTGGGCGACGGGGATGTCGGCGGCGGGGAACATCAGCAGCATCGGCACCCACGCGCCGTGATCGAGCCCGTGCGACTGCGTCGTCGCGAGCAGGCCCTGCTCGCTCAACTGAGCGGCGGCGCGGCGTGCCACGTCGGGTGCACCGGGTGCCGGATAACGGATCTCGTAGAGCGCGCGCGGAAAGCCGTAGAAGTCGTGGATCGTCTCGGGTTGTTGCGCCGTGCTGGCCACCGGCGCCGCCGTGCCCCAGTGGGCGGAGAGCATCAGGATCGCGTCGGGACGCGGCAACTGGGTCGACAACGCCGCGAATTCGCCAGACGGCATGGACGGATCGATCGGCAGGGTTGGCGCACCGTGCGAGAGGAAAAGAGCAGGTAGACGGGTCATCGCAGCGAGGCCGCGGCAAAAGCGGCTGGAAGGTTTCGTTGCGTTGAATATAGAGGCGAACCAGCCGTGGATAAACACGCGGGCGCGGATTTAACTGCGTCGCGGTTGTTGCTAATCGACCTGGCGCGGAGTGGCCTGCGCGACCCCACTGAACCCAGGCCGGTGCAAACGCCGCAGATCACTCTTCGGTACTACGCAGCCCGCCCCAGACCGGAGCGAGACCCGGCCCACCGAGTGCGAACAGATCGAGCACGCGCGCCACCGTGTGATCGACCATTTCATCGATCGATGCCGGTGCGTTGTAGAACGCCGGCAACGGCGGAAAAATCACGCCGCCCATTTCGGTCACGGCCGTCATGTTGCGCAAATGCGCAAGATTGAGCGGCGTCTCGCGCACCATCAGCACCAGCCGGCGCCGCTCCTTCAGCGTGACGTCGGCTGCGCGCGTGATCAGGTTGTCGGAGAGCCCATGCGCGATACTCGCGAGGGTTTTCATCGAACACGGCGCGACGATCATGCCGTCGGTTCGGAAGGACCCTGATGCAATGGTTGCGCCGACATCGCGCACCGAATGGACCACATCGGCGAGCGGATGAATGTCTTCTTTCGACAGCTGGAGTTCGTGCCGGATGTTGAGCCAGCCGGCGCTGGAGATCAGCAGATGGGATTCGACGCCGCCCAGCCGCCGCAGCGTTTCAAGCAGCCGGATGCCGTACACAGCACCGGTCGCGCCGGTGATCGCGACGATCAGCCGGTGCGGTGCCGCCGCGCGTGGGTCGAGGGAGGGCGGCACTATCGTACGGACGAGCAGTTGACGGGGATGCCGCTCAGGCGGCAGCGAAGAGCTGCTGCAGCTCGCCCGACTGATACATCTCCATCATGATGTCCGAGCCGCCGACGAACTCACCCTTCACGTACAGCTGCGGGATGGTCGGCCAGTTCGAGAATTCCTTGATGCCCTGACGGATGCCGTCGTCCTCGAGGACGTTGACGGTCTTCAGTTCGTCGACGCCGCACGCCTTCAGGATCTGGATGGCGCGGCCCGAAAAACCGCACATCGGGAATTGCGAGGTGCCCTTCATGAAGAGCACGACGGTGTTTTCGTCGACGATTTGCTTGATGCGTTGTTGCGTGTCCATGAGGCTGACCTTGCGGTTCCAGAGTGATGTGGGGATAGGTTGAAATGATAGCGGATTTCGCGTAGGGCGGCCTCGCGCGCCTCAGCCGGGCATCTGGGCGCCGCTGATACGCTGGATGCCGGCAAGATCGCGGGCCGAACTGGCGGCGAGAAAACCGCGCTCCGTGAGCAGTGCGCGTACGGCGGCTGCCTGGTCGTAGCCGTGCTCGATCCAGAGCGCGCCGCCGGGCACGAGGTGGCGCGGGGCGCCCGCGACGATCGTGCGGATCGCCGCCAGGCCGTCGGCCTCGTCGGTCAACGCGCTGCGCGGTTCGAAGCGCAGATCGCCCTGGCTCAGATGAGGGTCGTCGCTGGCGATATACGGCGGATTGCTGACGATGAGGTCGAACTGCAGCGCAGTATCGAGTGCTGCGTACCAGTCGCCGTGTGCGAATTGCAGCGGTCCGCCGGGACGCGCCGGATCGAGCAATCGAGCGGCGTTGCGCGCCGCGACGCCGAGCGCTTCGGCCGAGCGGTCGGTCGCCCAGATGCGCGCATCGGGCCGCTCGGAGGCAATCGCGACCGCAATCGCGCCGGTGCCGGTGCCCAGATCGAGGACATGCGGCGCACGGCGCCCAACGAGTGCCGCCAGCGCCGTTTCAACCAGCAGTTCGGTTTCAGGCCGCGGAATCAGCACGTCCGGTGTGACCTCGAAGTCGAGCCCGAAGAATTCCCGCGAGCCGATCAGTTGCGCCACCGGCTCGCCCGCCACACGGCGTGCTTCGAGCGCGCGGAAACGATCGACAGGCGCGGCATCGAGCGGCTCGTCGCTGCGCGTGATCAACTCGGTACGGCGCCAGCCGAGCACATGCCCGAGCAGGATGCGCGCTTCGAGCGACACTAGCGGCGAGACACGCAACAGGGCGGCGACGGTATCCATGCGAGCCTGCCGTCAGTCAGCGTCGCCGAGCGACGCCAGCAATTCCGCCTGATGCTCGCTGACGAGCGCCGCGATCAGTTCGTCGAGATCGCCGTCCATGATCGAGTCGAGGCGGTACAGCGTCAGGTTGATCCGGTGATCGGTCAACCGCCCCTGCGGAAAGTTGTAAGTGCGGATACGCTCCGAGCGGTCGCCGGAGCCGATCAGGCTCTTGCGCGTCGCGGCTTCTTTCGCCTGCTGCTCGTGAGATTGCTTGTCCTTGATGCGCGCGGCCAGCACCTTCAGCGCGCGATCCTTGTTCTTGTGCTGCGAGCGATCGTCCTGGCACTCGACGACGATCCCGGTCGGCAGGTGGGTAACGCGCACCGCCGAGTCGGTCTTGTTGATGTGCTGACCGCCCGCGCCGGACGCACGGAACGTGTCGATACGCAAATCCGCCGGATTGATCTCGACTTCGCCGATCTCATCCGCTTCGGGCATCACGGCGACGGTGCAAGCAGACGTGTGAATGCGGCCCTGCGTTTCGGTAGCCGGCACGCGCTGCACGCGATGACCACCCGATTCGAATTTGAGCTTCGAATACGCGGCTTCGCCCGCGATCCGCACGATCACTTCCTTGTAGCCGCCAAGATCGGATTCGCTCGCCGACATCATCTCGACCTGCCAGCGGTTGCGTTCCGCGTAGCGCAGGTACATCCGCAGCAGATCGCCCGCGAACAGCGCCGATTCGTCGCCGCCCGTGCCCGCGCGGATTTCGACGAAGATGTTGCGCTCGTCGTTCGGGTCTTTCGGCAGCAGCATCTTCTGCAGTTCGGCGGCGAGCTGTTCCATGCGCTCGCGCGCCGCGCGGATTTCTTCTTCCGCGAAGTCGCGCATCGACGCATCGGCGAGCAATTCCTGCGCGGTCGCCGCATCGCCGGCCGCGTGGCGCCACTGTGCGTACTGCTCCACGACCGGGCCGAGTTCGGCATGCTCGCGGGTGAGCTTGCGGTATTGGTCGAGATTCGCCGTGATGTCTTCGCGGCTCAACAGATCGTTTAGTTCGGCCAGTCGGGTAGTGAGCTGGTCGAGCTTGCTTTGCATGCTCGTTTTCATCGGTCGGTCGGAGCGTGTTCCGGAAAGGACGGCGGGGTAGATAAGGATCGGACTGGGCGCGAGCCCTGAGGCGGGCGCCAGGCGGGCTCGCGGGGAAACGGCAAGCGGGCCCGGGGCGCGGTGGCGGCAGGGCCGCTAACGCTCCGTAGAACCGGAGTGTTTGTAGAAGCCGCCCATCAGGTCGATGAGCGCGTCGCGGTCCGGACCGCTCGCGCGATTGAGCGCATGCGTGGGGCCGTGGATCAGCTTGTTGGTGAGCGCCTGCGACAGCGCTTCCAGCACGGCAGCGGGATCTTCGCCGCGCGCGAGCATCTTCTGCGCGCGCTCCACTTCAGCGCGACGCAATGCATCCGCCTGGGTGTGCATGTGGCGAATGACCGGCACGATGCTGCGCGCATCGAGCCACTGCATGAAGTTCTGTACGCGCGTTTCGATGATCGCTTCGGCCTGGGCGACCGCGGCCTGGCGCGAGGCATTGCCTTCGCGGACGATCGCGCCGAGGTCGTCGACGGTGTACAGGAAGACGTCTTCGAGCTTGCCGACTTCGGGTTCGATGTCGCGCGGCACCGCGAGGTCGACCATGAAGATCGGCCGGTGGCGGCGCGCTTTCACCGCGCGCTCGACGGCGCCGAGTCCGATGATCGGCAGCGTCGACGCGGTGCACGACACGACGATGTCGAACTCGTGCATCCGCGCGGGCAACTCGGCAAGCGGAATGGCGCGGCCGTTGAAGCGTTCGGCGAGCCGCGAGCCGCGTTCGGCGGTACGGTTCGCGACCACCAGTTCGCGCGGCTGCTGGGCGGCGAAGTGGGTCGCGCACAGTTCGATCATTTCGCCGGCGCCGATAAACAGCACGCGCTGGTTCGCGATCTTGTCGAAGATGCGTTGCGCGAGCCGCACGGCGGCGGCGGCCATCGAGACCGACTGCGCGCCGATTTCGGTGGTGCCGCGCACTTCCTTCGCCACCGCGAAGGTGCGCTGGAACAGCTGGTTCAGGTAAGTCCCGAGCGCGCCGGCTTCCGATGCGGTGCGCACCGCGTCTTTCATCTGTCCGAGAATCTGCGTTTCGCCGAGCACCATCGAGTCGAGCCCCGACGCAACGCGAAACGCATGGCGTACCGCTTCCGACTGCGGCAGCGCATAGACGTGCGGCGCGAGTTCGTCGACGGGGAGGTTGTGGTACTTCGACAGCCAGTGGATGGCGGCTTCGCGGGCGGCCTGGTCGTCGGTGGCGCAGTAGAGTTCGGTGCGGTTGCAGGTGGACAGGATCGCGGCTTCGGGGGCCGTGGGGGCCATGCGCCCCAACCAGAGGTCCTTGAACGTCGCGAGGGCAGGCTTGATCTGTTCGAGCGGAAACGCCACACGTTCGCGCAAGGCGACGGGTGCGGTGTGGTGATTGATTCCGATCGTTAGAAGCTGCATATGCGGGGCTATGGTTGCGGCCAATATTATAGCGTTTTCACGATTCTTTCAGTCCGTCCGGCATATTCGGGCTATTACGTATGGCCGGTGGCGGCCGGCACCGTGGGGTTGTGGCGCGGCTTCAGGGACCGCGGCTGGGGTGACAAAGCGGCGTCGGGCAAGGGAGAGGGGGCCGTTACACGGCAGTCTGGCCGGTGAATATGGCAGATGAGGGGAGGTCAGAGCGGACATCTGTGCGTTGCCGCACCCGCGACCTTACGCCACGCCGCGATTTTGTCAGTCCGCTTCGGGCGCGGCGGGCCGAGTGACAAACTGGACTGGTTACCGGAGCGCCGGTCGTGTAAAAATCACGGGTGCGCGGAATAAACGGTAAATAAAAGCCAGACAACTTACCGTAATTCCGGCATCGCGCGGCCGAAACTGATTCGTAGAACCATAGCCGTCCGAATGGTCAAAACGTAGGCAGAATGCGGATTACGCGGCTTGCCATAGATTATTGTGCCCCGTAAACTCAGTCGACGGACCCAGGCAGCAATGCCGGTTCTCAGTAAAACGGAATAAAAATGCTCCTTGGGGAAACGATTTTCGCCCACACAATTAATCTGATTCATGGCGAGGTCGACTGATGGGTTGGTTCGGCATTATCGTGCTGGGCGCCGCAGTCGGTCTGGCGGGTGCATGGTTGCATCCCCTGCGGCGCGCAACCCGCGCTCGCTGGTGGCTCGCTGTCGTGGCCGGTATCGCCGGCGCGGCGCTGGGTCTGATGGCCGGCAATGTGACCGGTCTCTTTCATGACGGCGACACGCTCGAATGGCCCTTTTGCACGGCCTTCGCGTTCATCGCCGTCGCCCTGACGGTCGGCTTGTTCTCCCGTCGCTGAATGTTTGCAGGTGAATCTGATGAATGCCCGTCTTCCTGAAACCTCCACGATCCCCGAGCGGATCGCCGCCCTGCGCGCAGCGATGTCTCGCGAGGGACTGGCCGCGTACCTCGTGCCGTCGGCGGATCCGCATCTGTCCGAATACCTGCCGGGCCGCTGGCAGAGCCGCGAATGGCTGTCCGGCTTTACCGGATCGGCCGGCACGCTGGTGGTCACCGGCAGCTTTGCCGGCTTGTGGACCGACAGCCGCTACTGGTCGCAGGCCGAAGCGCAACTGGCCGGCACCGACGTGCAATTGATGAAAATGCTGGGTGGCCAGCAAAGCGCGCCGCATTTCGAATGGCTTGCGCAGAACGTGGCAAGCGGCAGTGCGGTTGGGGTGGATGGCGCGGTGCTCGGCATTGCCCCAGCGCGCGCGCTGACCGACGCGCTGACCGCGCGCGGCGTGCAATTGCGTACCGACGTCGACCTGCTCGACACGATCTGGCCGCAGCGGCCAGCCTTGCCCGTCGATGCCGTCTATGAGCACATCGCGCCGCACGCGAGCGTCACCCGTACCGACAAGCTCGACCAGGTGCGCCGCGCGATGCAGGAAAAGGGCGCGCAGTGGCATTTCATCTCGACGCTCGACGATCTCGCGTGGCTGTTCAATCTGCGCGGTGCCGACGTCAGCTATAACCCGGTATTCGTTGCGCATGCACTGATCGGTCTGGACAGCGCCACGCTGTTTGTCTCGAACGGCAAGGTGCCGGAGGCGCTCGCTGCCTCGCTGGCTCGCGACGGCGTGCGCGTCGAACCGTATGCGCATGCGGTACCCGCGCTCGTCGCGCTGCCCGCTGGCACCACGCTGCTGATCGATCCGCGTCGCGTCACGCTTGGCGTCATGAAGTCGTTGCCGGCGACGGTGAAGGTGATCGAGGCGGTGAATCCGTCGATCTTCTTCAAGTCGCGCAAGACCGAAGCCGAAGCCGAACACATTCGCGCAACGATGGAGCAGGACGGTGCAGCACTCGCCGAATTTTTCGCGTGGTTCGAAGGCGCGCTCGGCCATCAGACGATCACCGAGCTGACCATCGACGAACGTCTCACCGCAGCGCGCGCACGGCGCCCCGGCTTCACATCGCTGAGCTTCGCGACGATTGCGGGGTTCAACGGCAACGGTGCGATGCCGCACTACCGAGCGACCGAAGCGTCACACGCGACGATCGAAGGCAATGGTTTGCTGCTGATCGATTCGGGCGGCCAGTATCTGAGCGGCACGACCGACATCACACGCGTCGTGCCGATCGGTACGATCAGCGATGCACACCGGCACGACTTCACGACGGTGCTGAAAGGCACGATGGCGCTGTCGCGTGCGCGCTTTCCGCGCGGCATCCGCTCGCCGATGCTCGACGCGATCGCACGCGCGCCGATCTGGGAAGCAGGCGCGGATTACGGTCACGGTACCGGTCACGGCGTCGGTTACTTCCTGAACGTGCACGAAGGTCCGCAGGTGATCGCGCATTACGCCGCCGCCGAATCGTGGACCGCGATGGAAGAAGGCATGATCACGTCGATCGAGCCGGGCCTGTACCGGCCGGGCAAGTGGGGCGTGCGGATCGAGAATCTCGTGCTGAACCGCGCCGCGGAGCAAACCGAGTTCGGCGATTTCCTGCGGTTCGAGACGCTCACGCTGTGCCCGATCGACACGCGCTGCCTCGCGTTGCCGCTGCTGCGCGACGACGAGCGTGCGTGGTTGAACAGTTATCACGAGACGGTGCGCGCGCGCGTGTCGCCGCATGTATCGGGCGATGCGAAGGCGTGGCTCGAGGCGCGGACGCAGCCGGTTTGATGGCGCGTTAACGCGTGTGCGGGACGATTGATCTGACTTCGATGTGACAGCGGAGACACGGTATGGCGGGCGTAGCGGTTGTGGTCATCGATGTGCAGCGGGCCTTCTTCTTCGGCCCCGACGCAGCGTATCGCGGTGACGAAGTGGTCGCAGAGATCAACCGGCTGACCGGCGCTGCGCGTGCCGCCGGTGCGCCGGTGTTCTTCGTGCAGCACGACGGCGAAGCCGGCGACGAAGTCGAGCCGCACACCGAAGGCTGGCAATTGCATCCGGGGTTCGTGCGCAGCGATACGGACGTTGTCGTTAACAAAGCGGTCGGCGATTCGTTTCACGAGACGCCGCTCGCGGACATGCTCGCGCGGCGCGATGTCGACAGCCTGCTGATCTGCGGTTATGCGACCGAATTCTGCATCGATGCCACCGCGCGCCGCGCGGCGTTTCTCGGCTACCGGACGACGGTCGTCAGCGATCTGCACACCACGCAGCACACGTCTGCACTCACACCGCAGCAGATCGTCGATCACTACAATCAGCTGTGGCCACGGGCTTCGCTGTCCGGCAACCGCGTCGCCGTGCGCCCGCTCGCCGATGTGCTTGCCGCGGAGTTCGCATGACCATCAAGGCGGTCGTATTCGATTTCGGCGGCGTGCTGATCGACTGGAGTCCCGAGCATCTGTATCGCAAGCTGATTCCGGACGAGGCCGAGCGCCGCTGGTTTCTCACCCACGTCTGCACGATGGACTGGGTGGTTCGCCAGGACGGTGGCCAGCCGCTTGCCGAAGGCACCGCCGAACTGGTCGGCCAGTTTCCCGAACACGAAGCGCTGATCCGTGCGTTCTACACGCGCTGGCACGAGATGATCGGCGGCCTGCACGAAGACACGATGGCGATCGTCGAGACGCTCGAAGCCGCGGGCGTGCCGCTCTACGGGCTCACGAACTGGTCGGACGAGACGTTTCCGTATGCGTGGGAGCACTTTCCGATGCTGCGGCGTTTCCACGATATCGTCGTGTCCGGTCGCGTGAAACTCGTCAAACCTGATCCGGCGATTTTTGCGGCGATGCGCGAGCGGATTGAAGTGCGCTTGCCTGGTATTGCACCGGGTGAACTCGCTTTTATCGACGACAACGTGAAGAATGTCGAAGCGGCAACCGCACTCGGCTGGCACGCCATTCATCACACGAGCGCTGTGACTACAGCGGCTGCGTTGCGCGAACTGGGCCTGCCGGTCTGACACTGTCGCACGACGCGATCTTAGTGCTCCCTCAAACTTTTAAGCTCCGCTGAGTGACATCGGCATAAGCCTTTCCGCGACTCCGCGGCAGGTGTCACGCATTTAAACCCCACCGCACGACATCGGCATAGGTCTTTCCGCGACTCCGCGGCAGGCGTCGCGCATTTAAACCCCACCGCGCGACATCGGCGTGAGCCTTTCTGCAACCGCGCGGCACGCATCGCGCAGCGGTGCAATGTAGGTTTCCTGCGGCGTAGCGCTACGGCGAAACAGCGGAATACTCACGCTGATGCACGCAACCGGCCGACCATCCGGGTCCGGAATCGCACACCCGTAGCAAAATATTTGCGCTTCATTCTCTTCGCGATCTTCCGCGTGGCCGCGTTCGCGTGTTGTCTCGAGTTCGGCGGCGAGTACTGCGGGCTCGACAATCGTGTTCGGCGTCAAGCGTTCTAGCGCGACACCGCGCAGCAGCGCAGTGCGCGTGCCGGTATCGAGCGCGGCGAGGTACGCCTTGCCCACCGAACTCGAATAGAGCGTCACGCGTGTCCCGATGCGTGACGCCATCCGCACCGCATGCGGACTCTCCAGCTTCTCGATGAAGACCATTTCCGAACCGCTGCGCACCGCGAGATGCACGGTTTCCTGCGTGACGTCGCGCAGCGTCTGCAGCGCATCGATGGCGGCGACGCGCAGGTCGGAGCGCTCCCAGCTGCGACTCGCGAGAGTAATCAGTCGCGGACCGAGTTCGAATGTGCTGCCACGCAGACTGTCGACGACGAGCCCTTCCGCGATCAACGCGCCGACGATCCGGTACACCGTCGGCCGCGGATAGCCGCTTAGCGCGGCAAGCTGCGCGATGCCCAGTGGCGAGGCGGCGTCGGCGATCAACTGCAGCACCGTCATGAGCTTCGAGAACGCCGCGGTGCCGGTGGCGCGGGCGTCGTGACTAGCGGTGATGTCGGCGGAAATCGTCATGGTGTCGAACACGTAGTAACGGTAGAGCGGATGCAGTTCACGCGGCGAGATAGCCGCCGTCGACAGGCACAATCGTCCCGGTGATGAACGCCGCAGCCGGCGAACACAGAAAAGCGACGGCCTGCGCGATATCGTCGGGCTCGCCCCAGCGGCCGAGCGGCGTGCGTTCGAGAATCGCCCGCGAGCGGATGTCGTCGTCTTGCAGCGCCTGCGTGAGCGGTGTCGCGATCCAGCCCGGCGCAACTGCATTCACGCGAATGCCGTCGCGCGCATAGGCCAGCGCAAGCGACTTGGTCAATTGCGCGATGCCGCCTTTACTCGCGCTGTAGGCCGGTACGAGACCGCCGCCGAAAAAGCTCAACATCGACGCGGTATTGACGATCGTGCCGCGGCTCGCCGCGAGCAGCGCACGCGCGGCCGAACACGCGCGCATGGTGCCGGTCAGGTTCACATCGATCACCTGCTCGAACACCTCGATCTCGTGTTCGTCGCCGCGGCGGATCATGCCTGCGCAGTTCACGAGAATATCGAGCGACATCAGCGGAACGAACAGTGCGGCGACTTCGTCGTTCGAACTGACGTCGAGCGCGGCGACTTCGATGCCAGCGCCGAAACTCGCGCGTTGCGCATCGGTCGGCGCGAGACCGGCTGCTATGACGCGTGCACCGAGCGCCGCGAGACGATGCGCGATGCCCGCGCCGATGCCTTGAGTGCCGCCGGTGACGAGGGCCGTTTTACCTGCGAAAAGATCGTGCTGAAAAGTCATGATCGACGAATGAGTGTCAAGCGGACATAAGACGAAGAGTGATCACGCGAGCCGAGCCGCCGCGCCCTGATCGACACGTTCCGCGATCGGCACCCGCACGACGAACATATACACAAGCGCCGCCACGACCGACACAGCCGCGCTGATCAAAAACGCGTTAACGAACGAATGCGTCCGGTCCACCACGACGCCGGTAATGAACGGCGCAAACGAGCCGCCGAAATAGCCGCCGAAGTTCTGGATGCTGCCCAGCGACGCCACCAGATGCCGCGGCGCTGCCACGCTGACAAGCGCCCACGCACCGCCGCTCGCGAGGTTGATGAAGTACATCGCAAGCGACAGATAGACGATGGCGAGCGTGGTATTCGGCGTGTACGCAGCGGGCACGGTGAAGATCGCCGCGAAGATGAGTCCGGTGCAGATCGGCCACTTGCGGCTACGGATCGGCGCAACGCCGCGGGCCATCAGACCATCGGCGACGAAGCCGCTCGACAGCATGCCCAGCGTGCCGAACAGATAGGGGATCGAGACGATCCAGCCTGTCCGCGCGATCGACAGATGGCGCTCGTGTTCGAGGTAAGCGGGCAGCCACGTCAGGTATAGCCACACCATGTAGACCACGCCCATGAAGCCAAAGATCAAACCCCACGTAGTCGGTGCGGCGAACAGGCCGCGCCATTCGGCGAACGTCACCCGTCGTTCGGCGCGCGAATGCGGTTCTTCTTCGGTCAGATGCACGAGTTCTTCGGGAGCGAGCGCGACTTCGCTGCGGTTCCGGTAGACCGCATACCAGCCGAGCGCGACCGCGATGCCGAGCACGCCCATCACGATGAACATCCAGCGCCAGCCGAACACGAGTAGCAGCGAGGTGAGGATCGGCGGCGCGAGCGCGGGGCCGATCGTCGACGACGCGACGAAGATACCGCTCGGTCGGCCGCGTTCGCGCAGCGAGAACCATTCGCTGACGACTTTCGCTCCGGCCGGAAACTGCGGCGCCTCGCCGATACCGAGGCAGATTCGCGCGGCGAGAAATTGCGGCAACGTGTGCACGAGCCCGCCGAACAATTGCGCCACCGACCAGACGAGCATCCCAAGGCCGAGCATGATCCGCGCGCCGAAGCGGTCGAGCAGCACGCCGACCGGCAGTTGCGAGAACGCGTAGGAAAACGAGAACGCCGACAGCAGCAAACCCATCTGCGATGCGCTCAAGCCGAGTTCGCCACTGACCGAGTGATTGGCGATGGATAGCGTGCTGCGGTCGAGATAGTTGACGATACCCGCCAGCATCAGGAACGCGAGCGCTACCCACTGGATGCGCCTGAGGCGCGGTGTTTTTGCCTGCATGGTTGTCTCCTCCGATGCTCTTTTGAGTCTATGGATGGATGCGGCGGTGCGCAGCGGCGTGTTGTGGTTACCGCACGAACTGATCGACGAAGCCGCCGCCTAACCCGACCTGTTCGAAGTGCGTGCGGCACATCTCCAGCTTGGTGAACACGTCTTCGTAGCCGGTGAAGTTGCCGTAGGGGTCGCAGTAGTACATCACGCCGTTCACCTGAAAGTAGGTGATCATTTCTTCGACGTCTTCGGGAACGTACAACGTGTGCGTTTCGCCGGGCGGCTCGAAGACGTAGCTGCCTTCGGTCGCGACCCAGTCATGTTCGAGGTAGCGCCATTTGCCTTTCAGCACCATGCCATGCACCGCCTGCGGATGACGGTGGCGGCTCAGCACACCGGACTTGCGCACACGCAGCAGGTTCATCCAGTAGCCGCTTGAGACGTTCAGGCACAGCGGCCGGAACCAGACGTTCTCGGCTTGCGGTACCCACAGACGTTCATCTTTGGGAACCGCGGATTCGACGACGATCTCGCGCAGGGCTTCGGGCGGATTGGGGAGTTGATAGGGCGTCAGTGCATCGGCGCCTGTGGTGGGAGCAGCCATTGTGTCTCCGATTCCATGCAACGCAGTCGCACAGTGTCCATTATGTGGATTTTTACTTCGTATTATGGACAAATCGTCGTGCTTTATGCGGCACGTGTCAAGCTCGCCCACCTTGTCGCGCGACTACTGCCCGATCAGATTCAGCAGCGCGTTACCGAGTCCCTTGACCGTCTGTCCGGCACCCTTCGCCACGCCTTCGGCGCTGACGCCGAGCACCTTGGCCAGACCCGCGCGCAGCGCAGTCGCGAAGTTGTCGTCGAGCGTGAACTTCGGATCTTTCAGATTGCCGTCGAGCACGAAGTGCAGCGTGATAGCGCTGCTGTGCAGTTTGAGTGCGGCAATCGCGACGCGCGTGGGAATCGACATGAACGTGTCGAGCGGATCGTCGCTCGGTGCGATCTGCAGGTCATGCAGTGTCAGCGTGCCGGGCGCGTGTAACTGGTAATCGCGTACGGTCGAATCGATGGAGAGGTCGAGCGTGCCGCCATTTACGCGCGCCTTCGCGCCGGCTTTCTTCAACAGATAGGGATCGAGGGTGACGACGTCGACACCGCGCAGCGTGGTGGTGGTCTGCGAATCCTTGCTGGCGATCTTGATCCAGCCGCCGAACGACACCGTACCGGTGTGCTGCGGACCCTTGATCGAACCGGTGACGGCGACTGTCGTCGGCTCGGACAGCGCGGGCAGATGCAGGTGGTCGACGGTTGCGTTCGCGTCTGTGACGGTGACGCGGTAAGCCGGGTCGCTGACCGACAGATCGTAGAACTCGAACGTGCCGTGTTCGAAGACGATGTGATCGATGAGTTTTTCGGCGGATGGGCTCGGCTTGGAAGATGCGGATGTGCTCGCTGCTCCTGCTGCCTGCGCATTACTGGAGGATTGCCGCAGGTTCGGCAGCAAACGCAGCTTGCCGTCCTTCGTGCGCAGTACCGTCAGATCGAAGCCGCTCACGACGATATCGCGCAAATGCACGCGCCGCGCGAGCAGGTCGCGGATGTCCGGTGTGAGTGTGATCTGGTCTGCACGCAGCACGTCGGGTGTGGGCCAGCCCGATGGCGCCTTGAGCCGCACTTTGACGAGTCGAACTGAGGACAGTCCAACGTCGATACGCTCCGCGCTACCGAGCGGTCCAAGCACTTCGACGATACGCGCCCGGACTTCGCGTTGCACGAAGTACAAGCCGGCAAGTGCAATGCAGGCCAGTGCCGCCACCACGCATACCGCCGCAATGACTACACGTTTGCGGATCGATGTCGCCATGCCTGGATCCTCGTCGTCGTGCCTCTTGCGCGGTGTTGCCGTGCGCATCGTACCGATCGCATGACCGCCGTCGCGATGGTCTTCGCGATAGCCGCCGAACACCCGCTCGCGAGGTACACAGCAAGCCGCGTACCTCGACCACAGCGCTTAGCCCGTTTAACGAGCGATCGGCTTGTAACGCAGACGCTTCGGCCGTGCCGCTTCTTCGCCGAGACGCTTGATCTTGTCGGCCTCGTATTCCTGATAGTTGCCGTCGAAGAACGTGATCTGCGAATCGCCTTCGAACGCCAGGATATGCGTCGCGATACGGTCGAGGAACCAGCGATCGTGCGAGATCACCATCACGGAGCCCGCGAATTCGAGCAACGCATCTTCGAGCGCACGCAGCGTTTCGACGTCGAGGTCGTTTGACGGTTCATCGAGCAGCAGCACGTTGCCGCCTGCGATCAGCGTCTTCGCGAGATGCAACCGGCCGCGCTCGCCGCCCGACAGATTGCCGACGTTCTTTTGTTGATCGCCGCCCTTGAAGTTGAAGCGGCCGATATATGCACGCGACGGTGTTTCGTATTTGCCCACCGTCAGCACATCGGCGCCGCCGGAGATTTCCTCGAACACCGTCTTCGAACCGTCGAGCGCATCGCGGCTTTGATCGACGTAGGCCAGCTTCACGGTCGGCCCTTGCACGATTTCGCCCGAGTCCGGCTGTTCCTTGCCGGTCAGCATGCGGAACAGCGTCGACTTACCGGCGCCGTTCGGCCCGATAATCCCGACGATCGCGCCCGCAGGCACCTTGAAGCTCACGTTATCGAGCAACAGGCGATCGCCGTACGCCTTGCTGACGTCCTTGAATTCGATCACTTCATTGCCGAGGCGATCGCCGACCGGAATGAAGATTTCAAGCGTTTCATTGCGCTTTTGATAGTCCTGGCTGTTCAGTTCCTCGAAGCGCGCGATCCGTGCCTTCGACTTCGCCTGACGGCCCTTCGGATTCTGCCGCACCCACTCCAGTTCCTTCTTGATTGCTTTCTGGCGGGCCGATTCCGACGATTCTTCCTGTTTCAGACGCTCGTCCTTCTGATCGAGCCAGCTGCTGTAGTTGCCCTTCCACGGAATGCCGTGGCCGCGGTCGAGTTCGAGAATCCATTCGGCGGCGTTATCGAGGAAGTAGCGATCGTGGGTGACGGCGACGACCGTGCCCGGAAAGCGCGTCAGGAACTGCTCGAGCCATTCCACCGATTCCGCGTCCAAGTGGTTGGTCGGCTCGTCGAGCAGCAGCATGTCCGGCTTTTCCAGCAGCAGCTTGCACAGCGCGACGCGACGCTTTTCGCCGCCCGACAGATTTTCGATCTTCGCGTCCCATGCGGGCAGACGCAGGGCATCGGCGGCGATTTCGATCTGTTGTTCGGCGCTGCCGTCGCTGGTGGCGAGGATCGCTTCGTACTTCGCCTGCTCGGCGGCGAGCGCGTCGAAGTCGGCGTCCGGCTCGGCGTACGCCGCGTAGATTTCGTCGAGCTTCTTTTGCGCGCCGAATACTTCACCGAGACCTTCCTCGACGGCTTCACGCACGGTCTTCTGCGGATCGAGCTGCGGTTCCTGCGGCAGATAGCCGATGTTCAGGTTCGGCATCGGCGTGGCTTCGCCTTCGATGTCCTTGTCGACGCCCGCCATGATGCGGATCAGCGTCGACTTGCCCGAACCGTTCAGGCCGAGCAGACCGATCTTCGCGCCGGGGAAGAACGACAGCGAGATGTCCTTGAGAATTTGACGCTTGGGCGGCACGATCTTGCCGACCCGGTTCATGGTGAAGACGTATTGGGCCATTTGCTTGTAGTCAGGACGTTGACGCCGCAAGCCGCGCAAGGCGCGGGCGACGTGGGTGGATAGGAAGCCGGGCGGGGCCGGTGCGCCAGCGCGGAGATAGACAGACTGCGCGCGCCGGTGCAGAACGCGTCATTGTACTTCGCTGTGGCGCGCGAGGGCCTGGTGGGCGGGCCCTCGCTGCCGCGGCTGTCCCGGTTAGCCGCCCGGTTTGCCTGCTGGCCGGATCGAAGAAACGTAGATGCTTTACCGGCTGCGGTGCGATATCAGTTCGCCCGCTGCCCGCTGGCCGGATCGAAGAAATGCAGATGCTGCGCCGGCAGCGCAACCTGCAGCGCTTCGCCCGCAGCGGGGCGATGCGTGTGCGGCAGCCGCGCGGTGACGTCGTGTTTGCCCCAGCGACCGTGCGCGAGATTGTCGGCGCCGAGCAGTTCGCAGGAATCGACGGTGAGCGTGGTGTGCGCCGCGCCTGGCTGACCTGGCGTCATGTGCTCGGGCCGAATGCCGACGATCCACTCGCGTCCTGCCGCCACTTCGCTGCCAATCGACGGTGTACCCGCGATCGGCAGCGCCGGACCGCCTTCCGCAACTTCAAACGTCGCACCGTCGGCGGAAACGCGGCCGTGCAGCAGATTCATCCCCGGCGAGCCGATGAAGCTCGCAACGAAGATCGTCGCGGGCCGCTCATAGACATCGGTTGGCGAACCGATCTGTTCCGCGTAACCGCGGTTCATCACGATCACGCGCTGCGCGAGCGTCATCGCTTCGACCTGATCGTGCGTGACGTACAGGCTCGTCGTCGCAAGACGCGCATGCAGGCGCTGGATTTCGAGCCGCATCTGCACGCGCAGCCGCGCGTCGAGATTCGACAGCGGCTCGTCGAACAGAAACACGGCCGGTTCGCGCACAATGGCGCGGCCCATCGCGACACGCTGCCGCTGGCCGCCCGACAACTCACGCGGCTTACGCTCGAGCAGCGGGCCAAGTTCGAGGATCTTCGCCGCGGTGTCGACGCGCCGCGCGATCGTCGCCGCGTCCGTGCCCGCAATCTTCAGCGCGTAGCCCATGTTCTGCGCGACGCTCATGTGCGGATACAACGCGTAGTTCTGGAACACCATCGCGATGTTCCGGTCTTTCGGTTCGAGCCGGTTCACCACCTTGCCGCCGATCGAGATCTCGCCATCGGAGATGCTCTCCAGCCCGGCGACCATCCGCAGCAATGTCGACTTGCCGCAGCCCGACGGACCCACCATCACGACGAACTCGCCGTCGTCGATGTCCACGTCGATACCGTGCAGCACGAACTGTTTGCCGTCGTACGTTTTCTTGACAGCTTTTAGTGTCAGCGCAGCCATTCCACTCGCCCTTCAGTGCAGAGGCGGACGGCGCGAAATGCGCCACCGCCGTATGTGTTCATTGACGAAACCCGGACCGGCCGGCTCATTTTTCCGCATCGACGAGGCCGCGCACGAACCAGCGCTGCATCGTCAGCACAACTGCGAGCGGCGGCAGCATCGCCAGCAGCGTCGCGGTCATCACGAGGTGCCATTCGGTCGCGGTGTCGCCGGACGCGATCATGCTCTTGATGCCGACCACCGCCGTGGTCAGCGACTGCTGGCTCGTAATCAGGATCGGCCACAGGTACTGATTCCATCCGTAGATGAAGGTGATCACGAACAGTGCGGCCAGGTTCGTCTTCGACAGCGGCACCACGACGTCCCAGAAGAAACGCAGCGGCCCGGCACCGTCGATGCGCGCCGCTTCCATCAACTCGTCGGGCAGCGTCATGAAGAACTGGCGGAACAGGAACGTCGCGGTCGCGGAGGCAATGAGCGGCAGCGTGAGACCCGCGTACGTATTGCTCAGATGCATCGACGACACGACTTGCACGGTCGGGAAGATACGCACCTCAACCGGCAGCATCAGCGTCACGAAGATCAACCAGAACGCGGTGTTGCGAAACGGGAAGCGGAAGAAGACGATCGCGTACGCGGAGATCATCGAGATCGCGATCTTGCCGATCGAGATGATGAGCGCCATCACGAGGCTGTTGAACAGCATGCGGCCGAACGGGCTGGCCGCGTTGCCGCTGCCGTGCGACCAGACGGCAGCGATATTTTCGAACAGATGTGTGCTCGGGATCAGCGACAGCGGCACGCTGAACACCTCGTGCTCGCTCATCGTGGCCGCGCAGAACGCGACGTACACGGGAAAGACCACCAGCACGACGCCGATCAGCAGCACCGCGTGGCAGAAGAGGTCGAAACCGCGGCGATTCTCGATCATGAGTATTGAACCCTCCGCTCGATGAAACGGAACTGCACGACGGTCAGCCCGACGACGATCACCATCAGCACGACCGACTGCGCGCCCGAGCTACCGATGTCGAGGCCCTGAAAACCCTCGGCGAAAATCTTGTAGATCAGCGTGCGCGTGGCTTGTGCAGGACCGCCGCCGGTGGCCGCGTCGATGACCGGAAACGTGTCGAAGAATGCGTAGGTCAGATTGACGACGAGCAGGAAGAAACTGGTCGGCGAGAGCAGCGGCAGTGCGATGCCGAAGAAGCGCCGCACCGGACCCGCTCCGTCGATCGCCGCCGCTTCGATCAGCGAGCGCGGAATCGCTTGCAGGCCCGCATAGAAGAACAGGAAGTTGTAGCTGACCTGCTTCCACACCGATGCGAGCACGACGAGGAACATGGCCTGGCCGGCATTCAGTGCGTGATTCCACACGATGCCGTACTTGGCGAGCGCATACGTGACGATGCCGATGCTCGGATTGAACAGGAACGACCACAGCACTGCGGCGATGGCCGGCGCGACTGCATACGGCCAGATCAGCAGCGTTTGATAGGCTTTGGCGCCGCGCGTCACGCGGTCGGCGCAGGCCGCGAGCAAGAGCGAAATCACGAGGCCAAAGACCGTGACGAGCGCGCAGAAGATCAGTGTCGTAGTGAGCGACGAAAGGTACAGCGGGTCGGCGAACAACTGTTTGAAGTTCGCCAGCCCGACGAATTCGCTCGACGTGCCGAACGCGTCCTGCGACTGCGTCGATTGCCATAGCGCGGCGCCGGCAGGCCACAGGAAGAACACCGCGGTGATCAGGAGTTGCGGCGCGACCAGCAGGTAGGGCAGGACGCCGGTGCCGAAGCGGGAGCGTTTTTCCATCGAGATTTTCCAGCTGCGATGCTTGAGATGCAGGGAGACGCGCGGATTGCGGCGTCTCTACGTCAAGCCTGCGACGACCGGCCGGTGAGGTCGATCGTCGCGGCTCGGGACAGCTTAGCTACCGGCCTTTTCAAAGCGACGCAGCAACTCGTCGCCGCGCGACGCCGCGGAGTCGAGCGCATCCTTCGGCGATTTCTTCTGCGCCCACACCTGTTCGAGTTCTTCGTCGATGATCGTGCGGATCTGCGGCATGTTGCCGAGACGCAGGCCCTTCGTGAACGGCAGCGGCGGTTTGTTCAGCATCTGCTTGATCGCCGTGTCGCTGCCCGGGTTCTTGTCGTAGAAGCCCTGTTGCTGCGTCAGCTGATAAGCCGCCGTCGTGACGGGGAGATAGCCCGTGTCCTGATGCCACTTCGCAGCGACAGCCGGCGAGCTCAGATACGCCAGAAACTTCGCGACACCTTTATAGGTGGCGGCGTCTTTGCCCGACAGCACCCACAGACTCGCACCACCGATAATCGCGTTCTGCGGCGCGCCCTTCACGTTCGCGTCGTACGGCATCATGCCGGTGCCGAAGCTGAACTTCGCGTACTTCTTGATCGTGGCAAGCGAGCCCGACGAGTTCGTGATGATTCCGCAATCGCCGCTATAGAACTTCGAGACCGGTTCGTCCTTGCGGCCGACGTAGGTGAACGTGCCTTCCTTCAACATGGTCTGCAGGAACTGGATGTGCGCGATCTGCAGCGGCTTGTTGAATTCGAGCACCGCATCGGCACCGTCGAAGCCGTTGTTCTCAGACGCGAACGGCACACCGTGCCATGCACTGTAGTTCTCGAGCTGAATCCAGCTCTGCCAGCCCGACGAGTAACCGCACGACATGCCCGACGCTTTCAGCTTCTGCGCGTCCTGCTGCAGTTCCTGCCAGGTTTTCGGCGGCTTGTTCGGATCGAGCCCGGCTTTCTTGAACGCGTCCTTGTTGTAATAGAGCACCGGCGTCGAGCTGTTGAACGGCATCGAGATCAGCTCGCCGGTCTTCGCGTCGCTGTAATAACTTGCAATAGTCGGTACGAAGGCTTTTTCATCGAGTGGCACACCGGCCTGCTTGAACACATCGGAGACCGGGATCACCGCTTTCTTTGCCTGCATCATCGTGGCGGTGCCGACCTCGTAGACCTGCAGGATGGCCGGTGCATTACCGCTGCGGTACGCCGCGATACCGGCGGCGAGCGTCTGGTCGTAGCTGCCCTTGAAGACCGGAACGATCTTGTAGTCGCTTTGCGACGCGTTGAACGCGGTCGCGATGTCGTTCAGGTGTTCGCCCAGCGCGGCTTCCATGGCATGCCAGAACTGGATCTCGGTGGCTGCGTGCGCGCTCTGCGCCACGCCGAGGGCCAGCACGGCCGCCACGGAAAACGAACGAAACAAGGGTTTGAATTTCATCGATAGGTCTCCAGGGTCTAGATTCGCGCAAGTTGCGAGTACGCGATTGTAGTTGTGGTCGATGACAGAAAATAAAGTGTGGGAGTCCTTTCGAGCGGTCGGACGATGCCACGTTGTTGCTTTGCTGCATTGCACAGGTAAGGTGCATTCGTGGTGCAGTCACCCATTCTTATACCCATTTACACCCATTTCAACACGGCAGAGCACAAACGGACACCCGAAAACAAAAAAGCCCTTGGCAGCAAAGCCAAGGGCTCAGATTCAGCCAGTCACGCTCAAACGTTGAACAGAAAGTTCATCACATCCCCGTCGTGCACGACATATTCCTTACCTTCCGCGCGCATCTTGCCGGCTTCCTTCGCGCCGTGTTCGCCCTTGTACGCGACGAAATCCGCAAAGCCGATAGTCTGTGCACGAATGAAGCCGCGTTCGAAGTCCGTATGAATCACGCCGGCGGCCTGCGGTGCCGTGTCGCCGATATGGATCGTCCAGGCGCGCACTTCCTTCACGCCCGCGGTGAAGTAGGTCTGCAGGCCGAGCAGCTTGAAACCCGCGCGGATCACGCGGTTCAGGCCCGGCTCGTCCATGCCCATGTCGGCCAGGAAGACTTCCTTGTCCTCGTCGCCGAGTTCACCGATCTCAGCTTCGATCGCGGCGCACACCGCGACAACCGGCGCGTTTTCGGCTTCGGCGTGTTTGCGCACCGCGTCGAGGTGAGGGTTGTTTTCAAAGCCGTCTTCTTTCACATTCGCGACGTACATCGTCGGCTTGGCGGTGATTAGACAGAACGGTTTGAGCAGCGCGTTTTCGTCGTCCGACAGATCCAGTGCCCGCACCGGTTTCGCCTGATCAAGTTGTGCGCGCACCTTCTCGAGCACTGCGGCGAGCTTTCCCGCTTCCTTGTCGTTGCCCGATTTCGCCGCCTTCGAATAGCGTGTCAGCGATTTTTCGACCGTTGCGAGGTCGGCGAGCGCGAGTTCGGTGTTGATGACTTCGATATCCGACAGCGGATCGATCTTGCCCGCAACGTGAATCACGTTCTCATCGTCAAAGCAGCGCACGACGTGCGTGATCGCGTCGGTTTCGCGGATGTTCGCGAGGAACTGGTTGCCGAGCCCTTCACCTTTGCTGGCACCTGCCACGAGCCCCGCGATGTCGACGAACTCGACGATCGCCGGCACGATGCGCTCCGGCTTGACGATGTCGGCGAGTGCCGTGAGGCGCGCATCCGGCACTTCGACGATGCCGACGTTCGGCTCGATCGTGCAGAACGGGTAGTTTTCGGCGGCGATGCCGGCCTTGGTCAGTGCGTTGAACAGGGTGGACTTGCCGACGTTAGGCAGGCCGACGATGCCGCATTTGAGGCTCATGGAATTTCTCTAATAAACGGGTGGTGACGGGGCTTCGTCGCGCGCGGCGGGGCTTGCTGCCTGCGGCTCGACGGACGCGCCGGCTACGGCCCGATGGAGAAGGGCGGCAGACGGCACGGTGCAAGCGGTACGTCTTGCCGGTGGTCGTAATCACCGGAAAAGCGTAATTGTAACCCTGTCGGGGGTGCCGGTTCGAGCGGGGCAGACCGGTGGTGGGCGGTGCGCATGCCCGTGGCGCACCGATTACAGCACTGCTGGACGGGCCCGGACGGCGTGGCCCCCGCAGCTATAATGCCCGCATGAACGCTCACCACCAGACCTTTGACGTCGCCGTGATCGGCGGCGGGCTTGTCGGCAAAACCGCGGCGCTGGCATTGACGCAGGGCGGTCTGCGCGTCGCACTGCTCGCGCAGCCGTGCGTGCCGCCGCCCGCCGATGCCGCTTTCGATGCACGCGTCTACGCGTTATCCGCGAGTTCGCAGGCGCTGCTCGAGCGTCTGCGGGTCTGGCAGGCGCTCGATCCATCCCGTCTGTCGCCGGTCTACGACATGCGCGTATTCGGCGATGCGCACGCCGAACTGCATTTCTCCGCGTTCCAGGCATCGGTGCCGCAGCTCGCATGGATCGCCGAATCGTCGCTGATCGAGCAGGCGCTTGATGCCGCGCTGCGCTTCCAGCCGAATCTGACATGGCTCGACGCCCGCGCCCAGGCACTCGATGTGAAAGCGTCCGGCGCGACCATCGCGCTCGCAAACGGTCGCACGATCGAAGCCGATCTGGTGGTTGGCGCCGACGGTGCTCATTCGTGGGTACGCGCGCAGATCGGTTCGAAGGTTCTGCGGCGCGACTATCAGCAGACCGGTGTCGTCGCCAATTTCAAGGCGGAGCGCCCGCACGGCGAAACGGCGTATCAATGGTTCAGCGGCGGTGAGATTGTCGCGTTGCTGCCGCTGCCGGACGGTCACGTGTCGCTGGTCTGGTCGGCGCGCACCGAACATGCCGATGCGCTGCTCGAACACGACCCGGCGAAGCTCGCAGCGGAAGTCGAACGCGTGACGCAAGGCACGTTGGGCGCGCTCGAATGCGTGACACCGGCGAAGGGCTTTCCGCTCGCGCTGCAAACTGTCGACCGTTTAATCGCGCCGCGCGTCGCTCTCGTCGGCGACGCCGCGCATCTGATCCACCCGCTTGCGGGCCAGGGGATGAACCTCGGGCTGCGCGACGTCATGTCGCTGGCGGAAGTCGTTGCGCAGAAGGAAGCGTTCCGCGATCTCGGCGACACGGTGCTGTTGCGCCGCTACGAGCGCTCGCGTCGCGAGGACATCCGCGCGCTGATGCTCGCCACCGATGGTCTGCAAAAGCTTTTCGCCGTGCCCGGTCCGCTTGCCCGCGTAGTGCGCAACGCAGGCATGGCGATGATCGGTGCGCAACCGCTCGTCAAGCGCTGGCTGGTATCGGCGGCGCTCGGTTGAGCAAGAGGGAAGAAGAAGTGTGCGGTCGTCGCGGATGCCGCGGATGCAAGCCGCAGCGCATTCGGGCACACTCGAATGACTACGCAGTACGCCAGACCACAGTCGAAGCAGGCGCGCGCATCCGGCGCGCGTGAACGAATCAGGGAATCCAGCATGAAAAAGCCTATCCGAATCGTTGCGCTTGTCCTTGCCGTCGCCGCTGCGACGCTCGGTTGCACCGCGCAGGCCGATCAGACCACCGACAAGCTGAAGGCAGCGCTGCAAACGCGCCTCGCCGACGCGACAATCAAGAGTATCGAGAAGTCGCCGATCGCCGGGCTGTACGAGGTGAATCTCGGCTCGCAGATCATCTATAGCGACGCTACCGGCGACTACCTGATCCTTGGCGATCTGATCGATGCGAAGAATCACAAGAATCTCACCGAAGCGCGCCTGTCGGAAACCAACCGCATCAACTTCGCGAGCCTGCCGTTCGCGAATGCGGTGAAGGTCGTGAAGGGCAACGGTAGCCGTCAGATCGCGGTGTTCTCCGATCCGAACTGCCCGTACTGCAAGCAGCTCGAAAACACGCTGAAATCGGTGGATAACGTCACTGTCTACACGTTCTTGTACCCGGTGCTGTCGCCTGATTCCGAGGTGAAGTCGAAGTCGATCTGGTGTTCGACCGACCGCGCGAAGGCATGGGAATCGTGGATGCAGAACCGCACCGCGCCGACAGCCGCCGGTACCTGCGATACCGCCGCGATCGACAAGAATCTCAAGCTCGGTCATGAGATGAACGTCACCGGCACGCCGACGGTGTTCCTCGCAGACGGCCGGCGCCTGCCCGGTGCAGTTCCCGCCGACGAGCTCAACAAACAGATCTCGGCAGTGCGCTAAACATGCCGGTACGGCGGGCGGCGGCGCGTTGCCAACGGCGGCGCCTCCTTCCGTCGTACCGTTACTCGCGCTGACACGGAACACGGGCGCCGCCCGAACCCGCCCGTTATGCACCGCCCCCTGTCCTCCCTATCCCAGCGCTTACACCCGCCCCGCAGATGAAGCCGATCCGCTACACCATCGTCCCCAGCCAGCCCGCTGCACACCTGTTCGAAGTCACCGTCACCGTTGCCGACCCCGATCAGGCCGGACAGCGTTTCATGCTGCCCGTGTGGATTCCGGGCAGCTACATGGTGCGCGAGTTCGCGCGCAACATCGTCACGCTGCACGCGTTCAACGATGCAGGCCGCAAGGTTCGCGTCACGAAGACCGACAAGCACACGTGGCAGGCCGCGCCGGTCAAAGGTGCGCTGACGCTGCGCTATGAGGTCTACGCGTGGGATCTGTCGGTGCGTGCGGCGCATCTGGACGACACGACCGGTTTCTTCAACGGTACGAGCGTGTTTCTCGCGGTGCCGGGTCATGAAGACGCACCTTGCGTCGTCGAGATCCAGAAGCCGGCCGGCGCGCAGTACCGGCAATGGCGCGTCGCGACTGCACTGCCCGAAGCGCGTGGCACGAAGCGCCATGGTTTCGGCGAATATCGCGCGCAGAACTACGATGAGTTGATCGATCATCCGGTCACGCTTGGCGAGTTCGCGCTCAAGACCTTCAAGGCGCACGGCGTACCGCACGACATCGTGATTGCCGGGCGCGTCGTCGGGCTCGACATGGAGCGGCTCGCCGCCGACCTTAAGCGCATCTGCGAAGCTCAGATTGCGCTCTTCGAACCGAAGTCGAAGAAGGCACCGGTCGATCGTTATGTGTTCATGACCCAGGCGGTCAGCGATGGTTACGGTGGGCTCGAGCATCGCGCGTCGACGGCGCTGATCTGCAATCGCGGCGATTTGCCGGTGACCGGCCGCGAGCCGATGACTGAAGGCTACCGGACCTACCTCGGCCTGTGCAGCCACGAGTACTTCCATACGTGGAACGTGAAGCGGATCAAGCCCGCTGCGTTCGCGCCGTACGATCTGACGCGCGAGAACTACACGTCGCTGCTGTGGCTGTTCGAAGGCTTCACGTCCTATTACGACGATCTGATTCTCGTGCGCAGCGGCGTCATCACGCAGGACGATTACTTTGGCCTCGTCGGCAAGGTGGTCGGCGGCGTGCAGCGCGGCAGCGGCCGCCTGAAGCAGACGGTCACCGAAAGCTCGTTCGATGCGTGGGTCAAGTACTACCGGCAGGACGAAAACGCACCGAACGCGATCGTCAGCTATTACACGAAGGGTTCGCTCATCGCGCTGGCATTCGATCTGACGATTCGCGCGCAAACCCGCAACCGCAAATCGCTCGATGACGTGATGCGCCTGCTGTGGCAACGCTACGGCCGCGATTTCTACCGCGGCAAGCCGGTCGGCGTCGAGGAAGCGGATGTCGAAGCGCTGTTTGCCGAAGCGACCGGCGCAAACCTCGCGGAACTGTTCACCGACGGCGTGCGCGGCACGGTCGACCTGCCGCTGGCGGCGCTGCTCGCGCCGTTCGGCGTGACACTGAAGCCCGAAACCGATGCAAGCGCGAAGCCTTCGCTCGGTGCACGCGTGCGTGGCGGCGCGGATTGCACGCTGGCCGCCGTTCACGACGGCAGCGCCGCGCAGAAAGCGGGGCTGTCGGCGGGCGACGTGCTGGTCGCGATCGACGGGCTGCGTGTCACCGGTGCCAACCTCGATGCATTGCTCGCGCGCTACCTGCCGGGCGTGAAAGTGGAGATCCATGCGTTCCGGCGCGACGAACTGCGGGTTGTTCAGCTGAAACTGGATGCGCCCGAGGTCGCGCGCTACGTGCTCTCCGCCGCCGATTCCCGTGCCGTCGAGACCCGTGCTCGTGAACGCTGGCTGAAGGCCTGAAAGCGCAAAGCCCCGCCGTGGAACGCGCTGCGACGGAGTGCCCACTCGCTCGCGGGCGCTCCGCAGCTTTCGATTGCCTGTCGGGGTCGATACAATGCGACGGTCGTATGTCCGCTCAGACAGTCGATTGTTCTACTGATGCAACAATCCGTCGCTGCCGCGCTACTTTTTCGCGGCCCCGCAAAAAAACACAATGGCTCCACTCGCGCAAAGCTGCGCGCCCCAACTGGAGTCAACCATGACCACGATCCTTCAAATCAATTCGGCGGCCCGCTCGCAAGGCGCGCAGTCGACCCTGCTCGCCGACGAACTGACGGCGAAGCTGCAACAGTCGAACCCGGGCGCGCAAGTCGTCGTCCGCCATCTGCACGCTGAACCGCTGCCCCACCTCGACGACGAGATCCTCGGCGCATTCTTCACGCCGGCCGAACAACGTAACGCCGAGCAGCAAGCCATCTCGGCACGCAGCGAAGCGCTGATCGCCGAACTGCAGGCCGCCGACATCGTCGTGATCGCCGCGCCGATGTACAACTTCGGCATCTCGTCGCAACTGAAGACCTACTTCGACTTCATCGCTCGCGCCGGCATCACGTTCCGCTACGGCGCATCGGGTCCGGAAGGTCTGGTGAAGGGCAAGAAGGTATTCATCGTCGCGGCACGTGGCGGCAAGTACGTCGGCACGCCGGGCGATACCCACACGCCGTACCTGAAGACGTTCCTCGGTTTCCTCGGCATGACCGACGTGAACTTCATCTATGCGGAAGGTCTGAACATGGGCCCGGACGCTGCTGCTGCCGCCCTGGCCGGTGCACGTGAAGTGATCGCGACGGCTGCCTGATTCGCCGTATTCGCTGTAGATGTTGCGCGGCTCGGTGTGCGCCGCGATGTGCAGATGCAATGCACGGCAAAACGCCACGAAAATTTTTCGTGGCGTTTTTGTTTGGGGCTGGTTGTTAGCTTCAGCGCCTGGTAGAGGCGAGGGCGCGAGAACGAACCCTAAGCGAGCGTTCGCGCGATCTCGGGCAATCGCCAGTCGATCGGCTTGCGTCCTGCTTCGACGAGATAAGCGTTGGCGAGCGCGAAATGCCCGCAGCCCAGAAAGCCGCGATGCGCCGACAGCGGCGACGGATGCGGCGCTTCGAGCACCTTGTGCGAGCGACCGCCGAGCAGCGCGTGTTTCGCCTGCGCATGCGCACCCCACAGCATGAACACAAGGCCGTCATGACGCTGCGCAAGCTCATGAATCAGCGTGTCGGTGCATTTTTCCCAACCGCGTTTTGCGTGGCTCGCGGCGTTGTTGCGCTCGACGGTCAGCACCGTGTTCAGCAGCAGCACGCCTTGCTGTGCCCAGGCATCGAGACAACCGTGAGCGGGTGCCTCATGTCCGAGGCTGGCGGCGATTTCCTTGAAGATGTTCTTGAGCGACGGCGGCGGTCGCACACCGGGCGGCACCGAAAACGCGAGCCCGTGTGCCTGCGGCGTGTCGCGATCTTCGCCGTGATACGGGTCCTGTCCGAGGATCACCACCTTGACCTCGTCGGGACTCGTCAGACGCAACGCGCGAAACACATCCGCTGGATAGACGGTCTTGCCGGCAGCGCGTTCTCCATCGACGAAACGGCACAGCGCCGTATAAGCCTCACTGCCGATAAACGGATCGAGCAGCGCGCGCCACGCGGGTGGGAGCGCGTCGAACTGTGCTTCGAGCGGTTGAACACCGGCAGGAATGGCTACGGGAGCAGCAGCGGCAGGTTCGTCGGCAAAGAGCGATGGCTGCGACGCTTGCGGAGTGCGGGAACGTGAACGAGAAGAAGAGGTCATGAGGCGCAAGTGTCGCAGCAAACCTGCGGCAGCTCAAGGCGAAGGCGAGCGGAGATTGCTGCCTAGCGTTCCTGCAACCGGTATCCGCGTTGCGCCTTACTGATGTCGTCGGGAGTAAGGCCGGGGATATGGGCGCGAAGTTCAGCGGCAAGGGTATGCAACGCGCTTTCATCGCCGCGCTTCAATTCGAGTTCGATCTCGCACAGTGGCGCCCGGCGCGTTTCGCCGTTCACCTGGGCCACGACCTCGCCCTGATCGATCGCGGCTTCGACTGCCGCATCTGCATGGTCGATATGCCAGATCGTGCGCGTGAAGTCGGTGCGAAACAGCTCGACGAGTTCCGGTGCGGCCTCGCGCAGTGCCGCCGCGGAAGGTTCGTCGTCGCAGGCGCGCAGTAGCGCGTCGATCTCGAGCGCCGGGCCGGCTACCGGCATTTCCCATTCGTGCCGACTGTGCAATCCCGCCTGCGATGTGCCCGCTGTCTTGAACGTCTGAAGCCAGCCTTCCGGCGTATGGCGCAGGCGCAGCGCACTTTTCGCGCGTGCAAGCGCGAGCGCAGGCGTGTCGAAGTAGCGATTCGCGAGCGGCACCGCGTGTCCGGCTTGCCCCGTGCGTGCGACAAACCACTGCGTCGCCGCGTCTGTCTGGTCGGCAGGCAACGCCAGTTTGATTTCGCGTTCTATTCCCATGGTGCGTTATCGCTCGCCGTGTTCGTTCTATGCCGCGATCAGAAAAACATACGGGCGAGTTCCACGCCCGGTTCGTCGGCGCGCATGAACGCTTCGCCAACGAGGAACGTATGCACGTCCATCGCACGCAGTCGTTCGACATCGGCACGCGCCAGGATGCCCGATTCGGTGACGACGATGCGATCGTCCGGAACGGAATCGAGCATACCGATCGTCGTTTCGAGTGTGGTTTCGAACGTACGCAGATTGCGATTGTTGATGCCGATCAGCGGTGTCTTCAACGTCAGTGCCTCGGTCAGCTCGTCGCGGTCGTGTACTTCGACGAGCACCGCGAGCCCCAGCGAATGGGCGAGCGCTTCGAGGTCCTGCATCTGCGGCGTGTCGAGCGCGGCGGCGATCAGCAGGATCGCGTCGGCGCCCATCGCGCGGGCTTCGACGATCTGGTACGGATCGATGATGAAGTCCTTGCGCAGCACCGGCAGATCGCAGGCGGCGCGTGCTTCTTCGAGGTAGGCGGTGCTGCCCTGGAAGAACTGCACGTCGGTCAGCACCGACAGGCAGGCTGCACCGTGCTTCGCGTACGAGCGCGCAATATCGGCCGGCACGAAGTGCTCGCGAATCACGCCTTTTGACGGACTGGCCTTCTTCACTTCGGAAATCACCGCCGGCACGCCGGCCGCGTGCTTCGCGCGCAGCGCGCCGACGAAGTCGCGGTGGTCGCGCGCCGACGCTTCGAGCCTCAGTTCTTCAAGCGGCGCGCTCTGTTGGGCGGCGCGAATTTCCTGGCGCTTGACGTCGATGATGCGGTTAAGAATATCGCTCATGAGAGTTCCGTACAGAAGTTACTGCTTGAATTGCTGGGTGAAGCGAATCAGGTCGTCGACCTTGGCGCGCGCACGGCCGCTTGCAATAGCCTCGCGCGCCAGCTCGATGCCGGCCTCGATCGATTCGATGACATTCGCCGCATAGAGCGCGGTGCCCGAGTTGAGGACCACGATCTCGCGCGCGACGCCCGGCTTATTGTCGAGCGCTTCGAGCAGCTTCACTTTCGATTCCTGCGCGTCGGTCACTTTCAACGAGCGGTTCGACACCATCTGCATGCCGAAGTCCTCCGGATGAATCTCGTACTCGCGCACTTCGCCATCGCGCAGTTCGCCGACCTGAGTCGCTGCGCCAAGCGATACCTCGTCCATGCCGTCCATACCGTACACGACGAGCACGTGCTTCGCGCCGAGCCGTTGCATCACGCGGACCTGAATGCCGACGAGGTCCGGGTGGAACACGCCCATCAACTGGTTCGGTGCGCCGGCCGGATTGGTCAGCGGGCCGAGAATGTTGAAGATGGTGCGCACGCCGAGTTCACGGCGCACCGGCGCGATGTTCTTCATCGCTGGATGATGGTTCGGCGCGAACATGAAGCCCATGCCCGTTTCGGCGATCGATGCCGCCACCTGGTCCGGCTGCAGATCGATGTTCACACCGAGCGCTTCGAGTACGTCCGCGCTGCCCGACTTGCTCGACACGCCGCGGTTGCCGTGCTTCGCGACCTTCGCGCCCGCGGCGGCCGAGACGAACATCGTCGCCGTCGAAATATTGAACGTATGCGCACCGTCGCCGCCGGTACCGACGATATCGACGAAGTTCGAGTTGTCCTGCACCTCGACGTGCCGGGCAAATTCACGCATCACCGTGGCGGCCGCGGTGATTTCGCCGATGGTCTCTTTTTTGACGCGCAGTCCGGTGATGATCGCCGCCGACATCACCGGCGACATATCGCCGCGCATGATGAGGCGCATCAGATGCAGCATTTCGTCGTGGAAGATCTCGCGATGTTCGATCGTGCGCTGCAATGCTTCCTGCGGAGTAATCGTCATGGTGTCGCTCCCGATCGTCATGCGTGGTGCTGCTGGCTGGCCAGCTTCGACTGCTTGACGAAATTCTCGAGCAGCGCGTGACCGTGTTCGGACAGGATCGACTCCGGATGGAACTGCACGCCTTCGACGGCTAGTTCCTTATGACGTACGCCCATGATCTCGCCGTCTTCGGTCCAGGCCGTCACTTCGAGGCAGTCGGGCAGCGATTCGCGCTCGATCGCGAGCGAGTGATAGCGGGTGACGATGAAGTGTTTCGGCAGGTCGGCGAATACGCCACGGCCGTCGGTTTCGATCTGGCTCACCTTGCCGTGCATGATGGTTTGCGCACGCACGACGCGACCGCCGAACGCTTCGCCGATGGCCTGGTGGCCGAGGCACACGCCGAGAATCGGCAGTTTGCCGGCGAACTCGCGCAGCACGTCGAGCGTGATGCCCGCATGTTGCGGATTGCTCGGCCCCGGCGACAGGCAGATGCGCGACGGCGCGAGCTTCGCGATGTCGTCGAGCGTGATTTCGTCGTTGCGATAGGTCCGTACGTCTTCGCCGAGTTCGCCGAAGTACTGGACCAGGTTATAGGTGAACGAATCGTAGTTGTCGATCATCAGCAGCATGGTCTGTCTCCGGTCAGAAGTCGCTATCGAGGCCGTCCTGCACCTGCTCGGCTGCGCGCAGCACCGCACGCGCCTTGTTCTCGGTCTCCTGCCATTCGGACTCGGGCACCGAATCCGCGACGACACCCGCCGCGGCCTGCACATACAGATTGCCGTTGTGAATCACACCAGTGCGGATCGTGATGGCCAGATCCATTTCGCCGGTGAACGACAGGTAGCCGACCGCACCGCCGTACAGGCCGCGCTTAACCGGTTCGAGCTCGTCGATCAGTTCCATCGCGCGGACCTTCGGCGCACCCGACAGCGTGCCGGCCGGGAAGGTGGCGCGCAGCACGTCGAAGTTCGTCATGCCGGGCTTCAGCTTGCCTTCCACCGAGCTGACGATGTGCTGCACGTGCGAATACTTTTCGATCACCATCTTGTCGGTCACCGCGACCGAGCCGATCTCCGCGATGCGACCGACGTCGTTGCGCGCGAGGTCGATCAGCATCACGTGTTCGGCGATTTCTTTCGGGTCGTTCAGCAGTTCGGTAGCGAGTTCGGCGTCGCGTTCCGGCGTGTTGCCGCGCGGCCGCGTACCGGCGAGCGGACGGATCGTCACGATGCGATCCTCGCTGCGCTTTTCCTGGCGCACGAGAATTTCCGGCGATGCACCGACCACATGGAAGTCGCCGAAGTTGTAGTAGTACATGTACGGCGATGGATTCAGCGAACGCAGCGCGCGATACAGCGACAGCGGGTTGTCGCGATACGGCTTGGTAAGCCGCTGACCGACCTGAACCTGCATCAGCTCGCCGGCAGCGATGTATTCCTTCGCCTTGCGCACGGCGGCGAGGTAGTCGTCTTTAGCGAACTCGCGGTAGATGTCGGTGCGCACGCTCGCCGACGTGACCGGCGGCTGGACGGTGGTACGCAGGCGCTGGCGTAGTTCGCGCAGGCGCTGTTTCGCGCGGGTATAGGCTTCGGGGGTAGACGGATCGGCGTAGATGACGAGGTAGAGCTTGCCCGCGAGATTGTCGATGACCGCGACTTCTTCGGTCAGGAGCAACTGGATGTCGGGCAGATTGAGGTCGTCGGGCGGGGCGGTGTGGGCGAGCTTCTTCTCGATGTAGCGGACCGCGTCGTAGCCGAAGTAACCGGCGAGACCGCCCGCGAAACGCGGCAAACCCGGGCGTAGCGCAACCTTGAAGCGTTTCTGGAACTGCTCGATGAATTCGAGCGGATCGCCTTCATGTGTTTCGACGACCTTGCCGTCCCGCACTACTTCCGACACACCGTTACGGGTACGCAGCAGCGTGCGCGCCGGCAAGCCGATGAACGAATAGCGGCCGAACCGTTCGCCGCCCACCACCGATTCGAGCAGAAACGAATTCGCGCCGTTGCGCTCGGGTTGCGCGAGCTTCAGATACAGCGACAGGGGTGTTTCGAGATCGGCGAGCGCTTCGGCGATCATCGGGATGCGGTTGTAGCCCTCGTTCGCGAGGGACTGGAATTCGAGTTCGGTCATGTTCCGATCCTGTTCATGCGTTCGGCGGCTTAGATGCGCCGGACAATGCGGGGTGTTGCGCTGCTGCCTGGTCGTGCCGCCGACGGTGTGTGGCCGGGGTTTGCTGGGACGACCTGTGCGAGCTTGACCGGAGGTTGACCGCTACGCGCGCATCGTCCGGTTAGCTGCCGTACATCGTGTTACATCGTGTACATGGCGGCAATCGAAACGGTACAGCGAAGCCAGCAGCGGAAAACCAGGGGAAAGCGCGCAAGCGCAGCGAAGTAAAAAACGGTGCCGAAGCGAAGCTTCAGCATACCTCAGCGAGGTATCAGCGCGACCAGCGACGCCAGGGCCATGCTCCCCGGTCGATGCTGCTCAGACTCCGTTTTTTATTCAGAAACATGAGGAAGGACTTTATTAAGCCGGTGGGTTGTGTGCCGCGATAGCCTTGGCGGCATCGAGCAGCGAGGCAACTATACCATCCGATTTTATCGTTTGTATAGCCTGGCCATGATTGTAGCCGTAGGGGACGGTGAGGGTCGCCGTGCCCGCGGCGCGGCCCGCCAGCGCGTCGTTTTCCGAATCGCCGATGGCGACCGTGACCTGCGGCGCGACGCCGAGCGCGGCGCACGCATGCAAGACCGGCTGCGGATCGGGCTTTTTCTTCGGCACGATGTCGCCGCCCTGCACGAGGTCGAAGTAGTCGCGCAATCCGTACTGCGTGAGCAGTTCGACGGCGAAGCGGTGCGGCTTGTTCGTCACGCAGGCGAGCTTGAGACCCGCGGCGCGCATCGCGATCAGACCGGCTTCGACGTCCGGATAAAGACGCGTATGGCGACCGTTGATCTTCGCGTATTCGCTCTGATAAATCGCGAGTGCATCGTCGAAGTGCGTTTGCGCGCGATCCTCACCGAGGCGCGACACGAGCACCGTGCGAACCAGATGCTCCGAGCCTTTGCCGATATAGCCCACGACTTCGCTACGCAAGATCGGCGTTGCATCGAATTGCGCGAGCATGCCGTTCAGGCCGGCGGTGAAGTCGTCGGCGGTATCGATCATCGTGCCGTCGAGGTCGACGATCGCGGCCTGCAGGCGCGGGCCGGTGAAAACCGGCGCGGCATACGGATGGGCTTCGGCGATCGTCATCAACGCGCGACCTTGGCGAGCTCGCTGCGCATGTGGTCGATAACGGCTTTGTAGTCCGGCTTGCCAAATATCGCCGAGCCGGCGACGAACGTGTCCGCACCCGCTGCCGCGATCTCCGCGATGTTGTCGATTTTTACGCCGCCGTCCACTTCGAGAAGAATCTCGCGGCCGGTTTTCTCTTTATACGCATCGATGCGCGCGCGTGCTTCGCGCAGCTTGTTGAGCGCTTCGGGAATGAACGACTGCCCGCCGAACCCCGGATTCACCGACATGATCAGCACGAGATCCACCTTGTCCATCACGTGATCGAGGTAATTGAGCGACGTGGCCGGGTTGAACACGAGCCCCGCCTTGCAGCCGTGGTCGTGGATCAGCGACAGCGTGCGGTCGATATGATCGGAGCCTTCAGGGTGAAAGCTGATCCTGTTCGCGCCGGCTTTCGCGAAGTCCGGCACGATGCGGTCGACCGGCCGCACCATCAGATGCACATCGATCGGCACCTGAACGTGCGGACGCAGCGCTTCGCAGACGAACGGTCCGATCGTCAGGTTCGGTACGTAATGGTTGTCCATGACGTCGAAATGGATCCAGTCGGCGCCGGCGGCGACGACGTTGCGAACTTCCTCGCCGAGGCGCGAGAAATCGGCGGACAGGATGCTGGGAGCGATGCGGAATTGCGTCATGGCGAGGGGAGACCGACGGAAAACCGCTATTTTACCGGTTCGCGGGCAACCCGGCCTTACGCGGGGCGGGACAGTCTGGTTGCGGGCATGCGCTGCATCAAGCAGAATGCCAACCCATGAACGAGGTTCCCGCCGACGCGTCGCAAAGCATTGGCGTACGGGCTTCGCGAGGACTTTAACCACACACCATTATCAAACCGGAAATCAGACCGGAAGCGGGCGGAATCAGGATGAGCCAGTACGAATTCAACGTGTCGTCGCAGGTGCAGTATCTGCCCGAAGAGTCGGACCCGGAGCATCGCCAGTATGCGTTTGCCTATACGCTGACTATCCGCAACAGCGGGCAGGTGCCCGCGCAACTGATCGCCCGCCACTGGGTGATCACGGACAGCGAGGAGCGTGTGCAGGAAGTGAAGGGGCTCGGAGTGGTTGGCCATCAGCCGCTGCTCAAACCGGGCGAGCAATTCGAATATACGAGCTGGGCGGTGATCTCGACGCCCGTGGGGACGATGCGCGGCGAGTACTTCTGCGTGGCCGAAGATGGCGAGCGCTTCGATGCGCCCGTGCCCGAGTTCATTCTGCGCATGCCGCGAACGCTGCATTGAACGCCGTGGCGCGTTCGTGGTCTGCTAACAGGCTTGCAGCACCTACTGACGCGGCTTGTTGCGCGACGTCTTCTTCTTCCCGGACGCGGTCCAGACCACGATGAAAATGAGTAGCGAGAGCGCCAGAAGCGATTCCAGCGCGAATATGAGCATCGGGTATTCGTCGAGTAGTTCAGACATGGCGGTTTCCATCAAGAGCGAACATTGTATGCGTTTTGTCCGGCGTGCCGTAGCGTGGGCCGGGGCTGTTTCGATGGCAGTCCTGCTTGCTGCGTGCGGTAGTGCGCCGGTTCGACATCCAGTATCGCCGCCCACCGGTGCCGCGATCATTCCGGGGCAGATTGCTCCGGCGCGTCTTACTCCGGTTACGTGGCAGCAGGTGCCAGGTTGGGCCGACGATTCGCTGATCGGTGCGACCGCGGCGCTACGGCAGAACTGCGTGCGGCTTGCCCGCATGGAAAACTGGCAGCGTGCCTGCGCAGCGGCGGCGCAGATCGACGATCTCGATGTGTCCGGCGCGCGGACGTTTTTTGAAGCCTATTTCGCGCCATTTCAGCTCGCTAATAACGATGGCACGCTCGACGGTCTCGTGACCGGTTACTACGAACCGTTGTTGCGTGGTTCGCGTACACGTCACGGTATTTATCAGACTGCGCTATACCGCTGGCCTGCTGGCTATCGTACGGGTACTGAATTGCCGACTCGCTCGCAACTCGAACGCTCGGGTGTGCTGAACGGCAATGAACTCGTGTGGGTCGACGATCCGATCGAGGCGTTCTTCCTGCAGGTGCAGGGATCGGGTCGCGTCGTGATGGAAGACGGTAGCGTGATGCGTGTGGGCTTCGGCGGAACGAACAATCAGCCGTACCGGTCGATCGGCCGCTGGTTGCTCGATCGCGGCGAAGTCACGCCTGCCCAGGCGACGATGCAGGGCATCAAGGCGTGGGCGCGCGCGAATCCGGGGCGAGTCGATGCGTTGCTCGATACGAATCCGCGCTTCGTGTTCTTTCGCGAGATGCCGAACTCGGAACCGGCACCGGGCGGCGGCGCGGATGGTCCGATCGGCGCGCTTGGCGTGCCGCTCACACCTGAGCGTTCGATCGCCGTCGATCCATCTTCGATCCCGCTCGGCACGCCGGTCTTTCTGCAGACCACACGCCCGCTTACCAACCAGCCGATGAACCGCCTCGTGTTCGCGCAGGACACCGGCAGCGCGATCAAGGGCGGCGTACGTGCTGACTACTTCTGGGGGCTCGGCGACGATGCCGGCGATCTGGCCGGCAAGATGAAGCAGGCTGGCCGGATGTGGTTGTTGCTGCCGAGGTCGTAATACGCAGATATGCAGCTTCGTGGTCCGATACCGCGGAGCTGCGTTTTCCTGCTGTCCTTCTTTCGTTCAGGCGCCCGCCTGGCGCTTGTCTATCACCCGCCGCGCCTTACCCACCGACCGCTCGATACCATTCACCGCCAGCACGTTGACCACCGCGCTCACGCCGATCAACGACTTGATGTCGTAGGTCAGCGCCTGTTTCGCTGCATGGAGCGCAGACGTGTCGGGCGCCGATTCGGGACAGGGCTCGACGTTCAGCGTCAGCACGTCGAGCGGGCCTTCCTTTGTCAGCACGATCTGGTAATGCGGCGCGAGTGCGTGCTGCTTGAGCAGCAACTCTTCGATCTGCGTCGGAAAGACGTTCACGCCGCGCACGATCATCATGTCGTCCGAGCGACCAGTGATCTTTTCCATCCGTCGCATGGTGCGCGCCGTGCCGGGCAACAGGCGCGTGAGATCGCGGGTGCGGTAACGGACGATAGGTAGCGCTTCTTTGGTTAGCGACGTGAATACGAGCTCGCCCAGTTCGCCGTCGGGCAATACTTCGCCGGTGACGGGGTCGATCACTTCGGGATAGAAGTGGTCTTCCCAGATAGTCGGACCGTCTTTGGTCTCCACACACTCCGACGCGACGCCCGGGCCGATCACTTCCGACAGGCCGTAGATGTCGACCGCATCGATACCCATGCGTTGCTCGATCGCGCGGCGCATGTCGTTAGTCCACGGTTCCGCACCGAAGATGCCGATGCGCAGTGAACACGCCGCGGGGTCGATACCTTGCCGCTCGAGTTCGTCGGCGATCGAGAGCATGTAGCTCGGCGTCACCATGATGATGTCCGGCCGGAAGTCCTGGATCAGCTGGACCTGCTTTTCGGTTTGACCGCCACCGAACGGAATGACAGTGAGACCCGCGCGTTCGGCGCCGTAGTGCGCGCCGAGCCCGCCGGTGAAGAGGCCATAGCCGTAGCTGATGTGCACCTTGTCGCCGGCGCGTGCGCCGGCCGCGCGGATCGATCGCGCGACGAGGTTCGCCCATGTGTCGATATCGCGGCTCGTGTAGCCGACCACGGTCGGTTTGCCGGTCGTACCCGACGAAGCGTGGATTCGTGAAACCTGCTGCTGAGGCACCGCGAACATACCGAACGGGTAGTTGTCGCGCAGGTCCTGCTTCGTCGTGAATGGGAAGTGAGACAGGTCGGAGAGCGTGCGTAGCTGAGCCGGATGAACGCCGGCGTCATCGAACTTACGGCGGTACACAGGCGAATTTTCGTACGCGTGCGTGAGCGACCATTTCAGTCGTTCGAGCTGCAATGCGGCGAGTTCGTCGCGGCTCGCTGTTTCGATCGGGTCGAGCGGGAGCGAGGTGGTCATCGAAGGTCTCCTTGTCTTCTTCAGAATAGATGCGCGTGCGGGCAATTGACGCTGGTGCGGGCTAGCCGGTCACCGGTGGAATCACGTTGCCGCGGATCTGTGCCGATTTGCCGCGGAACATCGCGACGGCCTCGCCGGTTTGATTGGTCACACGAATATCGTAGATGCCGGTGCGTCCGCTCAGCGTCTGCTCGACGGCTTCGGCGGTCAGCACGTCGCCGCCGGGCACCGGGCGCAGAAACTCGATCGAGCATCCGGATGCCACGGTGTTCACGTTGTACGAGTTGCACGCGAAAGCGAAGGTCGAATCGGCGAGCGTGAAGATCAGACCACCGTGACAGATTTCGTGGCCGTTCAGGAAGTCGTCGCGCACCGTCATCCGCATGCGCGCGTAGCCGGGGCGCACCTCGAGTAGCTCGAATCCGAGTGCTTTGCTGCAGCGGTCGGCGGCGTACATGCTTTGCGCCGTGGCGCGGGCCAGTTCGTCGGGCGTCATGGCAGATGGTTCCGTTTGAGGTTGCGTCGACATGTCAGCGTCCTTCGAAGCGCGGCGCGCGCTTTTCGATGAACGCCTGCACACCTTCGGCGTAATCGTGCGAGTTACCGAGTTCGCGTTGCAGATCGCGCTCGAGGTCGAGTTGCTGGCTGAGCGTGTGCATCTGGCCTGCGCGCATCGCGTGCTTGATTGCCGCTATCGCACGCGTGGGTTGCTGTGCAAGCTGTGTCGCCAACTGGGTTGCGGTTGCGGAAAGTTCGGCGTCGTCGACGACGCGCCACACCAACCCCCAGCTTTCGGCTTTTTCCGCGCCGAGCTTTTCGCCGGTGAGAGCTAGCCCCAGCGCGCGCGCCATCCCGATGCGTTGCGGCAGGAACCACGTGCCGCCCGAGTCGGGCACTAGGCCGATCTTCACGAACGCCTGGATGAAACTCGCCGAACGGGCCGCGACGACGAGATCGCAGGCAAGCGCGAGATTGGCGCCCGCGCCGGCCGCGGTGCCGTTGACGGCGGCGATCACCGGTAGCGGTAGCGCCTGAAGCCGGCGGATCAGCGGGTTGAAGTGCGTGTCGATTAACTCGCCGAGATCGGTCATCGCACCGGGCGTGAAGTCCAGATCCGCGAGATCCTGGCCGGCACAGAAACCACGGCCCGCACCGGTGAGTACCAATGCGCGGACGCCGGCGGCTTCGATCTGACCGAGCGCCGCGGAGAGTTCGCCGTGCATCGTGCGCGTAAAGCTGTTGAGCTTGTCCGGACGGTTGAGCGTGATGGTCGCGACGTGGCTCGCCGCGTCGATTTCGACTTTGATCGTTTCATCTGACATGGGGTGTCTCCTCCTGAGCATGGGCGGCGCTAGATGCGCTCGATGGCGAGCGCAATGCCCTGACCGACGCCGATGCACATTGTGCACAACGCGAAGCGACCGCCGCTGCGCTCCAGTTGATACAACGCCGTTGTAATGAGCCGTGCGCCCGATGCGCCGAGCGGATGTCCGAGCGCGATGGCGCCGCCGTTCGGGTTGACACGCGGATCGTCGTCGCGCAGCCCGAGCGTGCGCAAGACAGCAAGCCCTTGCGAGGCGAACGCTTCGTTCAGTTCGATCACGTCGAATTGCGCGAGCGACATGCCGAGTTGCTTCAGCAACTTCTGTGTAGCAGGTGCCGGCCCGATTCCCATGATGCGCGGCTCGACACCCGCGGTCGCCATGCCGATCACGCGCGCGCGGCGCCGCAAACCGTATTGATCCGCGGCTGCCTGATTCGCAAGCAGCAACGCGCACGCGCCGTCGTTCACGCCCGATGCGTTGCCCGCGGTCACCGTGCCGTCGGCGCGCACGACACCTTTGAGTTTACCGAGTGCTTCAAGCGAGGTCTCGCGCGGGTGCTCGTCAAGTGTCACGCGCAATGCATCGCCCTTTTTCTGGGCGATTTCGACCGCGACGATTTCTTCCGCCAGCGTGCCATCGTGTTGCGCACGTGCCGCTTTCTGCTGGCTTCGCAACGCGAACGCATCCTGATCGGCGCGCGCGATGCTGAATTCGACCGCGACGTTTTCCGCCGTTTCCGGCATCGAGTCCACGCCGTAATCGCGCTTCATCAACGCATTGATAAAGCGCCAGCCGATCGTCGTATCGTGAATGTCGGCCTGACGCGAAAATGCGCTCGCCGCTTTGCCCATGACGAACGGCGCTCGTGTCATGCTTTCTACGCCGCCCGCGATCATCAAACGGGCTTCGCCTGACTTGATCGCGCGTGCCGCGGTGCCGACTGCGTCCATGCCGGAACCGCACAGCCGGTTGATCGTCGCGCCGGGTGCATCGACCGGCAGGCCAGCGAGCAGTGCCGCCATACGCGCAATGTTGCGGTTGTCCTCGCCGGCTTGATTCGCGCAGCCATAGATCACGTCGTCGAGTGCGCGCCAGTCGACGCCAGGGTTGCGTTCGATCAACGCCTTGATCGGCACTGCGCCGAGATCGTCGGCGCGAACGTCCTTCAGGGCGCCGCCGTAGCGGCCAAAGGGAGTGCGAATCGCGTCGCAGATGAAGGCATCGGTCATGTCGGGTTCCTGCGGGGTGCGACCGGTATGGACCGGTCACCTGGGCTTGGGCTCATTTTGTTCGGAGGTCGGTGCGAATTCGATTCGACCAGACGGCATAGGCCGTCCGGCCGACTTACGCGGGCACCGATCTCGGTTCAACATGCACACGACTCTGCACGACACGGAAGCGGCTCGCGACAAACGCGGCGTCGGCGAGCGCCGCGTTAGCTGCCGGGTTGGCGCCGGTGCCGTGAAAGTCGGAGAACGCGGCCGACTGGTTGACGAATACGCCACCCGTCAGATTGATCGACAGTGCGACGCCGCCCTGGATCGAGGCTTCGTGCGCCGCTTCGACGACGGCATCGTCGGTGCTGTAGACCGACAGCGTCAGTGCGCCATGCTCTGCAGCGATCGAGCCGGCCAGTTCCAGCGATTGCGCCGTGGAATCGGTCGCGATGACGAACGAGATCGGGCCGAACCATTCGCGCGTGAACTGGTGGGCGTCGGTAGCGGCGTCCAGTTTCAGCACGAGCGGCGTGCGCACGCGTGCACCGGCAAAAGCAGGATGGTCGATTGCCTGGCTGTCGACCAGTACGTGGCCAAGGTGGCGTGCTTCATCGATGCGTTGCACGACGCCTTCGTTCTGGATCGCGCCCAGCAGTTCCACTGCGCGCGCAGGATCGCCAACGAGTTTCTGGACGGCACCCGCCAGCGCTTCGGCGACTGCGTCGAAACCCAGCGTGCCTTCGGCGGTACGGATACCGTCGCGGGGTACGTAGATATTTTGTGGAGCGGTGCACATCTGGCCGGAGTACAGCGCAAGCGAGAACGCGATGTTGCGGGCGACGGCCTTGATGTCGTCGACCGAGTCGATGACGATCTGGTTGACGCCGGCTTTCTCGGTGAAGACCTGTGCCTGATGCGCGTGACGTTCGAGCCAGGTGCCGTTTTGCGTGCTTCCGGTGAAATCGATCAGCTTGATTTCCGGGCGTTGGGCAAGGTCCTGGACGAGCGGGCCGTCGTTCGGATCGGTTGCAAGAAGCGTGACGACGTTCGGATCGAAACCGGCTTCACGCAGCACGTCGCGGGCAATTCGCACCGTAATCGCGAGCGGCAGGATGGCGCCAGGGTGCGGCTTGACGATAGCGGTGTTGCCGGTGGCGAGATCCGCGAACAGACCGGGGTAGCCGTTCCAGGTGGGGAAGGTGCAGCAACCGAGTACGAGACCGGTGCCGCGCGGCACGATCGTGTAACGCTTCTGCATCGCGAGCGGCGGATTCTTGCCTTGTGGCTTTTCCCAGTGCGCGTCGGCGGGGATCCGGCGCAACTGGTCCCACGCATAGACGACGGCTTCGAGCGCGCGATCCTGGGCATGCGGGCCGCCGGCCTGGAAGGCCATCATGAAAGCCTGGCCGGTAGTGTGCATGACGCTATAACCGATCTCGAAGCTGGCCCGGTTCACGCGCGCGAGAATTTCGAGGCTTACGCCGATCCATGCCTGCGGGCCGGCGGCGCGCCAGTCGCGTTGGGCTTTTGTAGCGGCGGTGATGAGAGCGTCGGGGTCGGCCTTCGGATAGCGGATGCCGAGCGGGAAGCCGAACGGCGACGTTTCGGCGCCAACGGTGTCTCCGGTACTGGGTTGGTCGAGTTCGAAGGTCGTATGGAGGTGGGCTTTGAACGCAGCCTCACCGTCAGCGCTTGCCGTTTCCCCGTACACTTTTGGACTGGGCATTTCGGCAAACGGGCTCCAGTAACCGCGTGTCTCGATAGCGGTAAGCGCCTTCTGGAGCGTGTCTTCGTGCTTTGTGAATAAGGAATGTGTCATGGAGAAGGAATGCCGAGCAGTAGTGGGGGAAACCTTACCGAATAATTAACCGACCGGTTGGTTGGTGAATGTTAGCATTATTGGTCCGGCTGCGCGAAATGTTTTCGCGCGCCTTCTACAACAAACCAAGGAGCGCAAATGGCATACGAAAACATTCTGGTCGAGACCCGTGGGCGGGTCGGTCTGATCACGCTGAACCGGCCGAAAGCACTGAATGCGTTGAACGACGCACTGATGGATGAACTGGGTGCGGCGCTCAAGGCATTCGATGCTGACGACGGCATCGGCGCGATCGTCGTGACCGGCAGCGAGAAGGCGTTCGCGGCAGGTGCCGATATCGGCATGATGGCCACGTACACCTACATGGACGTGTACAAGGGCGAGTACATCACCCGCAACTGGGAAACCGTGCGGACGATCCGCAAGCCGATCATTGCCGCGGTGGCGGGTTTTGCGCTTGGTGGTGGCTGCGAACTGGCGATGATGTGCGACATCATTTTCGCCGCCGATACCGCGAAGTTCGGGCAACCTGAGATCAAGCTCGGCGTCATGCCTGGAGCGGGAGGGACGCAACGGCTGCCGCGCGCCGTTTCGAAGGCTAAGGCCATGGACATGTGCCTGACTGCGCGCTTCATGGATGCGGCAGAGGCCGAGCGGGCAGGATTGGTATCTCGCGTGGTACCGGCGGCGTCGCTGATCGACGATGCGATTACGGCCGCTGCGACGATTGCCGAATTTTCGCTGCCGGCAGTGATGATGGTGAAGGAATCAGTGAACCGCGCCTACGAAACGACGCTGGCGGAAGGGGTAACTTTCGAGCGACGTCTGTTCCATTCCCTGTTCGCAACCGAAGATCAGAAAGAAGGAATGGCGGCGTTCGTCGAGAAGCGCAAAGCGGTCTTCAAGCATCGATAGACGCGCTGTTGAAATAACGCTTGCGCGGGTTGGATGGTGTCGCTAGAATCTCGGTCTTTCGCGCTC
>NZ_JALPRG010000017.1:0-134947 GCF_030464945.1 Paraburkholderia sp. CHISQ3
GGGTGGGTCAGATTTAGATGAAATCGGTGGGTTAAGACTCGGTGGAAATCAACAATCAACAAGGTCAGCGTCACACGCTCTAACGGATATTTTGCAGGAGGCCAGCTGATGATCGATTCGTGACGCTATGGAGCCGTGTATCGTTTCTTGGGAAATTTCCCAATTTGCACCGAGTAATTGTTCGACCTGTTTCGTAGGCGTTAGAACGTGGCGAAATTTGTCTCGCATCTGGTACTCACGCTCGAGTCGAACGACTTCTGGGAGAATCCAAACGATATCCAGATCGCCATGCCTGGAGTGGTCCGCGATAGCTCCGGCAGCCTTTCTGCTGATGAGCTGTTCAAAGCTGTCTGCAAAGATGGCGTTAGTATCGAACAACACGTGAAGTGTCTTGCGTTTTTTTCTTGATGGCATGAAATTCTTCGTCGGCAATGTTAATCGTTGTGACTTGCACTTGATCGTTCGTCTCATGACCGACCATGGCGCCCTGGACGTTTGTTCGCCAGAGAAATGCTCAGGTGATCAGCTCGCGGTCATCGCAGCGGGCCTTCGAGCGAGATTCCAAGAAAGTAGACGTCAACAAAGTCACTTTCGAATCACGCTGCCTTCTCGATCTCGTGCTCATAATACGGTCGCATCTTGTCGTCCAGGATAGCTAATTGGGTAGCAAGATCTCGCGGATCCGGGTTCAGCCACGTGTTGACGTTCTCTAACTTGATCGGGATGACGCAGCGGTCGTGTCCGGCAGCAGCAACCTCTGGCGGTGGGTCGTCGGTGATTACGGCAAACGAGTAGATATCTGGCTCGCCAGGCGTTGACGTCAGGTTCCAGGGGCACGCCAGCATGAGCGGTTCACCCGGCGCCGGATCGAAACGCAGAATGACATTTTTGCCGTTGCGTTTGACGTGTTCATAAAAGCAGTCTGCGAGTATCACCCCGTGTCGAACCCCGAAAAGATGCCGCCAGGCCGTTTTCAAACTGTCCCGCCGCGCGCAGTACGTTCCGTCTTTCTTCTTTTCAATTTCAGCCGTCCACCCAGGCAGACGGCACCGGAAACGCATCGGCACGAGCGTTCGTTGACCGTCCTGAACGATCGCCACAGGTGCATACCATCCGGGGTAAATCCGGGAGTCAGAATCCGTTAGTTCCTTGCGGTTGAGATCTTCAAGCCGGCGCAACGCGGCCCTGATTTTCTTGTCTGCAATGCGCCGGCTCTCCGTCGCGGCCTTCGTCGTCTTTTCCTGCAGCGCTCGCTCCGCATCGGCAAAGCGCTTACGTTGCTCGAACAGTTCCTGCTGCAGAGGCTGTTCCTGCATGGCTTTGATTTTCTCGATATACGGGGCGATGGTGTCGTGCCCGTCGACCAACGGATCGGAAAATACCGCGTCCATTGCCTTTAGGGTCACCCCCTGCGTACTACCTTCGGCAATTCCCCAATAGAGACGCGCGAACTCCCGCAGACTCATGTCCGCACCGAAAATCCTGACATATTTGCGGTAATCAGCACGAATCTGCGCCGAATAGCACATGGTCACCGCTCCCCGTCTATCCTTGCATGGTATTGCACACATGATCTGAATATACCGCGCATCCATACAGGTATTTTAATCATACCCCGGCTTCAATTCATCGCTAAAAATGCTACTGAACGCCACGCGCAAGAAATAATGCGCCGATCCAAACAGAGATGTCGAGCGGCTAAAGTTTGAGGTCGTGCGTCTATGTTAACTGCTCCACGAACTTAGTGAGTATTTTTGAACCAGGCAGAAAATGTCGGCGAAAGACGGCGACGGGCACTTGATCGTATGTACAAGATTCGGTGGCTCTTCAGCAACCATATTCCACAACGACTGCCAAGCAAAAATCCCAAACCAAGGGACAAACATAAAGGTTTCATTCAAACGTCCAGCAAGCTTGTATATTGCAGGACCAATCCATACAAATAACATACAGATAGTTAAATCTGGTTATTTTCTGTTTAAATGTTGCGCATTTTGATATCCTCTGGCGAATCAGGGGGTCGCCATCTGGGTGGCATTACGGGCGAAATCGCCTGAGACGATGAAGAGACCAACCCTGAGAGACTCGTGATGAACCCCGCCGCATCCCTGCGCGCCCTCGCTTCCGCCGCGCTTGATTCCAATAACCGCCCCGCCCGCCTGAGTTTCGGCACACAGCAGCGCGCCCTCGAACAGTTACTGGTACTCCAGCGCCTCGACATCACCGAAGGGCTTATGACGGGCCTGCACGGCCGGTTGACCTGCGTGTCGTCACAGGCCGATCTTTCAGAGAAGAAATTCCTCGGTGTGCCCGTGTCAGTGCAGATCGTCACCGACCGGGGTCAGTTGCACGCCATCAACGGGATCATCACGAGATTCAGGCGCGGACAATGGGATGGCTCACTGTGCTGCTATGAATTGACGGTGAGAGACGCCCTCTCCGTCATGGAGAAGCGCCGCAATTCGCGCATCTTCCGCACCATGAATCTGCCTGACATCCTCCAGACGCTGCTTGGCGAGTGGAGGCAGCGCAGCCCTGCCCTTGCAAGTGCTTTCGACTTCGATGTGTCAGGGCTGCAGAGTTCGCGCTATCCCGCACGTGAACTCGTCCGGCAGGACAACGAGACTGACGCCCGTTTCATCCAGCGCCTGCTGCGCCGCGATGGCGTCACCTTCTTCGTCAAGGCAGGGACAGCGACAAGTCAACCATCGTCAGGCGGTGGAGACAGCACGCCGATCCATACGCTCGTGTTCTGTGACGATCCGATGCGCCTGCCGCAGTGTGCAGCGGGCACGGTGCGCTATCACGCGCGCGACGCAGCTACCGAACAGCGCGATTCGATCACCTACTGGTCATGGATGTTCGAACTGGTAGCTGGCCGCGTGGAGCGTGCGAGCTGGGACTACAAGCAAGGCAGCGTTCATCAATCCAACCAGGCCACCAATCTCGATCAGGGTACAGCGGGTAATGACATCGCTCACCTGCTGTCGGACTCCGTGATCGATGTGCCGCACGCGTTCGACTCGTGGAACGATCACGACCGGATCAGTCACGACCGCATGCTTGCCCACGAATTCCAGGCCGCACGGATCGATGCGATCAGTGGTGTGCGTGATCTTGCCGTGGGTTCGTGGGTCCAGGTATCTGAACACCCCATCCTTGACGCCCAGAGTGAGAGTGACCGCCAGTTCGTTATCACGTCACTGCATCACCGCGGCGACAACAACCTGCCGAAGGATCTCGACGATCAGGTGATGACGCTGCTCGAAGCGAGCCGTTCGTTGTTTGACGCGCACGCCTCGTCATCTGCTGCATTGCCCACTTCATCTGTCAGCAACGGACACGCTGACACGCGCTACCAGAATACGTTTTCGTGCGTGCATCGGGGCGTGCCGCTTACGCCCGCCTACGAACCGGCTGTCGATCTACCGCCTGATCATCTCATCACCGCGGTCGTGGTCGGCCCCGATGGTGAGGAAGTGTTCGTCGACGAGCTGGGACGTGTGCGTGTACAGATTCAGGGGCTCAACGCCGATGATCACGCCCATGCGCAAGGAGCAGGCACCAACAGCAACCCAAGCGACAGCGCGCCGGTACGCGTCGCATGCTCCCTAGCGGGCGCAGGATTCGGGGCCAACATTCCCCTACGCGTTGGCATGGAGGTACTGCTGGGCACAGTCGGTGGTGACCCCGATCGCATGGTCATCATAGGGGTACTTTCGAGCGGCCCGAATCCACCGGCGACGTTCAGCCATACCGGTAACCTGCCAGGCAACCGCTATCTGTCCGGGATGAAGTCGAAGGAAATCAAGGGAAGCCGATATGGCGGCCAGCTCAGATTCGACGACACGCCACAGCAAATCAGCGCGCAGCTCGCGAGCCAGCACGCGTATTCCGAGCTGAACCTGGGGTATCTGACCCAGCCTCGCAATAATGGCAGTGGACAGGATCGCGGCGAAGGCGCCGAACTGCGCACGGACGCGGCGGCTGCACTGCGGGCGGCACAGGGCATCCTGCTGACAACCTACGCTCGCACGCAGGCGAGCGGTGGCCAGCTTGACCGCGATGAACTGGTTCAGTTGCTCAGCGAGTGCACGGAACTCTTCAAATCCCTTGGAGATTACGCCGGCCAGCACGGTGGGCAGACGACGGACCTGACCGGCCAGCAAGCGATCGCCTCAACCTTCAAAGGCTGGAAACCCGGCGAAGGTCAGGCGGGAACAGGTGCCGGCGCCACAGCCGGGTCACAGGCGCTAATGGCATTTGGCGCGCAGGCCGGATCGGTGAACCTGACGCCAAAGACGCACGTAACCTACGCCGGAGAGAACATCGACCAGGTGGCGCAGAAGCATCTGCAACTGACAGGCGGCCAGCACGTCACCGTGCAGGCAGGCGAAGGAGTCTCGCTGTTCGCGCAGCAAGGCGGCGTTGCGGCGATCGCCAATCAAGGCAAGTTGCTACTCCAGGCACAGGCAGATGAGGTCGTCGTCAACGCACAGAAGAACGCACAGATCACGTCGTCGACAGGCGAAGTCCTGATTACGGGCAAGACGATCCGTCTGGTCGCCGAGGACGGCAGCTACGTCAAGATCGGTGGTGGAATCACTGTCGGTTCGAATGGTGCATTCGAGGCTCATACAGCGAGTCACGATTTTGTTGGCCCATCTACCGATCAGGCAGACCGGCCGAGCTTTGGTAAGGATGGAACCGATCAGAAGTTCCGTCTGCATTACCCCGGTACCGAAACCGCAGACACGCCACATCCGGCGCCAAACAAGCCCTATGAGATCACGCTCGATGATGGCCGGGTGATCAAGGGAACGTCGGACGCAGACGGGCTCACGCAGCTTGTGCAGAGTGATGTGATGCGGATCGCCAATATCAAGGTGTTTGACCAGATTTGACTCAGAACAAATAACGGGTGATTTCAATGAGCGACACAGATTCTGGGCGCAAGCCCATCGCGCACCACACCGGCACAACCGTACCGAACCGGGATAGCAAAGCCCATCGTCACGTGCCGCTGCCGCAAAGGTTGCCCTGCACGACGATCTTGATCCACGGCGTGAATGATCTCGGTGTGGATTTCGGGACGGTTGAGGGCGGACTGTGCGAGGGGTTGAATGACCGGCTTGGTCGCAAAGACCTGAAGGGCGGCACGTACACGCACGGGCGCACGCCAAACGATCCGACCAACGTAAAGACCTCTGACCTCATGAAGCATCTTGACGACGTGATCTACCGCCGCCAGGAGTCGGAGGGGACGAAGAGTCCGCTAATCCCGTTCTATTGGGGGTTCAAAGCCAGTACTGCCGACATGGCAAAAAAGGCCCGCAAACAGATCAAGAATGGTCAGTATGTCGACAAGTTCGGCAACCGCCTCGATAGTCATCGCGCGAAGAACGGCGGGATGTTCGCGAACGCGACGACTAACATACCGGCCATGTTCGACTCACACTTTGAGGGAGGCTTAAAGACTGCATTCCTGAACTGGAAGAACGATGATCTGACCCATCCGTTATACGAAGCACCGAATCGGCACTACATGGTATTGGCAGCGATGCGGCTCGCCGCACTGGTCCGGCAGATTCGGATTATCGACAAGGACGGGACGGTTAACATCATCGCGCACAGCCAGGGCACGATAATCTCGTTGCTCGCTCAAGCGTTCCTGGTCGACGGGCTGAATCCGCAAAACCGTGGGGCATTCGACCGGCCAGCCGACACCCTGATCTTGATTGATTCGCCATACTCATTTGCTGAATCGAGCATGGACCAGACGCTGCAAACCGGGAACCAACAACAAACGATCTGGGCGCGTGTGAAAACCCTGGCGAACCTAACGGGCGTAGTTGCGTCCGCCAAATACGGTACACCGCCCCCTCAAAAACTGAAGCACCAAAAGGGTAACGATAACTACGGAGTCACTGGCCCAAAGTGGGACCCGGATCATGCCACCCGGCTGACAGGGCCTGAAGGGAACACATCGGTTGTGTTCGCCGAGCGCGATAACCGTGGCAAAGTGTATGTATATTTTTGTCCTGAAGATCAAACCGTTGGGCTCAGGGGCGTGAACGGAATGGGCAGTATTGGGTTACCCAATTCGATAAATGCAGCTCCTGCGCAGGAAGGTGCGAAGCCATCGGCTATAGGGTTGGTGTCGGACACTTTTCGCCAGCGGATCTTTACGCGCCGTTTGCGACATGGCAAACCCGTCCAGGTCGGAACTCCCCCTGGACCATACAATATGCGTGAGCATGGCGAGACTTCGCACGGCGCCAGTGGTACATCGGCACTTGCAAAACAGGCACAGATCGCCGAGAACACGATGCGCAACATCAACGGTGAAGCACTGACGCCGCCTTTCAATCCGGATTTGGAGGAAAACCGACTTCCTGACGCCGGGGGAAAGCCGCAGCCGCTCGACGGGAAATCTCCAAATGAGTTCGAGGGTACCAAACAGTCGATTGATCAGGTCGACGCAGAGACCGCACTGAGCGCTTCAGACCTTCAGCAAGTGACGCCGTACAGAATGCGATGGCCCGGTCTGAATATAGGCGATCTGCCGACTGCAAAGGAGGTTGAGCAAGTACTGAACTCCGAAAAGGGTCCGGACGACCAATGCAAGGTGGACGCGATAGCCAATGCGTACGACGGCGGCGACGAGAATCTCAGGCTTGTACGGGACACCATCGTAGTGCTTCGGACGGAAACCCCGAACGAGGCGAAGGTGCGGTTGATGAATAATTACACGGTGGACGACTCATATCACTCCGCGGTAATGAGTGGGCGTTTGAACCACCGCTGCGCGACAGCGTTTGATGTCTCAATCGGCCAGGCTCGCGCGTTGGACGATCCTCACTGGCAAGCGCTATTGCGCGCAATCGCCGACTGGCGCATACCGATACAACAGGTGAAAGATGCCAGTCCCAACTATCCCAGTCTCGAAGGTATGACCCAAAGAATCGTGGAGGCGAATTGCGCATATTACGATGTGGGGAAATTCCCCTCTGACCTTGTACCGGCAACACCACCAGCACCAGTAGTAAGCGAGACTATCCAGGCCAGGGACACTCTAGCAGTCAAGCAAATGCGGGCCGATCCGTCGTTTGATCAGCCGGCGTTGTGACGCGTTATGACGACCACTATGACTCGCCCCTCCGGCATCCGGTTGTTCCTGTTCGCACTGCCAGTGCTCGCATTGATCTGGATCGTGGCGCTGAAACTCCTTACCATGGGCGGCTATTCGCCCTTAGGAGACACATCAATGATCCAACGTCTGCTGCTGTTGGTCCTGCCACCGCTATTGCTATCGGGAGCTGTGTATGCGGGATACAGCATCTGGGCACACAAGGACGATGCGAGGCAAGAGGTTGGCCCTGCCGCCGTGCAGGGAGCAGCTGCAGGAGGGAAAGCTTCAGCTGACATGCAACGAGATCAGAGCTTCACGCTCGAGGTGCGTCGTTTCGGAGTGACAGTCGATAAGTTTCGTCAACGCGCCATATTGATGCGTCTCGACGAAGCCGGCCCAAAGGGTGCGCTTCTATCACGGGATCCGAAGGAATATCCTTACACGCCCGACGATCGATCGTCGGCGGCCCGACAACGTGAAAATAACGTGTTCGGCTACACACTTCGAGATTGGGTAGATTTCTGGCCGATTCCCGTGATCGTTGCAGGCCCGCCACGCGCTGCGAATGACTCGGAAGCTGATCGCATGGCGACGCATATAAACAGCGCCGATAATGGCGCAGGCATCGGGAATCCGATCTATATCCGCCTTGATGAGATTCATACCGACCACGGCGATGACGTGGTCGCACGCCTGTTCGAGTTTTTTGACCAGCATCCTGATTTGCCCGCAGCGGTTGTCCTGGTTGAGGACGGTCTTCAAACCCGCTCTTACCTGCGATCGGCTGGCGCCGATCGAGATCTGCTCCATACGAAAGGGTACTTTGTGCCGAAGCAGCCAGATAGCTTCGTCGCACTTTTGGTGACACGCAAAGATCGCGTGGATCGATTGATCCGACCTTATGTTGTGGATACACCTGAAGAGATCGACAACACCAAGACGCAATACGACGTAATCAAGCTCTGGAATTATTTCTTTGCCCAACAGAATGCCTATCCACAACCGTCGTTCGGGGTCTACCAGATGCCGTGGGACTACTGGCAAGGCAAACTGGCGGAGTTCTGGAAGACAACACCGTTGAAGGCACCGGCCGGGTTCAAACCAGACCCGTGGGTACCAGTGCCGTGGACGACCTGGCAACTGAAGGAGTATGACGACTGGCCTGTACTCTCCTATCTGCATCGGCCGGTGCGAATCGACCTGAGCGATGGCCATGGCGAGCCGCTCAAAAAGGCCGAACGACTGGACAAGGTCCGTGAAGGATGGCAGCAGGCGCTGGCCACTCTCTCGCCAGGTGATCAACCGAGCCGAATGTTCTTCGATACCGGCGCGTCGACAAACAACCTCGCTCTTCTCGTTCAGGCGCTGCATGACAATCCCCAACACATCGACCTCGATGACCCGAAAGATGCATTCGACATGCAACGTCGTATCGGGGGGGATACTGGGACCAGTTCGACGTGGGTACAAATGGCGCTCGCTCTGATGATGGGATATGGTGATGGCAAGACGAGTGCCCTCGTCAATCTGCGCGATCCGTTGCACGCGACGATCGTCATGATGACGCCGCCTGACGCTGCATCACGCAAGGCGCATCCGCAGACATTTAGCTGGGACTTCTAGGACGTACCCAAACCTTGGCCCACCAACAATGAACAAACTTGATTTTCAGGCGTGGATTTCGCTGGCATGGATCCTTGCATCGCCGCTTGTTATCAACAAGCTTGTTGTCACAGGGCGTTCGGACCGGATGCCGGTTGCGGCACTGGCCCCAGTTGGCGTCGTCTATCTGCTGACCGTAGCAGGCGCGGTATATCTCGCGCACGCGGCATTCTCTGGAAATATGAGCGACGGTTCTTTCGGTGTGTTCTTTTTCTTTGCAGCGATTGCTCCACTGTGGATTCTCGCATCTCCCTTTGTTATATACAGGCTCTTCAAGGCCAAGCGACCGCAATGGGCGTGCGTCGCCATATTGGTTGTAGTGGGCGCGATCACGGCTGATTGGATAGCATTGGGTGGGATCGCCGGCACGCAGTCGTTCCGGAACTAGCGGCGATCTTCTGACCTCGGAATTGCCAGCCTACGAGAGGCAAACGTTATGGGTGAAAAGCGATACATCCTTGAAGGCGACACCCACAGTCACGGTGGTCATGTGCTGTCCGGTGCGCCGAAGTCCCACATCAAGGGGCGGGCAATTGCGCGACTCAACGACCCCGCCATCTGCGAGATTCACGGTCAAACCCACATTGCGAAAGTGTCGGGCAATGCGCGCCTCTCGGGACAGCCGGCCGCCTGCGATGGGGACGAACTCGCGTGCGGCGCACGCCTGATCGCCAGCCAGTCGACCACAGGTGGTTGATCGTTCCGGCTCGTATGTCCGTCGATTTCAGATGCCAAATCGCTCGCCGTATTGCGACCCGTCGTTTCGAGCCGAGACGACAAATCACGCCATGTAGGTGAATAAGCTCTGGCCGTCGAAAAGACCGCAGCACACCACCTGTCCCCAAGGGCCACTAAAGAAAAATAGCCACACGACACCTGCAAGATAGCCAATCGGCACAATCGATAGGCCAATCGTTCCGAACGCCCATTTTCGCGCGCCCGCTTTGAATTGAAAATAGATTATGAACGGCGAAATCAGAAGCCACCCGACAGAGACGAAGAGCGCTCCTATGGCGATATACGGTGCGGCGAGCTCCAGGTTCATATGCAGTTCTCTCAATGTATGCAACTGACAAGTCATCTAGCGGAAGATCGATGCGCGACCTGTTCACCACGCCACATCGGAACGCACGCGCCTCTCAGCCACGAGGCAGCTCAAATTTACCGCCGAACAATAAAAATATGAGGAAGAAGAAATCCGAAATGACGCTTTTTACGGCATCCGTAACCATGGTTAAAGGCCGTAGCAAGCCGTTGAGACGAACGTTGTGCTCCATCTTCTCCTGCGTGTCGAGAATTACCCGGAGATCACTGTTGCAGCAGGTTAACAGGTCCGCTCCTGAATACGCCCCGAGGCTGTTATGGTCATGCCGATGGCCGGTAATGTTCGTGGACCACGTAGCGTTGAAATCACCGGTGGCGTCATTCTTGACTTGCGTAAAACCATATTTTTCCAGCCGGGCAATTTCCGTATGCGGGAGCCCGATATCAAGAGGACGGATATCTGAATCGTAGCCAATGAACGTTACCGTAAGACGCGAGCTAAAGCTGCCATTGGTGTTGATCTGCAGATCCGACAGTTCTCCGTGCGCGTACCATGGCGTATCGGAGCGCTTTATCGGAACCGAGTGTTTCAAAGGCGCCAATGCCACGCTCAGGGTTCGACTGGGAAGAGCGAAGTCGTAGTCGTATTGTTCTGTGCGTACAAGCAGCATGTCTCCCGCCCCGTTGAGCTTCAGCTCGTCAATTGACTCACTGCTCGACTGAGGGTTTTCCGGGAACTCGGGGACGAGGTAGCACACGGCAACAAAAAGAACTGCAAAAATCGCCAGATACTTGATGACTTTCGTTAGTGATTTTCCGGCCATTGTTCTGAAGCGCTCCAGAAATCGGGACTGCTGGTCTCGTGCAGCACCGGAGCCGCTCGCGACGGCGTGCACTTTCTTGCCGTCCGACGACGAGGAATCAGTCAAGCGTTTATCGCGCCACTCGGCCTACGTGGAAGTGGCCGCCTTCGATAGCGGTCGCGATTCGAGCCGCTCTTGCCGGGCACGCATACATAGACCCTGAGCCCGTCTCTGTGCGGAGTAATCGATGCTATTCGTGGGGAATTCCGTGAGTAGAAAATGGGGAGTTTTGTCCGCATTCTCTACCTTTCGTTGTCGAAAGACACGCACGAGAATAACAAGGGAATGAGTATAAGCCCTTGTTTCTACAGGAATAGACATTCGACAGAAAGCGCACGGAAATGTCATCTGGTGCCGGGGACCGGACTCGAACCGGCAAGCTGTTAAGCGGCGGATTTTCGTCACACCACGTCTTTCGACGCCGGCCTTGCATAACAAAAAACAAGGCCGTTCGTGCGCTGGACTATGCCTTCACCATCGCGCGCGTCGGGCCAAGCCCGCCGCGCCACCTTAGGCGCCCCCCGTCTAGTCTCTACACCTTCCACACCAGGCGTCGCAATCGAGATCGAGATCAAGATCACAAACGCAGGCAGGCTTGGCTCGGCGTTGCCTCGGCAGCGCTCATCGCGCTCCAGGGGTTTCACCGAATTTGAGGGGTTCTGCACCGGCCGTTTCCGGCCGGGCACTCAATACTTTAAGTCCGCTATGTTTACCAATTTCATCACCCCGGCAAGGGCGGACGCGATTCTACCATCGCGCCGCAGGCACTCCAAAATCTCTGCCTCCCTCACCCCGATCACCCGCTGCACGTCATCGCGTAGTCATAAAGCATATCGATAATCCGCTCGACGAAAACGTTTACAACAGGCCGATTTCGATGATTCCGACCATCAAGGACGTAGCCGCCCACGCGGGGTTTTCGATCGCGACGGTCTCGCGCGCGATCAACGCGCCGCATACGGTCAATCCACTCACACTGGAGAAAATCCGCCGTTCGATCGACACGCTGAACTTCCGCCCGAGTCCGCTCGGCCGGCAACTGCGCGGCGAACGCACGCGCCTGATCGGTGTCGTGCTGCCGACACTCGCCAACCCCGTGTTCGCCGAATGTCTACAAGGCATCGATGACCTCGCTGCCGCACACGGCTATCGATTGATGCTGATGACGACGCAATACGACGCCGATCGCGAGCGCCACGCGATCGAAACGCTGCGCGCGCAACGCGTCGAAGGGCTGATCCTGACGGTCGCCGATGCCGACACGCATCCGCTGCTCGACGAGCTCGACCGCGACGGGCTGCTCTACGTGTTGATGCACAACGATACGGTGCGTCGTCCGGCGGTATCGGTCGACAACCGGCTCGCTGCATTCGACGGTGTGCGCATGTTGATCGCGCACGGTCATCGCCGCATCCTGATGCTGGCCGGCACGCTCGCGGCTTCAGATCGCGCGCGATTGCGCCATCTCGGTTACGCGCAGGCAATGCAGCAAGCCGGCCTCGTCGCTGCGCCCGCGCTCGAAATCGACTTCAACGCCAACGAACTCGCACCCTCTGTGCTCGCGCATCTAACCACCGGCCCGCACCGCCCTACCGCGCTCTTTTGCAGCAACGATCTGCTCGCAATGGTCGTGATGCGCGGCCTGCATCGTGCACGCCTGCAAGTTCCCAACGACATGTCGATCCTCGGCTTCGACGGTCTCGCGATGGGCGAGCTGCTATCGCCGCCGCTCGCGAGCATCTGTGCGCCGAATCGCGAGATCGGCAGCGCCGCGTGGCATCGGTTGATCGCGCGCATCGATCGCACCGCACCCGATACTTCACTCGCGCTCACGCTGCCGCACACGCTGCGCACAGGCGCAACGATCGCCGCAATTTCGCATACCAGCGAGACCCCTCGCACCACCGCCTGACTCCCTACGTTCCGCTCTGACCACAAGGAGACCTCCTGTGACCCGCCGTTCCCATTGCAACTCCACCCCGCTGCTGCGCCTCGCGCGCACGGCGTTATCCGCATCCGCGGCAGGCATCGCGCGGCTTGCCGCTGCGCTGCGTGTCGCGCCCGTCGCGACCTCGCTTGCCGTGCTCAGCACCACCCTGCTCGCCGGTGTTGCGGCACCGCAGTTCGCCTACGCCGACGAAACCGCGATCTGCTACAACTGCCCGCCCGAATGGGCCGACTGGGCGAGCCAGATCAAGGCGATCCAGCAAAAGACCGGTATCCGCGTACCGTTCGACAACAAGAACTCGGGGCAGTCGATCGCGCAACTGATGGCGGAGCAGAAAAGCCCCGTAGCCGATGTCGTCTATCTGGGTGTGTCGTCGGCGTTCCAGGCAAAAGATAAAGGCGTGATCCAGCCGTACAAGCCCGCGCACTGGAACGACATCCCCGCCAATCTGAAGGACCCGCAGGGCTACTGGTTCGCGATCCACTCGGGCACGCTCGGCTTCTTCGTCAACAAGGACGCACTTGAAGGCAAGCCGGTGCCGCGTTCGTGGGCCGATCTGCTGAAGCCCGAATACAAAGGCATGATCGGTTACCTCGATCCGTCGAGTGCGTTTGTCGGTTATGCAGGTGCGGTCGCCGTCAACGAGGCACTTGGCGGCAGCTTCGACAATTTCAAACCGGCACTCGACTGGTTCAGCAAGCTGAAAGCCAACGCGCCGATCGTGCCGAAGCAGACCGCTTACGCGCGTGTGCTGTCCGGTGAAATTCCAATCCTGCTCGACTACGACTTCGATGCGTATCGCGCGAAATACAAGGACCAGGCGAACGTCGAGTTCGTGATTCCGAAGGAAGGCACGATCTCGGTGCCGTACGTGATGAGCCTCGTCAAGGGCGCGCCGCACGAAGCAAATGGCAAGAAGGTGCTCGATTTCGTGCTCTCCGACGAAGGCCAGAAGCTGTGGGCCAATGCATGGCTGCGTCCAGTCCGCGCGAGCGCGATGAGCCCCGATGTCGCCTCGAAGTTCCTGCCGGCCAGCGACTATGCGCGCGCACACACCGTCGATTTCGCAAAGATGGCAGGTCAGCAGCAAAGCTTCGGCGAGCAGTATCTGCAGGTGATGCATTGAACGACGTCACGTTCCCGCTGCGCTGGCGCATCGCGTTGCTTGCGCCGGCGCTCGCGGTGTTTTGCGCGTTCTGGCTGCTGCCGATGGGTACGCTCGTCCAGGTGAGCGCCGACGGTCATGCGTTCGCCACGTATCGTGCGTTGCTGACCAACTCGCGTTACATGGAGAGTCTGGGTGCGACCGTGTTGCTGTCGGCGGCGGTCACGGCGGCTACGCTCGTGCTGTCGGTGATATCGGGGTTGCTGCTCGCGCGGCGTGAATTTCCCGGCAAGCGCATGCTGCTCGCACTGCTGACGTTTCCACTCGCGTTTCCTGGCGTCGTCGTCGGCTTCATGGTGATCATGCTTGCGGGCCGTCAGGGGTTGATCGGTGCGTTGTCGCTGAAGCTGACCGGTGACCGCTGGGTGTTCGCGTATTCGATGGCGGGGCTTTTCGTCGGGTATCTGTACTTTTCGATTCCGCGCGTGATCGTCACGGTGATGGCGTCTGCGACAAAACTCGATGCCTCACTTGAAGAAGCCGCGCGTTCGCTCGGTGCGTCGCCGTGGCAGATCATGCGCGACATCGTGCTGCCCGCGTTGTCGCCGGGATTGATCGCGGCCGGTGCAGTGTGCTTTGCCACTTCGATGGGCGCATTCGGCACGGCGTTCACGCTCGCCACCGATATCTCCGTCCTGCCGATGACCATCTACACCGAGTTCACGCTGAACGCGAACATGGTGACGGCCGCTGGCCTGTCGATCGTGCTCGGCATCGTGACCTGGCTAGTACTCGCGCTCGCGCGTAACGCGACCGGCTCCGCTGTTGCGGCTACTGCCTGAAACACGCCCCTCTCGATTCCGATCCGCTTATACGCATGAACCCGCTCACCAACACCGCCCCACACAACGCCGCCCGGCCGCGACCGTTGCCGCGCATATCGTCGCGTACCCTGCTCGCCGCCGGGCAATGGTTCGTCACACTGCTGCTGTGCGCGTTCCTGATCGTGCCGGTCGTCATGTCGATCGTCGCCGGCCTTACCGTCAACTATTTCAAGGGCGTATCGAGCGGTCTCACACTGCGCTGGCTCGCCGAGGTATGGGCGCAGTACAACGGCTCGGTGTTCCTGTCGCTCGAAGTCGCGGCGCTTACGCTCGCAGTCACGTTGATTACCGGCGTGCCGGCGGGATACGCGCTCGCGCGCAGCAAGACGCGCGCGGCACGTTTCATCGAGGAACTGCTGGTGCTGCCGATCGCGCTACCGGGTCTCGCGTCCGCACTCGCGCTGCTCGTCGTGTACGGCGGTTTCACGGCGTTCCGGATGAGCGTGCTGTTCATCGTCGTCGGGCACGTCGTGTTCACGCTGCCGTTCATGGTGCGCGCGGTTGCCGCAATCTGCGCGAGCGCCGATCTGCGCACGCTCGAAGAAGGCGCCGCGAGCCTCGGCGCAACCTTCATGCAGCGTTTCATCACCATCGTGCTGCCCAACGCGCGGCCAGGCATCGTCGCCGGTGCGCTCGCGGTGCTCACGCTGTCGATCGGCGAATTCAACCTCACGTGGATGCTGCACACGCCCGACACGAAAACGCTGCCGGTCGGGCTCGCCGATACGTACGCCTCGTTGCGCATCGAGATCGGCAGTGCGTACACGATCCTGTTCTTCATCATGACGATGCCGCTGCTCGTCGCGATGCAATGGTTCGGTGTCGACGCCACCGGCCAACGCAACACGACAAAGCCGCGTCGCACGCGCGTCGCCAATCTGCAGAATCCCTCTTCGCTTTCCGACGAATCGCCATGAAACTCGCCTCCGTTCCGGTCACGCTCACGCAATGCGCGAAAACGTTCCGCGGTACCCGCGTGCTCGAGCCGCTCGACCTGCACATCGCCGCCGGCGAAACATTGGTGCTGCTCGGACCGTCCGGTTGCGGCAAGACCACGACGCTGCGCATGATCGCGGGGCTCGAAACGCCCGATGCGGGTGGCCGTGTTGTCTTCGGTAATGAAGACGTCACTGCTCTGCCGATCGAACGTCGCGAAGTCGGCATGGTGTTCCAGAGCTACGCGCTGTTTCCGAATCTGACCGTGCGCGGCAATATCGGCTACGGCTTGCGGATCAAGCGCGTGGAGAAGCGCGCCGCGCGCAGCCGCGTCGATGAATTGCTCGCGATGATGCGGCTCACCGCGCATGCCGACAAACCGATCGATCAACTCTCCGGCGGACAACGTCAACGCGTAGCTCTCGCCCGCGCGCTCGCATTGCAGCCGCGCGTGCTGCTGCTCGACGAGCCGCTCACAGCGCTGGATGCCCGTCTGCGCGACACGCTACGCAGCGAAATGAACACGCTGCTGCGTGGTCTAGGCATCACGACGGTGTACGTCACGCACGATCAGGCTGAAGCGATGGAACTCGGCGACCGCATCGTCGTAATGAGCGCCGGTCGCATCGAGCAGATCGGCACGCCGCGCGACATCTACTACCGGCCCGCTAATCGCACGGTTGCGCAGTTTATCGGCACGATCAATCGTCTCGCGGGCGAAACGCGTAACGGACAACTGGCCACGACCGGCGGTGCTGTGCCACTACCCGCCGCACATGCTCATACGCACGCAGAGTCGTCATCACCGCACGAGCTCTTCTTCCGCCCCGAAGACGCCTACCTCGCCGACCCCGCACAAGCCCATCTACGCGGCACCATAGAGACTGCCGCCTTCCTCGGCGAACGCACCCGCCTGACGATCGCCGGCGCGGCTCCCGATGCGCTCGTCATCGATGTCGCCGGCCGCGTCGAACTGGCGCGCGGCACACCGGTCGGCATCTCGATCGCGCAAGACGGGTTGATTGCGTTATCGTGACTATCGTGACAGTCACAGCGCGTCAAATTCAGACACACGCATTCAAAATCAAGGATTCCCCATGCTGCTAGCCCAGATCAGCGATCTCCACATCAAGCGCCCCGGCGCGCTCGCCTATCGGCGCGTCGACACCGCGGCGTATCTCGTGCGCTGCATCGCCAGGTTGAATGCGCTCGACCCGCGTCCCGACGCGATCGTCATGACCGGCGATCTGGTCGATCAAGGCACCGCCGAACAGTACGCGCATCTGAAAACGCTGCTCGCCACGCTCGAGATTCCGTACTACCTGCTGGTCGGCAATCACGATGCACGCGGCCCGTTGCGCGAGGTCTTCGGCGAGCGTCCGGAACTGTCGACAGGCGGCGAATTCGTGCAATACGCGCTCGACATTGGTCCGTTACGGTTCATCGCGCTCGATTCGCTGGTGCCCGGCCAGAGCGGCGGCACACTGTGTGATACGCGCCTCGCATGGCTCGCCGCGCAACTCGATGACGCGCGTGGGAAACCCGTAGTCGTCGCGCTGCATCATCCACCGTTCGACGCGGGCATCGGCCACATGGACGAGATCCGGCTCGATGCGCCGTCGTCGCAACGTCTCGCCGCCCTCATCGCGCAACATCCGAATGTCGAGCGCGTACTGTGCGGCCACGTGCACCGGCCGATGTTCGCGCGTTTCGGCGGCACGATCGCATCGGCGATTCCGTCGCCAGCACATCAGGTCGCGCTCGATCTGCGCGACGATGCGCCGTCCGCGTTCACGATGGAACCGCCCGCATTCGCGCTGCATCGCTACGATGCGGCGACCGGGATCGTCACGCACCATGCCTATGTCGAAGCGGCGGACGGCCCCTATCCGTTCTACGAGCCCGAAGGCGCGCTGATCGATTGAGCGATTGAGCGTGTGCGGCACGTCGTATGGCGGCCTGCCGGGCCGCCAGCACGATCGCGGGGGCTCCGGTATGATCGGCACGCTTGAAGCCTTCTGCCGGCCGGTGCGCCGGCTTACCGCCAGTCGTCCCGCTCATGTCTACGCCCGCCCCCTCTTCTCCCGCCGTGCCCGAACGGTCGCTCGCCGGCCTGCTGTTTCTGCTCGCGACGATCGCCGGCGTTTCGGTTGCGAATATCTATTACAACCAGCCGCTGCTCGACAATTTCCGCCAGTCGTTTCCGCATAGCGCGTCGTGGGTCGGTGCGGTGCCGGCGGTCACGCAGCTCGGCTACGCGGCCGGCATGCTGCTGCTTGCGCCGCTCGGCGACCGCTTCGACCGGCGCCGTCTGATCCTGCTGCAAATCGCCGCGATCTGCGTCGCACTGATCGTCGCAGCGACAGCGCCGACGCTAGAGGTACTGATCGCCGCCAGTCTCGCGATCGGTGTGCTCGCAACGATCGCCCAGCAAGCGGTGCCGTTCGCCGCCGAACTTGCGCCCACTTCGCAGCGCGGTCACGCCGTCGGCACCGTGATGAGCGGTTTGCTGCTCGGCATCCTGCTCGCGCGGACCGCGGCGGGTTTCGTCGCCGAGTACTTCGGCTGGCGTGCGGTGTTCGGCGTATCGGTGGTGGCGCTGCTCGCACTGTCGATACTGATCATCGTGCGCTTGCCGCGCAGTCAACCCACTTCGACGCTACCTTACGGAAAGCTTCTCGCTTCGCTCTGGCATCTGACCGTCGAACTACGCGGCCTGCGCGAATCGTCGCTGACAGGCGCGGCGCTGTTCGCGGCGTTCAGCATTTTCTGGAGCGTGCTGGCGTTATTGCTTGCCGGTGCGCCGTTTCATCTCGGGCCGCAGGCTGCGGGACTATTCGGCATCGTCGGCGCAGCGGGCGCGCTGGCCGCGCCGTATGCCGGCAAGTTTGCCGACCGGCGCGGGCCGCGCGCGATCATTTCGCTGTCGATTGCCCTGGTAGCCGTGTCGTTCGTCGTGTTCGGGCTATCAGGGGCGAGCATCGTCGGACTCGTTATCGGTGTGATCGTGCTCGACGTCGGCGTGCAGGGTGCGCAGATTTCCAACCAGTCGCGCATCTATGCACTCAAGCCGGAAGCGCGTAGCCGCGTCAACACGGTCTACATGGTGTGCTATTTCATCGGCGGTGCTGTGGGGTCCGGCGTGGGTGCCGTGGTCTGGCCGGCCTTCGGATGGGTTGGCGTGTCGGTTGCCGGATTACTGTTTGCCGGGCTTGCGGCATGGAGCCATGCCCGCGGACGGCAGCAAAATCCCCAGAGGAATTGCGATGCAAACCCCACGCTTTGAGGGGCAATTGAAAGGGCAACCAAAGCGGCAACTAAAGGGGCAATACCCGTAACTATGGCGCGTGGGACAAAATCCTTACGGCACTTTATACTTGCCGCCGAAAGATGTCGTAAACATTGACCAGGCACCAATTCGAAAAGGGCCGACGGGGCAATCATGGGTCATAACTCTCCGATAACGGGGCGTGTTGCTGTAATTTCATCGAAAGCAATAGGCGACTCATTGTTGCTCATGACGGTTGCCCACAACCTGCAACTGAACGGTGCAACGGTTACGGTATTCGGCCGCCACATCCATGCGTTGCGCAAGTGGTTCCCCGGTGTCGAAGTCCGACCTCCGCTCGAACCCGCAACCGCGCAAACAACACTCGGCGATTTCTCGCTGGTCCTCGCCCTTCACCCCACACTCGATCTGACCGGCACCCATCCTCGCGTCGTGTTGCTCGACCATCTTTGCAGAAGCGGTTCGCAGGAACCGATGGCACGCCGCTTGTTCGATTTCTGTCGCGATGAGCTCAACCTGCCGGTCACGCAGAACATCAACGGCCTCACCGCTCCGGCGGACCTTCAGCATCGCAAGCACGCGAGCCGCGTGATCATTCATCCCACCGCGAGCACCGCCGACAAATGCTGGCTCAAGTCGCGCTACGTCAATCTCGCGCAACGGTTACGCCACAATGGCTTCGATCCGCATTTCGTGGTTGCGCCCGAAGAGCGCGCTGAGTGGCTCGACGTCCTGCGCGAAGGATTGAATCTGCCCGCATTCGACACGCTCGAAGACGTCGCGGCCTCGGTCTACGAGAGCGGCTGGTTCATCGGCAACGACTCCGGCATCGGTCACCTCGCGTCGAACCTCGATATACCGACGCTCTCGCTCTTCATGCGGCGCGGTATTGCGCGGACCTGGCGTCCGGGCTGGGGCGGCGGGCAGATATTGATCGGCAGTTCGTTTATTCCCGGCGCACACCTCAAGGAGCGGTTCTGGAAATACGCGCTGACCGTGGGCCGGGTCGAGCGCGCGTTCGCACGGCTGCGGCACGCTACCGGTCAGGTCTCGGCGCAAGCGGCGCCGACCGTCACGGCACCGGCGTTCGTGCGGGAAACGGTATGAACGCGCGCCTCGAAGCGCGCATGCTGGCCCGACAACATCCGAGCACCGAACCCCGTCTGCACAAAAGCAATCTTGGCCGGATGGCGTTCTCGATGTCGAACGCGATCGGCGACACGCTGATCTCGATGATCATCGTGAGCAATCTGCTGAAGAACGGCATCGACGTCACTGTCTACGGCAATCCTGCCTACGCGCTTCGACACTGGTTTCCCGGTGTCGTCGTGCACCGCCTGCCCGCCGAAGAAGACAGCGCGAACACCTTCGCCGCCTACGACACCGTTCTGCAGATGCAGTGGAACCAGCCGCTCGTCCGCTTGCTGGATGCCCATTCGCGTGTGCGGACGCTGCACGACGTCGAGTTCGGCGAGCATTCGGGGTGCATGGCGGAACGCTTCGCCGACTTTTGCCGCAACGAGCTGGATCTCGACGACGTGGATCTGGCCAACGGGGTCGTAGCGCCCGCCGGTCTGCTGCACCGGCGGCACGCGAGACGTGTGGTCATTCACCCCGAAGCCAGTACCGACGACAAGCGCTGGCCCGCCGCACGCTTCGTGAAACTGGCGCGGCGGCTGCAACGCAAAGGTTATGAACCCCATTTCGTGATCGCGGAACACGAGCGGGCGCGCTGGAAAGACATCGATATGTCCGGTGTGCCCGCGCCGGTTTTCGCCGATCTCGGGACGCTGGCTGCCTGGGTTTACGAATCCGGCTACTTCATCGGCAACGATTCGGGCATCGGGCACCTGGCATCGAATCTCGACATTCCAGCCGTGAGCCTGTTTCGCCGCCGCGGCGTGTCGGCACGCTGGCGACCGGCATGGGGTGCGGTGGAGATCATTCTGCCGTGGCAGTGGGTGCCGACGTCGCGATTGAAGGAGCGTCTGTGGAAGGAGACGCTGACCTGTTCGCGGGTGCTGTCGGCGTTCTTGAGGATGACGCGGCGATATCCGGTTCCGGCATCGCTGTAAGGGCGAAAACCGGCCGAAACAAGACTTACCGTCTCTTCATCAGAAAAACAAAAACCTTGTCCTGCGTCGAGACTTCGACGATCTCATTGCCGGTCTGCTTCGCGAACGCGGCGAAGTCGCGTTGCGAACCGGGATCGGTGGCGAGCACCTTGAGAATCTGGCCGCTTTCCATATCGGCGAGCGCTTTCTTCGCGCGCAAGATGGGCAGCGGGCAGTTTAGCCCGCGTGCGTCGACTTCCTTGTGAATCTGGATCTGCATCGAGGAAAACCTTTCTGCCAGAGCGGCAACAGCGGCGGCAACGGCACCGCACAGAGGCCCAGATTCTACCGCAGCCGCCCCGCGCTCACAGCGTCACCGCCTCCCCGCTTGCCAGCGAAGCCCGCAGCGCACTGCCGATGCGCGTCGCCTCCAGCGCATCCGCGAGGCTCGCGCCCGTTTGCGCGCCGCCGCGCACCGCCGCGACGAATGCCTGCGCCTCGGCCAGAAACGCGTCTTCGAAGCGCTCGAAGAACGTCGGCGTGCATTCGTTACGCACGCCGTGCGCATCCAGAATCTCGACGCGATTCAAACGCGGATTGCGACCGATAGAAAGCGCACCCGCCGTGCCGATCACTTCGCTGCCCGAGTCGTTGCCATGCGCCATCGTGCGCGACGCGTAGAACACCGCCAGCCGTCCGTCTTCGAATTCGCAGATCGCGACGCCATTGTCGACATCACCGAATTCGCGCAGGCCTTCATGCAGCGCCACCGTGCCGCTTGCAAACACGCGCTTCGCGCGCGGCTTGCCGAGCAACCAGCGGGCCACGTCGATGTCGTGCACCGTACAGTCGAGAAAAATGCCGCCCGACGTCGGCGCAAAGCGCACGAAAAAGCCATCCGGATCGTTCCAGTCGCAAGTCTGCGAGCGCACGAGAAACGGCCTGCCGATCGCGCCATCGCGCACCTTGTCGAACGCATCGCGATAGCTCGGATCGAAGCGCCGCATGAAGCCGATCGTCGCCTGCAGATGCGGATAACGCGCCGCCTCCGCCAGCACGCGTTCGCATTCGGCGACATCGAGCGAAAGCGGTTTCTCGCAGAACACATGCTTGCCCGCGTGCAGCGCATCGACGATCTGCTGCGCGTGCAACGCCGACGGTGTGACGAGCCACACCGCGTCGACGGTCGAGTCGACCAGCAGCGCCGCGTAATCGTCGTAGAGCCGCAGATCGGGCAATGTATCGCGCGCCCACGCACGCTCTTCGTCGAGCGGACTGCATGCCGCCACGAGCGTCGCGCCCGGCACGCGATACGCGAGATTCTGCGCATGCCGGCGCCCCAACCGCCCCAGCCCCACTACCCCGACGCGCACGCTCTGCCTGCTCTTACTACCAGGTTCCTGCCCCACCCCGTTCGCCACAGTCATCGCACCGCCTCATCGAGTTTCACCGCGCGGCCTTCGCGCCACGACCGCGTCGCCGCTTCGGCGAGTTCGAGTGCTTTCACGCCATCGGCGACTGTCGTGCGCACCGGTTTACCCTGCGTGACAGCTTCAAAGAAATGCGCAATTTCCAGCGCGTACGCCGCACGATAACGTTCGAGGAAGAACGCTTCGGGTACGTCGCTCGACACTTCGGTCTTCGAATACGCGACCACTTCGGTCGGCCGCACGTTGCCCGCCTGCAGCATCCCCTCACTGCCGAGCACTTCGAAGCGCTGGTCATAGCCATAGGCCGCGCGCCGCGTAGTATTGATCTGGCACAGCCGCCCGCGTTTCGTGCGGATCGTGACCGCGGTGCAATCGATATCGCCCGCGGCCTCGATCGTCGGGTCAGTCAGCACGCTACCCGTTGCATGCAACGTGTCGGCTTCGTCGTCGAGAATCCAGCGGAAGATGTCGAAGTCGTGAATCAGCATGTCCTTGAAAATGCCGCCCGAGTGACGGATGTAATCGACCGGCGGTGCGCCGGGATCGCGGCTCGTCACGACGAGCATTTCCGGCGTACCGATCTCGCCCGCGTCGATGCGCGCCTTCAGTGCCGAGAAGGTCGGATCGAAGCGCCGCTGAAACCCGATCATGCAGACCACGCCCGCGCGCGCTACCGCATCCGCGCAGGCACGCGCACGTTCGAGCGTGAGGTCGACCGGTTTCTCGCAGAACACGTGCTTCTTCTGCGCCGCCGATTGCAGGATCAGTTCGGCATGCGTGTCGGTGCTCGAACAGATCACCGTCGCGCCGACCGCCGCATCGCCCATCGCGCCGTCAATGTCGGCCACCTGCGCACCGTGCTGTGCCGCGAGCGCGGCTGCGGCTTCCTGGTTCACGTCCACTACGTATTTAAGCCGCACGCCCGGCTGGCGTGCGAGATTCGCCGCGTGAATGCGGCCGATCCGGCCCGCGCCGAACACCGCGACATCGATCGGCTTGCGGCCTGCTGTGTCAGTCATCGTATCCTCCAGTGTCTTTCGATTCTTCTACGTTCAGTTCGAGCTTGTACGCGAGCGCAATGAAGAGCGCCTGGCACAGGCAGATCGTGCTCGTGAGCGAGCGGAACGCGAACGCGCTCCCCTCCTTCACATACAGTTGCGTCGTGGCGTAACGCGCGAGCGGCGACAGCTGGCTGTCGGTGATCACGAGCGTCTTCGCCTGATGGTGATGCGCGACGCGCAGGCAATACTGCGTTTCCTTTCCATACGGCGCGAAACTGATCGCAACGACCACGTCGCCCTTCTTCACGCTGCGAATCTGTTCGCGATACATACCGCCAAAACCGGACACGAGATGCACGCGTTTCGGTGTGTGCTGCAACGCGTAGACGATGTAGCTCGCAACCGGAAACGAACGCCGCACGCCGATCACGTAGATGTTGTCCGCGTGCTGCAACATCTTCACGGCGGCATCGATCTGCGCATCGTCGAGGCTCGTTTCCAGCTCATCGAGACCGCCGCGACACGCAGCCACGAATTCGCGTGCCACCGCACCGCCCGAAAGCCGTCCGCCCGGCTTCTCGTCAATCAGCTTACGAATGCGCTGCTGGTAACTCGGCGACGACGCGCCCTGCCCCGTGTACGCCTGCCTGAACACCGCCTGCAGATCGGAAAAACCCGAGAAACCGAAGCGCTGCGCAAAACGCACCACCGCCGACGGATGCACACCGCAACTCGCGGCGATATCGCTCGTGCGATCGACCATCACGCTCGCGCGATGCTGCTCGATATACGTCGCCACGCTCTTTAACTGCCGCGGCAGGTCTTCGTAGTTTTCCGCGATGCGCTGCATCAATTCTTCGACGCTCGGCAACTCTTCGGTGCTGTCGTCCGCCATGGTGCTCCCTCAGATATTTTTTGCGCTGCAAAACCGCTGCTTCACGTGCCGCCGAACGGCCCGTCGATGCTGCCGATTATAGGCAGCGCTCCGCATAAATGGAACGGATTTTCTATTTTTATTTGTAATGAAATTTTCGTTGCACGCTCGCGAAAGATCGCCTAATCTTGGTTTTGAGCAGCGACGCGACATGCGTTGCGACGCACGACGTCACGCTCCCTCAAAAACGACAGACCGACAAAAGGTGGAGACATGAGACTTGGCAATGGCAAGGCTTCGCTCAGAATTCTGGTGGCCGCGCTTACGCTCGCGGCGGGGTTCGGAGCACCATCAGCGGCATCGGTAGCCCAGGCAGCGGACGCGCACTTCGTCCTGATCAGCCACGCACCGGACTCCGATTCGTGGTGGAACACGATCAAGAACGCAATCAAGCAGGCCGACGAGGACTTCAACGTCCAGACCGACTACCGCAACCCGCCTAACGGCGACATCGCCGACATGGCGCGCCTCGTCGAACAGGCCGCCGCGCGCAACTACGACGGTGTGATCGTCACCATCGCCGACTTCGACGTGCTGAAAAGCTCGATCACGAAAGTGACCGAGAAAAAGATTCCGCTCGTCACGATCAACTCCGGCACTGAAGAACAAAGCGCGCAACTCGGCGCGATCATGCACGTCGGCCAGCCCGAATACGTAGCCGGTCATGCGGCCGGAGAGAAAGCGAAAGCAGCCGGCGTGAAGTCGTTCCTGTGCGTGAACCACCTCGCCACCAATACGGTGTCGTTCGATCGCTGCCGCGGTTTCGCTGAAGCAATCGGCGTCGACTACAAAACCTCGACGATCGATTCAGGCCAGGATCCGACCGAAATCCAGTCGAAGGTCAGCGCGTATCTGCGCAATCATCCGAACACTGGCGCAATCCTCACGCTCGGCCCGGTACCCGCCGCGGCAACGCTGAAGGCCGTGCAACAGATGGGCCTTGCCGGCAAGATCTACTTCTGCACGTTCGACTTCTCCGACGACATCGCGAAGGCGATCCAGGCCGGCACGATCCAGTTCGCGATCGACCAGCAGCCGTATCTGCAGGGCTATATCCCGGTGGCCGTGCTGGCGATCGTGAAGCAGGAGCACACCACCGATCCGACGAAGATCCGCCAGATCCTGCAGGCCAATCCGAAGTTCAAGGCACGGCTCGAAGCGTACGGGCTGCAACCGTCGTACGGACCGAAGAACATCCGCTCGGGCCCGGGTTTCATCACGAAGGACAATCTCGACAAGGTCATCAAGTACGCGGGCCAGTACCGTTGAGGGTCACCCGGTCGGCCTGACACGCCGACCGTCAGTCGCACGCGGCGCCACTCGTAGACAGCGGTACATCCGGCACCGGACACTCCGGTGCGCTTACCGCCACGCACAGGGCGCGAAGCACGAGGCGCCGCGGTTTTCCCCGTATTTCACCGGTCTGCCGGCGCGCACGTCGCGTCGTCGGGGGACCGGCATCAAGGAGACATCATGGGCGTAGCCGGTAAACACTTTCCTTCGCACGCGAGCAAGAACGTCGACGCACCATCGTCGGGGCAGCCCGCTCCGGCCGGCGCCGACGAGCGCGTTCGCAAGGAATCGTGGTTCGGCCATCTGCTGAACCGTCCGGAATTCGCCGCTATTTCGGGTGCCGTGCTCGTATTCGCCGTGTTCGCGTTTGCGGCTGGCGGCTCGGGCATGTTCAATCTCGACGGTGTGATGAACTGGTCGCAGGTGTCGGCCTACCTCGGCGTACTCGCGGTCGGCGCGTGCCTGTTGATGATTGCCGGCGAGTTCGATCTGTCGATCGGTTCGATGATCGGCTTCGCCGGCATGATGGTTGCCATCCCGTCGGTCTACTTCCACTGGCCGCTGTCGCTATCGATCCTGTTTGCGTTCGCCGGCTCGATGCTGCTCGGCGCGCTGAACGGCTATCTTGTGATGCGTACGCGGTTGCCGTCGTTCATCGTCACGCTCGCCTTTCTGTTCATCCTGCGCGGCCTGACGCTCGCGCTGTCGATCATGGTCGCCGACCGCACGATCATCTCCGGTGTAGGCGATCTCGCGAAGCAGGACTGGATCGCCAATACGCTGTTTCACGGTGTCGCGTTCACCGGCCTATTCACGGCGCTCGCGCATATGGGCATCGGTCAGATGCTCGACAACGGCCAACCGCTCGTGCCCGGCATTCCGAAGGTGATCTTGTGGTGGTTCGCACTCGCCGCGATCTGCGCGTTCGTGCTCGCCAAAACGCGTTACGGCAACTGGATTCTCGCGGTTGGCGGCGATGCGAATGCGGCGAAGAACGTCGGTGTGCCGGTGCGGCGCGTGAAGATCTCGCTGTTCGTGCTGACCGCGTTCTGCTCGTGCCTGTTCGCCGTGCTGCAGGTGTGCGACATCGGCTCGGCTGCGGCGGACCGCGGCCTGCAAAAGGAATTCGAGGCGATCATCGCCGCGGTGATCGGCGGCACGCTGTTGACCGGCGGCTACGGCTCGGTGATCGGTGCCTGCTTCGGCGCGTTGATCTTCGGCGTCGTGCAGATCGGCATCACCTATACCAACGTGAGTTCCGACTGGTTCCGTGTGTTCCTCGGCGTGATGCTGCTGATCGCCGTGCTGTTCAATCACTACGTGCGCCGCCGCGTCGCGCAATCGTAACCGTCACGAGGAGACAAACATGTCCGATACCCTCCCCGGTAACAACGCGCCTGCCAACGCTATGACTCCTGCAGTCGATACCGGCGACACGATTCTCGCGCTCGAAAACGTCAGCAAGTTTTTCGGCAAGGTGATCGCGCTGTCCGGCATCACGTTGCGCCTGAAACGCGGCGAAGTGCACTGCCTGCTCGGCGACAACGGTGCCGGTAAATCGACGCTGATCAAGACGCTCGCCGGTGTGCATCAACCGTCGTCGGGCCAGTATCTCGTGGACGGCAAGCCCGTGCACTTCGAGTCGCCGAAAGACGCGCTCGATCTCGGCATCGCCACCGTCTATCAGGATCTCGCGCTCGTACCGCTGCTGTCGGTGGCGCGCAACTTCTTCATGGGCCGCGAACCGCAGAAAAAGATGTTCGGTTTTCTGAACGTGATGGACCTGCAGACGAGCGCCACCACCGCACGCGAAAAACTCGCGGAAATGGGCATTCATGTGCGCGATCCACATCAGCCGATCGGCACGATGTCCGGCGGCGAGCGGCAGTGTCTCGCGATCGCGCGCGCCATTCACTTCGGCGCACGTGTGCTGATTCTCGACGAACCGACCGCCGCGCTCGGCGTGAAGCAGAGCTTCAATGTGCTGAAGCTGATTCACACGGCGCGCGCCAAGGGCATCTCGGTGATCTTCATCACGCACAACGTGCACCACGCGTATCCGATCGGCGATTCGTTCACGCTGCTCAATCGCGGCAAATCGCTTGGCACCTATACGAAGGAAACCATCAGCAAGGACGAAGTGCTCGACATGATGGCCGGCGGCGCTGAAATGCAGAAGATGATCGGCGAACTCGACGGCGCCGTCATCTGACGCACGAGCCCCCTACGCTGCCACGCTGCTGCGCTATCACCGCTCGCGCGCCCTGGCGCAACCCAGACACTCAGGACATTCCATGGCACTTTCCAGCAACTCCAGCGCAGCGACCACGAGCCCGAGCCGCTTCGCCGCCGGCCGCAGCCGCGACATCGTCTGCCTCGGTCGCCTCGCGGTCGATCTCTACGCGCAGCAAGTCGGCTCGCGACTCGAAGACGTATCGAGCTTCGCAAAGTATCTGGGCGGCTCGTCGGCCAACATCGCGTTCGGCTGCACGCGGCTTGGCCTCGCCGCGGCGATGCTTGCGCGTGTCGGCAACGATCACATGGGGCGCTTTCTGACCGAAACGCTCACGCGTGAAGGCTGCGACGTCAGCAACGTGCGCGTCGATCACGAACGGCTGACAGCCCTCGTGGTGCTCGGTCTGAAAGATCGCGACACGTTTCCGCTGATTTTCTATCGCGAGAACTGCGCGGACATGGCCGTCGACGAACACGACTTCGACGAAGCGTTTATCGCATCGTCGAAGTCGCTGCTCATTACCGGTACGCATTTCTCCACCGAACAGGTGAACCGCACGAGCCGCCGCGCACTCGACTACGCGCGCCGTAACGACGTGCGTACGGTGCTCGACATCGATTACCGGCCGGTGCTGTGGGGACTCACCGGCAAGGCCGATGGCGAGACCCGCTTTATCGCCAACGAAAGCGTCACCGCGCATCTGCAGCGCATCCTGCCGCTATTCGATCTGGTGATCGGCACCGAAGAGGAATTCTGCATTGCGGGCGGCAAGACCGATCTGCGCGAAGCGCTAGCGATGGTCCGCGCCGTCACACCGGCGACACTCGTTGTGAAGCGTGGGCCGCTCGGTTGCCAGATTGTCGACGGCGCGGTACCTGCGTCGCTTGACAGCGTGCCGGTGCATGGCGGCGTCGAGGTCGAAGTGCTGAACGTGCTCGGCGCAGGCGATGCGTTCGCGTCGGGCTTCCTGTCCGGCTGGCTGCGCGATCAACCACTCGAAGCCTGCGCGCGCGCCGCAAACGCGAGCGGCGCGCTGGTCGTATCGCGCCACGGCTGCGCCCCCGCAATGCCGACGCCCGCCGAACTCGACTACTTCCTGCGCGAAGCGCAAACCGATCCGCAGCGCATGCGCCGTCCGGACCGCGACGCCACGCTCGCGCGGCTGCATCGGGTCACACCGCCGCGTACGCCGCGCGACGAAGTGCTCGGCTTCGCATTCGATCACCGCAACCAGTTCTTCGATCTCGCGCAGCAGACCGGCGCCGATGAAAGCCGCATCGCGCAACTGAAGGGGCTGTTCGTCGAAGCAGTCGCGCAAACGGAAGCCGCACTGGGATTGCAAGGCCGCATCGCCGTGCTGATCGACGACCGCTACGGTCAGGACGCGTTGAACGCGGCAACCGGACGCGGCTGGTGGGTCGGTCGCCCGGTCGAACTGCCCGGTTCGGTGCCGCTCGTGTTCGATCACGGCCGCTCGGTCGGAACGACGCTGGCGAGCTGGCCGCGCGAACATATCGTCAAGTGTCTCGTGCAGTTTCACCCCGACGAGCCGATCGAACAGCGGCTCGAACAGGAAGCCCAGTTGCGCGCGCTCTATGACGCGGTACAGGCAAGCGGTCACGAACTGCTGCTCGAAGTGATTCCACCCAAACATTTGCCGCAGGCACCTGATACGGTCTATCGTGCATTGAAGCGCCTGTACAACATCGGCATCTACCCGGAATGGTGGAAACTCGAGCCGGTGGACGCCACGCAGTGGCAGGCAATCGACGCACTGCTTGCGGAGCGCGATCCGTATTGCCGCGGCGTGGTGCTGCTCGGGCTGTCGGCGGGGGTCGAGCAATTGAGCGACGGCTTCCGGGCAGCGGCCGGATCGGCGACCTGTCGTGGGTTCACGGTCGGCCGGACGATCTTCCATGAGCCGAGCCATGCCTGGCTCGCCGGGCAGATCGGCGACGACGAACTGATTGCACGCGTGCGGCAGACATTCGAAACGCTGATCGCGGCATGGCGCGATACGCGCAGCGCGTCGGCTACACAGTCGGCGCAGCCGCGCAACGTTCATCAGGAGCAGGCGGCATGAACCAACGCGTGTTGCATCAGGATCAAGCTGCTTCACCTGCGGTTCCGACCGCGGGCGAAGCGCACGGCACGATCCGTCTCACCACCGCGCAGGCGCTCGTACGCTACCTCGCCGCGCAACGTGTCGCTACGGAAGACGATCCCAACAGCAGTGAACCGCTTTTCGGTGGTGTGTTCGCGATCTTCGGTCACGGCAACGTGGCGGGGATCGGTGAAGCGCTGTATCAGCACCGCCACGAACTGCCGACGCTGCGCGCGCACAACGAACAGGCGATGGCGCACAGCGCGATCGCCTACGCAAAAGCGCACTTCCGCCGCCGGATGATGGCGGTCACCACCTCGATCGGACCCGGTGCGACGAATCTCGTCACGGCTGCTGCGCTCGCGCACGTCAACCGTTTGCCGGTGCTGATGCTGCCTGGCGACATCTTCGTCTCGCGTGCGCCCGACCCGGTGTTGCAACAGGTCGAGGATTTCCACGACGGCGGTATTTCCGCTAACGATGCGCTCAAGCCCGTCTCGCGTTACTTCGATCGTATCGTCCACCCTGCGCAATTGCTCAATGCGTTGCCGCGTGCGATCCGTGTGCTGACCGATGCCGCGCTATGCGGCCCGGTCACGCTCGCGTTGCCGCAAGACGTGCAGGCAACTGCGTGGGACTTTCCGCTCAGTTTCTTCGAACCGCGCGTCGTCAAACCGCACGCCCCTGCTCCGCGCACCGATGAAATCGATGCAGCCGTCGAGCGTCTACGCCGTGCGAAACGGCCGATGATCGTTGCCGGCGGAGGCGTGCTATACGGTGGCGCGACTGCTTCGCTACAGGCGTTCGCGGCAACGCACGGCATCCCGGTCGCGGAAACGCAGGCCGGCAAGAGTTCGCTAGCGTGGGACGACCCGTTGAATACCGGGGCGCTCGGCGTGACCGGCTCGCCCGCGGCGAATGCACTCGCGCACGACGCCGATTGCGTGCTTGCCATCGGCACGCGCTTGCAGGACTTCACGACCGGCTCGAACACGCTCTTCACGCAGGCCGACGTAATCGGGATCAATGCAAACGCATTCGATGGTTTGAAGCATCGCGCGCTGGCTGTCGAAGCCGATGCGCGCCTTGCACTCGACACACTCACTGAACGCCTGCACGACTGGCACGCGGACCGCGCGTGGACTGCGCGCGCACAGCAGGCCGCGACCGACTGGCGCCACACCGTCGGCACGCTGACACACACGCCACAGCGCGACACCGTGCTGCCGTACGACGCCGACGTGATCGGCGCCGTGCAGCGCTCGAGCCCGCAGTCCACCACCGACGACATCGTCGTCTGCGCAGCCGGCACCCTGCCCGCCGAGTTGCACAAGTTGTGGCGCGCAGGCCGCCCAGGTGCCTATCACGTCGAGTACGGCTACTCGTGCATGGGCTACGAAATTGCCGGCGGCCTCGGCGCGAAACTCGCGCGGCCCGAGCGCGAAGTGATCGTGATGGTCGGCGACGGCAGTTATCTGATGATGAACAGCGAGATCGCAACCTCGGTGATGCTTGGTGCGAAGCTGATCATCGTGGTGCTCGACAATCGTGGCTACGGTTGCATCAACCGTCTGCAACAGGCGTGCGGCGGCGCACCGTTCAACAATATGTTCGACGACTGCGCGCAAGGTCCGCTTGGCGCTCCCGCGATCGATTTCGCAGCACATGCACGCTCGCTCGGCGCGCATGCGGAACACGTCGCCGATGTGGCAGCACTCGAAGCCGCGTTGCAACGCGCCCGCACCGCCGATCGCACCTACGTGATCAGCATCGACACCGACGCGTCGCGCACCACCGACGACGGCGGCTGGTGGTGGGAAGTCGCCGTGCCCGAAGTGTCGGCACGCGAGGCTGTCCGCACGGCCCGCGCGCAGTACGAAACTCATCTCGCGGCCCGCGTCGAAGGCGCGAATCCTGCCGCCGGAAACGACACTAACGACGCCAACGGCGCTAACAGCGCTAACGATTAAGGACCCGAGCATGACTTCCTTCGACGTACGTATCGGCATCAACCCGCTGTCGTGGATGAACGACGATCTGCCGTCGCTCGGCGGCGAAACACCGCTCGAACTCGCGCTGACCGAAGGCCGCGCAATCGGCTACCAGGGGTTCGAACTCGGCAACAAGTTTCCGCGCGAGCCAGAAGCATTGAAGGCACTCCTTGCGCAATACGATCTCGCGCTTGTCTCCGGCTGGTATTCGGGTCAACTGGCCCGACGCAGCGCCGAAGCGGAAATCGCCGCGGTCGGGCCGCATCTGGAGCTGCTCGCGAAGAACGGCGCCACTGTGATGGTGTACGGCGAAGTCGCCGACACGATTCAGGGCGCGCCGCGTCCGCTGTATCAGCGGCCGCGGTTTTTCAGCGAAGCACAGTGGGACGAATACGCGGCGCGCGTCGAGACGTTCGCGCGCTACACGCTGAGCCACGGCGTGCGGCTCGCGTATCACCATCACATGGGCGCGTATGTCGAGACGCCCGCCGACGTCGACCGTCTGATGGCAAAAACCAGCGAAGCCGTCGGTCTGCTGTTCGATGCGGGGCATATCACGTTCGCAGGCGGCGATCCGGTCGATGTACTCGACCGCCATATCGCGCGCGTGTGCCACGTGCACTGCAAGGACGTACGGCCCGCAGTCGCAAAGCTCGCGCGCAATCGCAACTGGAGCTTTCTTGAAGCGGTGATCGCAGGCGCATTCACGGTGCCCGGCGACGGCAGCATCGATTTCCCGGCTATCATTGACCGGCTCAAGCGGCACGGCTACCGCGGCTGGCTCGTCGTCGAGGCGGAACAGGACCCGGTCGTCGCGCCTTCGTTCGCGTATGCGCAAAAGGGCTACCAGACGCTGCGTGCCCTCGTCGATGCGCCGCTCAATCCTGCCAGGGAGGCTGCATGAGTTTGCTAGTCAAAGCCCAGCGCGAAGGTCAGACAATCGCGCGCGTCACGCCGGAGTCGGCCGGCTGGCAGTATGTCGGCTTCACCGCCCACCGGCTCGCGGCGGACGGCGTCATGCGGGTGCTCGAGACGAACCGCGAGTCGTGCATCGTCGTGCTGTCCGGCACGATCGACATCGATACGCCCGCTGCAAAATGGCTCAGCCTCGGTACGCGCCGCAGCGTGTTCGACGATGCGGCGCCGCATGCGGTGTACCTGCCGCCGAATGTGCGCGCCACGATACGCGCACGCAACAATGCCGAGATCGGTGTGGCCAGTGCGCCTGCCACCGGACGCTATCCGGCGCGCCTCATCCCGCCGTCGCAGATGACGCGCTCGACGCGCGGCACCGGCCTCAACACGCGCTACGTGTGCGATATCCTGCCGCAAACCGAACCCGCCGAATCGCTGCTCGTCGTCGAAGTGCGCACACCGGGGGGTCATGCATCGAGCTACCCGCCGCACAAGCACGACACCGACAATGTGCCGGTCGAGAGTTCGCTGGAAGAGACTTACTACCACCGGCTCAATCCGCCGCAAGGGTTCGCGTTTCAGCGCGTGTATACGGATGCGCGCGATATCGACGAGTCGATGGCCGTCGAGGATCACGATGTCGTGATGGTGCCGCGCGGCTATCATCCGGTGGTCGTGCCGTATGGCTACGACTCGTACTATCTGAACGTGATGGCGGGTAGTCGGCGCACGTGGCACTTCAAGAACGATCCCGCGCATGAATGGATCATCGAGCGGGATGCGCGTAGCTGAAGGCAACTGAAGGCAACTGAACGTAGCCGGGCCGCGTCGATGCGCGCGGCCCAGATGATCGTGCATGTGGTTAGCCGTAAGTTACTTCCGCGCCGCGACATCCACCGCGAGCGCGCCATCCTCCGCCATCCGCACCGTCCCCTTCGCCACATCGCGGCGATATCCGTACAGATCGAAATGCATCGGGTCGCTGTTTGCGCTATCGCGTATCAGCGTATGGCCGTTCACGACCAGCGAGTTGTACATCTTGATGTCGCCCGATTCGATCCACACGTAGCTGCCGCCCGCGCCCGCCGGCGGATGCGCGACGGCCGCGCCCGTCTGCCGCTTGAACTTCAGCACGAGCCCTTCGTTTGTCACGGTTGCACCCGCGAGACGCCCCTGCAACACCGGCGGCGGAAACACCGTGTACTGATCGAATACCAGCTCGTTACCTTCCAGCTTGACGCCCTTGCGCGCAAACGGTGTCAACGAGGCGAGCGGAATATTCAGCGCGCGCAGCAAGCCGGCCTGCGGCACACCGAGCACCGACACCGATTCGGGCGTGTAGACCAGATGCCGTTCGTCGCGTACGGCGAGCGTGCCGTGCATCTTCGTCGGTAGCCAGACGCCGGGGAAGTGATTCCATAGCTTGATACCACCGGTCACGTCGAGGCCACCGTCGGCGGGCGTCAGTTGCATGTCGTTCAGCGAGCGCGGCGTGTAGTCGAGCAGATAGTCGTTGAAGAGCGATGCCATCGCCGGCCACGGTTCGACAACCTCGCCACCGAGGATATGAATGTCGTACTGGTTCGGATCGTCGAGATCGACGGGCTGACCGGGCTTCTTCGGCACGAGCTGCGCATCGAGTGTGCGTACGTGAAAACCGATTCGTCCCGACACGTAGAAGTCGACGTTCTGTACGTGGATCAGCGGTGTACCGCCCGGTGAATGGCGTTCGTCGGAGAGCGTGGTGCCTGCCGTAGCTGTTGAACGCAGGCTCACCGGGATGCGCCGCCATTGCTCGCGTGCGGCGGCGAGCGCGACCTGTTGCGCACGGATGTAGCTATCGTTGTAGCGCGCCGCCGCGCTACCGGTTTGCGCTGTCTGTGCCGCATCGCGCGCAGCACCGGGCAGCGTCGTGTACGACGGCAGATGCACATCGAGCGCACCGTTTTCGTCGAACGTGAAATAGCCCGCCGCCATCTGCTCGCGATAGTGATACAGGTCGAGCACGAAAGGCGCGCCCGACGTGCCGGTATCGAGCGGCGTGATCGCCATCTCGATGTTCATCGGGATCGAGCGCATGAACTTCACGTCGCCGCCTTCGAGCAACATGCCGCGCGCGGGCATCTCCGCGGGGAACGCGACGTCGGGCAGCGTACCGTCGTCGAGCGTGAAGCGCACGCCGGCCGGCGTCGTGTCGACCGCCGTGATCCTCATACGCAACGCGGGCGGCGGCGTCAGTTTCGCGACCTGCATCACGACGTTGTCGCCGTCGAGTTGCGCAATCGGCGTGTTCACCTTCAGCAGGTCTGCCATGCGCACGTGTGCGGCCTTCATCAGACGGTCCGCAGCGACGCCCGCGACTTCGGTATGGTCGGCGTGAAACACGAGTTCGGTTGCGTTGCGCATCGCCAGCGTGCCCGTGAGCGCAATCGGCACCCAGCCGTCGCGTTGCATTTCGCCGGTGATCCGCAACTGCCTCTGCTGCGGCTCGACCCGCATATTGCGCAGCGGCGAGCCCTGGTACTGGAACAGATAGCGATTGAAGATTGCTGTGAGCTTCGCGGCATCGAGCGTGACCTCGCCGCGGTGGACGTTGATCGTCACGCTGTTCGGATCGTCGAACACGATCGGATTGCCGGCGCGTGTCGGCGTAAGCGTTGCAGCCATGCGGTGGATCAGGAAGCCGATGTCGCCGGTCAGGCGGAAATCGACATCGCGCGCGAACATCATCGAGCCGTCGATGCCGGAGTCGCGTAATGTCAATGGCCGCGTTCGTGTAACGCGCATACCGCCGGCAGCGGGTACGCGGGCCGCGACTTGCTGCTGCTCTGCTAGCTGGCGCGCCTTCGCAACTTCGAGCGTGGGTAGCGTTGAGGATGCGGGTTGTGCGGCGGCGGCATCGCCGGGATTTTGTACGGTGGTCCCGCTCGCACTTGAAGCCGTAGGTGCAGCTACATTCGCGGAGCTTGCTCCAGTGGGAACAACTACGCTCGCGGCACCCGACGCACCGACGGCAGAACTCGCAGCCGAACTCGCGTCAGCACTCGCATCGGCACACGCACACACCAGCAGCGACGCGATGACGATCACGACCGCGGACACGCTCAGCGCGTGACGCATAGGCCCGCTATCAACCGCAGAGTGCCGCCCACTCCCTCCGTTACCCCTGGGATTGCAGCCTTGTTCACTGCCGGCGTGGGTACGCGGCAGATGCAATCTGTCGTCGGTATCGTGCATATCGTCTCCTCCCTGGTCCGGTACGCCCGCACAGGCGGGACGCCGGACTGTCTCGCGCCGGCACGGATGGCCGGGCATCTTTGCCTTCGATTGTCTTTATTTGTGGCCGCGCTGCCGACAAGATTCCTGGAGGGCCGGCACCAAACGCTCAGACGTTTGAATGAAACAGAGCACGGGCCGCCAACCCGCGCGGGGCGGACATGCGACGCCGCTGCGCGCAATCGGGTCAAACAGAAGGGAAACCGGCGTTGGCCGAGAACGACTGGTTGCGCCCGCTGCGCCGCACGCAAATGAGCCGCGTTAGCCGACGCCGAGCCATTCCTGCATCACATCGTGACGCGCGCGAAACGCCTCGAACGTGCCGTCGAACACGATCTCGCCATGCCCCATCACCGCGACCCGACTCGCCAGTTCGTGTGCGATTGCGAGCCGTTGCTCGATCAGCAGCATCGCGACGCCGCGCGCATGCAAGGTCCGCAGGCACGCTGCAACCTGCGCGACGCGCTGCGCGGCGAGCCCTTCGGCCGGCTCATCGATGACCAGCAGATCCGGATCGCCGAGCAGCGTGCGCGCGAGCGTCAGCATCTGCTGCTCGCCGCCCGAGAGTGCAGCAGCACGCGTGCGCTGTCGTTCACGCAACACGGGAAAAAGCGCGTAGGCATCGTCGAAGGTAAAACGCGGCGGCCGCGCGCGCCTGGTCGAAGCTACGCCGAGCAGCAGGTTTTCGTGCACGCTGAGCGTCGGAAACACATCGCGATGCTCAGGTACATAACCGATGCCGAGCCGCGCGATCTGGAACGGCCGCAAGCCCACCAGCGAGCGGCCCGCAAAACGCAGTTCGCCCTCGGTGTGCACGAGTCCCATGATCGCCTGCGCGAGCGTCGAGCGCCCCGAACCATTGCGCCCCGCGAGCGCCACGATCTCGCCTGCCTCGATGCGCAGATCGACGCCGTGCAGCGCCTTGCTCGCACCATGCCACGCATGCAGACCGGCGATATCGAGCAAAGCGGTCATGTTTCGAACCCATCGCCGAGATAGGCCGCGCGCACCGCAGCATGCGAGCGAATCGCGGCCGGTGTGCCGGTCGCGATCACGCGCCCCTCCACGAGCACGGAGATGCGGTCCGCGAGACCGAAGACTGCATCCATGTCGTGCTCGACCATCAGCAGCGTGCGGCCGGCGGTCGCGCTGCGGATCAGTTCGATCGCGCGCGCAGCTTCGGCCCGGTTCATGCCGGCCGTCGGCTCGTCGAGCAGCAGCGTGTGCGCGCCGCCCGCGAGCGCTAGACCGAGATCGAGCGCGCGTTGCTCCGCATAACTGAGCGTGCCGGCCAGCACCTGGGCGCGTGCGCCGAGGCCCACGGCATCGAGTACCTGTTCGGCGCGCGTGGAGGCGGCACGCGCATGCGTCCAGCGACGCCACCGGCTGCCGCGCCCGCGCTCCGCAAACAGCGCGGCACAACGCAGGTTGTCGAACACCGACAGCCCCGCGAACACACTCGTGTTCTGGAAGCTGCGCGCAAGCCCGCGGCGGTTCACCGCGGCCGGCCCAAGCCGCGTGATGTCGACGCCGAACAGTTCGATGCGACCCGCGCTCGGCCGGCCACCACCGGCGATCAGATTGAACAGCGTCGATTTGCCCGCGCCGTTCGGTCCGATCAGCGCATGGCGCTCGCCGGGTTCGATCGACAGATCGACACCGCGCAGCACCTCGGTGGCACCGAAGCGTTTGTGGACCCGTTGCACGGCGAGCGCGGCGGTCATCGAATGCTCCCGGCTTCGCGTGTGTTTGCCGCCTGTACGTCGCGCGGCCATGCGCGCCGTGCACCACGCGAAGCAATCCAGCCGGCGCCTGCGAGCAACACGACAGCAGCGGCGATCCATTCACCGGAAGACGTCGCACCGGCAAGCAACAACCCGCTGAACGGCAAACCAGTGCCGTCATCGGTGCCGAACTGTCGCGCGTACGCCCATTGCACCGCAAGCACGACCGCACCGGTCCACGCGAGCGCCGCGCTCACGCCGCATAGCCACGACTTCGCGCAAACCCGCCAGCCGTGCTGCGCGAGCCGCGCGGCCTGGCGCTGCGCGAACCCGGCGATGCCATCGGGCGAGCCCGCCACGATCACGATGAACAACAGCCCAAGATAGAACAACCACGCACGCGTCACGCTCGCCACCGCGACGCTGAAAAACGTCAACACGACCGCCCCCGCCACCGGCCCGAAGAACGCACCGGTTCCACCGATCACCGTCGCGATCAGCACCGCGCCCGAGCGCAGCATGCCGACGCTTTCCGTCGATACCAGCTCGACGTTGATCAACCCAAGCGTGCCCGCGATACCCGCAAAGAACGCCGCGAACACGACACTCGCATAACGGATGCGGCGCGGCTCGCAACCGATCGCCGCAGCCCGCACCGGGTTGTCGCGCACCGCATTCGCGACGCGCATGAACGGCGTGCGCGACAACGCGAACATCGCGGCACACGCAAGCAGACACCACAGCGCGATCAGCAGATACGCTTCGCGCGCGGGGCCGAAGGTCCACGTGCCGAGTGCAAGGCCGCTCGCGCGATCGATCGGCATGCCCGCTTCGCCGCCGAACCAGTCGGGCAGCGTCCATGCGGCAGCCGCCACGAGTTCGCCGATACCGAGCGTGATCATCGCGAACGCCGTGCCTGCGCGCCGCGTCGACACATAACCGGCAAGCAGACCGGACAGCGCCCCGCCGATCCCGCCCACCAGCGGAACGAGCGGCAACGGCAAGCGCCATGCGTTGAACAGATACGCGGCCACGAGCGCGCCGAGCCCCGCGTGCGCGGCATGACCGAGCGACAGCAAGCCGGTGCCGCCAAGCAGCAGGTTGTACGACAGCGCGAACACGATCATCGCCGCGGTCTGCGCAAGCCACGCGAACAACCAGCTCTGCGATGAGACGAGTGGCGGCACGGCGAGCATGGCGATCAGCACGAGCCACGGCAATGCAGCACGCCATGTCGGCGTACGCGGTGCGCGCGCGGCGGCAAGCGTCTGCGGCGCTGCGTGTCGGGAAGCGGTGTCGTGCGGCTCAGACATCGTCATCGCGCAGACCGAAGAGTCCGCCCGGCCGCAACGCGAGCATCGCGACGAGCAGCACATACGGCACGAGCGGTGCGAGTTGCGCGAGCGTGAGCCCACCCCATGCAGTGGACAGCGGCTGCCCGAGCGCCGCCGCGATACCGCCGAGCGACACGTCGCTCGCCACCGCGAAAGTCTGGATGCAGCCGATCAGCAGCGACGCCGCAAGCGCCCCGCCCAGCGATCCGAGCCCACCGATCACGACGACCACGAAGACGATCGAGCCGACCGATTCGGCCATCGCCGGTTCGACCACGAAGAGCGGCGCACCGATCACACCGGCAAGCGCAGCGAGCGCGGTACCCGCAGCAAAGACAAAGGTAAATACGCGTGGCACGTTGTGGCCGAGTGCTTCGACGGCGTCCGGATGCATGAGCGCCGCGCGCACGATCAACCCCGTCTTCGATACGCGCAACACCGCGTACAGCACCACGAGCATCGCAAGCGACACCACCATCATGAACGCGCGATAACGCGGAAACGCAGCGCCATCGAAGGTAAATAACGCGCCGTCGAGCGCGGCCGGCACCGGTGCGGCGATCGCCTGCAAGCCCCAGGCCAGCTTCACCGCTTCGCCGATCAGATACGCGGCACCGAACGTGAGCAGCAGCTCGGCGAGATGTCCATGCGGTCGAACGCGACGCAACAGCCAGCGTTCGACCGCTGCGCCGATCAGGCCAACTACCAGCGGCGCACCGATCAAAGCGCCCCAGAAACCAAGGTGCGCCGTCAGCGCGAAACCGACATACGCACCGAGCATGTAGAAACTTGCATGCGCGAAGTTAAGCACGCCCAGCATGCTGAAGATCAACGTCAGCCCCGCCGACAGCATGAACAGCAGCAGCCCATAGCTGACGCCGTTCAGCAGGTTGATCGCAAACGACTGCATGCGCGACTACTCCGCGAGCGCGACCACGAGCGGCAGGAGCGCCGCGCGTAACGCATCGGGTAACGTGACCGGTTTACGCGTCGCACGGTCCACATAGACGTGCACGAAATGACCCTGCGCCGCCGGCTGGGCCTCGCCTGCGCGAAACAGCCCGACTTCATAACGCACGCTCGAACCGCCGAGCCGCGCGACGCGCAGACCTGCCTCGACCGGCTCCGGGAACACGAGTGGCGCGAAGTAGTTGCACTGTGTCTCGACGACGAGCCCGATCGTCTCGCCATGCTCGACGTCGAGCACACCCGCGCGGATCAGGTACTCATTCACTACCGTATCGAAGTAGCTGTAGTAGACGACGTTGTTCACGTGGCCGTAGACGTCGTTGTCCATCCAGCGTGTCGTGATCGGCAGGAAGTGGCGGTAAGCGTTGCGCAGCGCGGGAGCGGGCTTGTTCATCGGGCGGGTGTGTGGGTCCGGAAATGAGCGAGTGAATGATTGCCGAATGCGGCGGCGCGGTCAGAGCGATTCAGTCAACATGCGCCGATAATCGTCGGCACTCGCTTCGCGTGGATTGGTCTTGTGGCAATGATCGGCGAGCGCACCTGCGATCACCTTGTCGAACACCTGCTCGTCGACACCCATCTGTCGCAGCCCGGTCGGCAGCCCGAGGCGCGCGGTCATGTCGAACAGCGCCTGCGCAAGGTCCGCGCCGTCCGGCAGATTCATCACGCGACGCATGCGCGCATAGCGGTTGTTCGCCACCACGGTCTCCGCGCTTTCGTTGAAACGCAAAACCGCAGGCAGCACGACCGCGTTCAGCGTGCCGTGATGTAGCGACGTGCGTCCATTGACCGGCACGCCGCCCAATGGATGCGACAGCGAATGCACGCAACCGAGTCCCTTCTGGAACGCCATCGCCCCCTGCATCGATGCGCTCATCATGTTCAGGCGCGCATCGCGGTCGCTGCCGTCGCGCGTCGCGCGCTCGAGGTTCGCCCATGCGCGCTCGAGCCCGTCGAGTGCGATGCCGTCGGCGGGTGGATTGAACGCCGGCGCGAGGAAGGTTTCGATGCAATGCGCGATCGCGTCCATGCCGGTGGCCGCCGTCAACGGTGCGGGCAGGCCGAGCGTGAGGCCCGGGTCGCACAGCGCCGACTTCGGCAGCAGATGCCACGAGTGAAAGCCGAGCTTGCGACCATCGTTGAGAATCACGATCGCGCCGCGCGCCACTTCACTGCCGGTGCCGGCCGTGGTGGGCACCGCGATCAGCGGCGCAGCGGCGTCGGTGATCTTGCCGCTGCCGCCTTCGATCGTCGCGTATTCAGTGAGCGTGCCCGGATGTGTTGCTGCAATTGCCACGCCCTTCGCGAGATCGATCGACGATCCGCCGCCCACCGCGATCAAACCATCGCAGCCCTCCTCGCGATAACGCGCGGCCGCGGCCAGCACCATCGCCTCGGTCGGATTCGATGGTGTGTCATCGAACACCGGCACATCGCCGAGCTTCAGCACATCGAGCGCGCGCTGCACGAGGCCGGCTGCGACGACGCCCTTGTCGGTCACGATCAGCGGTCGCGCGATACCGATGCGCGCGCATTCCGCCGGCAACTGCGCGAGCGCGTCGTAACCCAGATGGATGTGAGTCAGATAGAAGATGAAGGCCATGTCGATGTCCGTTGCGGGGTTGAAGGAGCGCGCGCCGTTATTCGCCGTTATTGTCCGGGCCGCTCGACGAATTCGAACGGCAGCCCGCGCCGGCGCATCCATTCGCCGAGCGCCTGGCCGGTGCCCGCACGCCACGGCCGCAGCTTCGCCGGTTCGACGAGCCGGTATTCGAGCAGCTCCGGCGAGAGCGCAATCGTGCCGTTCGCGCGCACGTGGTACGCGATGATCAGCTCGTTCTTGCGGATGAACTCGTACACGCCGATCAGCTCGACCGATTCCGTGTCCAGCGAGGTCTCTTCTTTCACCTCGCGCGCGATGCCCTGCTCGGGTGTCTCGCCGTTTTCGAGGAAGCCGGTGATCAGCGCAAACATGCCTTCAGCCCATGCGGCATTGCGCGCGAGCAGGATCTTGCCTTCGTACTCGACGATCGCGGCGACCACCGGCAGCGGGTTGTTCCAGTGGACGTAGCCGCAGGTGTCGTCGGGACAGACCTGACGCACGCGGCCGCCTTCGTGCGCGGGATCGGCGCGCTCGATTAGCGGGGTGGCGCAGCGGGGGCAGTATCGGTAGTCGCTCATGTTCTATTGAAGTGGGGTGGAGGTGTCGTCGGTTGACGACACGGCGCAGTGATGACCGCGGTCCGTGCCTGCGGATAGCTGCTCGCGAGGTTGTCCGGTTCGTTATCCGATGCGTTGATCCATACGTTGATCGATGCGTTATTCGATGCGAACGGCGGCATGACTGGCGAAACGTCCGGCGACGGACGCAGGAGAATGGCAGGAAAGCGGACATTTTAGTGCGCGGCCCCGAAACGTGTTCGATTGATCGAACGAAGGGGCGGTGGAGGCGATTGGGGAGCGGGAGACGATCCGTGTGGGAAGACGTGACGGACGGCGCACTACGGAGCGCAGAGACTGGCGCCCGGGCCATTGACGACGTTCAACGGAGCGACCGGGATTTCATCTCGATGCAGCAGCGAGTCCGGTTTCCCTGCGGCAAGTCAGTGGCATCGCATCGCCGCTGCCGCCACCAGGCAGCGACGCTCTTCGTTCGCGCTACAACGAAGGAGTGACAGGGAAGTTTCGACAGAAGGAGCAGCGAATGCGGCTCCGGGTGTGCAGACCGTGATCAGCGGCGGCGCATCGACGCAACCGCCACCAGCGCGACGGCGCCGAGCAGCAACGCCCCCGCTGCCAGCCACAGCGCCGGCGAGAACGAGCCCGTATGCGCCGCAACCGGCGCGGCGACCAGCGGCCCGACGATCTGCCCAAGCCCATAGGCCGCCGTCGCGTATCCCATCAGCCCCGCCGCCGTGTCGCCATGCAGGCGACGCGCCTCGCGCATCGCAAAGAGCGTGATCGCCGTGAACGGCAAACCGATCAGCACGCTACCCAACGCGAAGCCCCCCGCGGTCGGCCACACGATGCCAAGCACGATGCCGATGGCCTGCAGCACATAACTGCCCGCGAGCAGCGTGCGGTTGTCCCAGTGCGAAGGCAGCCGCGCCGCGCCAAGTGCCCCGACGATCAACGCAGCGCCGAACATCGGCCAGAACAGGTCCGGCCATGCGGAGCCGGTGGGCAACGCATGACGGGCGATCACCGGGAGGAAGGTGGCGGTGATGATGTAGCCGAAGCCGGGAATGCCGTACAGCACGACGAGCCAGAAAGCGTCTGCGCGATGTGCAGGGCGGTGGGTCGTCACGGCCGCCGCGGGTGCTTCCCGGGCATCTGCCTGCGTGGCGGCCGGTGCCACGTTCGCCGCTGAGCCGTGCGCTGAAGCGTCGGCTGTGGCGGCTGTGGCGGCTGTGGCGGCTGTGGCGGCTGTGGCCAGCGTAGTCCGCCCATGTTGCCCCCTCGCGATCGGCGCAACAAATACCCGCCACACGAAAGCCGTCAGCACCGCCGATATCGCACCAAAGCCGAGCCACCCGAGCGTCGCGCCATACCCACCCGCCGCACTGACGAGCAATCCCGTACCAACGATGCCAAACCCAGGCCCCGTATAAATCACACCACTCCACTCGTTCGCGTGGAGTTCGGCGAGCCGGCGCAGGCCCCATTGCGACGCGAACACGAAAGTCCACGCACTGACGACGCCGGCCACGAAGCGCACCGGGGCCCAGATCCAGAACGTCGACGTGAGTCCCATGGCAAGCGTCAACAGCACGGTGAGCACGAGGCCGACGTGCACCATCCGCGCGGGTTGGACACGCAGCGCGGCACACGTCACCGCCCCGACGAAGTAGCCCGCGTAGTTGAACGATGCGAGCCAGCCGCCGTGCCGGATGTCGAGCGCGCCGCTCGACAGCATCAGCGGCAGCAATGGCGTGAACGCAAAGCGCCCCACGCCCAGCACCACCGCGAGCGCGATCATGCAGGCGAGCGCCGCGCGGCGGGCCGCGTGCGGTTCGGTATCGGCGGGGGCCAAGGGTGGGGAGGCGAAATCGGTCATGAAGCAGTCGGGTTTGGCAGCGCGGACAACGGGGATCGGCAAGCGAGACGGCTAAACGTGCAAGCGGTTAGCAAGCGGCTATCCACCTGACAGTATGCTAACTTGACGCAAACATCACGAAAAATGAATAATCCAGATATGAATCATCGCTAGGAGAGAACCATGGATCTCGCCGCCTTGACGATCTTCCGCGCTGTGGTGCGCGAGAACGGCGTCACGCGGGCCGCTGCGAAGCTGAACCGGGTGCAGTCGAATGTGACGACGCGCATCAAGCAGCTCGAAGAGCAGCTCGGCACCGAGCTGTTCATTCGCGATGGGCGGCGGCTTGTGCTGACGCCGGCCGGCCAGACGTTACTGCCCTACGCCGAACGCCTGCTCGCGCTCGCCGACGAGGCGCGCCACGCGCTCCGCGAAAACCGTCCGGCTGGCCGCCTGCGGCTCGGCACGATGGAAAGCGCGGCGGCGAGCCGCCTGCCCGGGCTGCTCGCGCGCTATCACCAGGCCTGGCCTGAGGTCGAACTCGAACTCGAAACCGGCACGACCGCCAGCCTGATCGAGCGCGTGCGGGAATTCGAAATCGATGCTGCGCTGATCGCGCGACCGCTCGATAGCCCCTGGCCCGACGACCTGTTCGAAGCGGTGCCGGTGTTTCGCGAAGAACTCGTGATGCTGACCCCACGCGGCCATCGACCGATCCGTCAGGCGCGCGACATCGCCCTGTCGACGCTGATTGCGTTCGAGCGCGGTTGCACGTACCGCAGCTATGTCGAGCGGTGGTACATGGAGAACGATATCCGTCCGGCGCGGGTGCTCGAACTCGGTTCGTATCACGCGATCGTCGCGTGCGTGGCGGCCGGTGCGGGCGTGGCAGTCGCGCCGCGCTCCGTGCTCGAGCTACAGCCCGAAACGAACGACATCGCGCTGCATTCGCTCGGTGAACTCGGTGAGATCGATACGTTGCTGACGTGGCGGCGCGGGCATTTTTCCGCGGCGCTCAATGCGTTGCGTGCTGCGTTGCTCGGGGAAAGCAATCTGGTTGCGCATGCGGCTGGGCGGAATGATGCGGTGCTGACGCGAACGTAAAAGCTGAGTGCGTATCGTGCACCTCCTGGCTTTCATCAGCGTGATGCACCGCGTGCCAATGCCGGTACCAACGCCGCAGTGAAGACAACAGCAGTGGCTAGCGGCCATAAAAAAACCGCGCGTTGCGAAACGCGCGGTTTTTCATTTCAGCCTGAGTCCAGCCAGAGGCCAGACGAATGCGTCTGCGCTTACAACTGCGCTTCGACCCACCCCTTCACGCCAGCCAGCGCCGCCGCCAGACCAGCCGGGTCCGTGCCGCCTGCCTGCGCCATGTCCGGACGTCCGCCGCCCTTACCGCCGACCTGCTGCGCCACGAAGTTCACCAGCTCGCCCGCCTTCACCTTCTTGCTGGCCTCTGGTGTCACACCGGCGATCAGGCTGACCTTGCCACCCTCAACCGACGCAAGCACGATCGCCGCGTTCTTCAGCTTGTCCTTCAGCTTGTCGACGGTTTCGCGCAGCGTCTTCACGTCTGCACCATCGAGCGTCGCAGCCAGCACATGCACGCCTGCCACGTCGATCGCCTGGCCAACGAGCTCGTCGCCCTGGTTCGATGCGAGCTTCGACTTCAGCGCGCCGAGTTCCTTTTCCAGCGACTTCACCTGTTCCTGCACCTGCACGATCCGCTGCGTCAGCTCGGACGGCTGCGCTTTCAACGCGGCAGCAGCTTCGCCGATACGCGTGTCGAGTTCCTGCACGTAACGCACCGCGTTATCGCCGGTGATCGCTTCGACGCGGCGAATCCCTGCTGCCACACCGCCTTCCGCCACGATCTTGAAGAAGCCGATATCGCCCGAGCGGCTGACGTGCGTACCACCGCACAATTCACGCGAGAAACCGAGATCGAGGACGCGTACTTCGTCGCCATACTTCTCGCCGAACAACGCCATCGCACCGCCCTTCACGGCTTCGTCGAACGGCATCACGCGCACGATGCCCGGCGCGTTCGCCAGTACTTCCGCGTTGACGATCGACTCGACCTGGCGAATCTGCTCGTCGGTCATCGGTGCGTTGTGCGCGAAGTCGAAGCGTGTCTTGTCAGCGTCGACGAGCGATCCCTTCTGCTGAACGTGCGTGCCGAGTACTTCGCGCAGCGCCTTGTGCATCAGGTGGGTCGCCGAGTGGTTACGCTCGGTACGGGCGCGGCGGATCGCATCGATCTCTGCCTTCACGACGTCGCCAAGCTTCAACGTGCCCTGCTCGAGCGTGCCGTGATGGCCAACCACGTCGGCCTGCACCTTCAGCGTATCGGCCACCGCGAAACGCACGCTCGCATTGCTGAGCACGCCCTGGTCGCCGACCTGGCCGCCCGACTCCGCGTAGAACGGCGTGTGGTCGAGCACGACGACAGCCTGCTGGCCCTTCGCGACCTCGTTCACCGACGCACCATCGACGTACAACGCAATCACCTTCGCGTCGTCGAAAACGATTTCTTCATAACCATGGAACGTGGTCTTCGCACCTGAGTACTGGAGACCCTGTGCCATCTTGAACTTGCCGGCCGCGCGCGCCTGGTCGCGCTGGCGCGCCATCGCGTCGTCGAAGGCGGGCTCGTCGACGGAGATGCCACGTTCGCGACACACGTCTGCAGTCAGGTCGAGCGGGAAGCCATATGTGTCGTGCAACTTGAACGCGAGTTCACCGTCGAGCGTCTTGCCACCCTTCGCATCGAGTTCCGCCAGCGCACCCTCGAGAATCGACATGCCGTGTTCGATGGTTTCGAAGAAGCGCTCTTCTTCCTGGCGCAGCACGTCGGTCACGCGCTGTTCGGCTTCCTTCAGTTCGGGATACGCGCCGCCCATCTGCGCGACCAGATCGGAGACGAGCCGATGGAAAAACGCGCCCTTGCGACCAAGCTTGTAGCCGTGGCGGATCGCACGGCGCACGATCCGGCGCAGCACATAGCCGCGCCCTTCGTTGCCGGGAATCACACCGTCGACGATCAGGAACGAGCATGCGCGGATGTGATCCGCAATCACCTTCAGCGAGTTGTTCGTCAGATCGGCCACGCCGGTTTCGCGACCGGCTGCCTTGATCAACGCCTGGAACAGATCGATTTCATAGTTGCTGTGTACGTGCTGCAGCACGGCGGCGATCCGCTCGAGGCCCATGCCGGTGTCGACGCACTGCTTCGGCAGAGGCGTCATGTTGCCCTGCGCGTCGCGGCTGAACTGCATGAACACGAGATTCCAGATCTCGATGTAGCGGTCGCCGTCTTCTTCCGGCGATCCCGGCGGACCACCCCACACGTCCGGGCCGTGATCGTAGAAGATTTCCGAACACGGGCCGCACGGGCCGACGTCGGCCATCTGCCAGAAATTGTCCGATGCGTAGCGCGCGCCCTTGTTGTCGCCGATGCGGATGATCCGCTCGACCGGCACGCCGACTTCCTTCGCCCAGATGTCGTGCGCCTCGTCGTCCTCGTGATAGACGGTGACCCAGAGCTTGTCTTTCGGCAACTGGTAGACGCCGGTCAGCAGTTCCCACGCGTAGTGGATCGCGTCGCGCTTGAAGTAGTCGCCGAACGAGAAATTGCCGAGCATCTCGAAGAACGTGTGATGCCGCGCGGTGTAGCCGACGTTTTCCAGATCGTTGTGCTTGCCGCCCGCGCGCACGCTGCGCTGGGAGGTCGTCGCACGCGCGTACGGACGCGATTCCGCGCCGAGGAAGACATCCTTGAACTGCACCATGCCCGAATTGGTGAACAGCAGGGTCGGGTCGTTGCCGGGCACAAGGCTCGACGAGCGGACGATCGTGTGGCCCTTCGATTCGAAGAACTTGAGGAATTTCTCGCGGATTTCGGCGGCTTTCATGGCGTGCTGGGGACGTTCTCTGCGTGATCTGGCGACATCGCGGGGATGCGCCAGCCGATTAGCGCTGGATTGGCTTTGAAACGACCGATTATACGGGATCGGCGCTTCTGCGCGGGGGGTTGGGCTTTGTCGGGACACGCTGCGGGCCGGTGGGCCGCATGGGTTGCGCTTCTTGCGCGGCGGCGGTTGCCCCGGGGGCGCGCGGCATCGTGCGGGCCGACATCGGTGTCCCTGGCGTGCACGCCCGACTGCCCCAGGACTCGGGAATCGCTTAAGATTCCGCACATTCAGACGATTTCGGCTGCCAGTTGGTGGGCGAAACCCAGTCGGTCGCCCTACGGGCATGGGACCGCAGTAAGTGCTCTGCATAGGCCCCGAGTAACGTGCTAAAGCGCGAACTCGGGTCGACAGCTAAAGCGCTAACTGCGGTCGACAATGGAGACGTGATCAAAATATGGGTGCACTCAGTCATATCCGCGTACTAGACCTCACCCGCGTACTCGCGGGCCCCTGGTGCGCGCAAACGCTCGCCGACTTCGGCGCCGACGTGATCAAGGTCGAGCGCCCCGAGGTCGGCGACGATACGCGTCACTGGGGGCCGCCGTACCTGAAAACGCCCGCCGGCACGGACACCCACGAAGCCGCGTACTACCTCGCGGCGAACCGCAACAAGCGCTCGCTCACCATCGATATCGCCACCCCCGAAGGCCAGCGGATCGTGCGCGAACTGGCCGCGCACAGCGACGTGGTGCTGGAAAACTACAAGGTCGGCCAGTTGAAGAAGTACGGCCTCGACTACGAATCGCTCAAAGCGGTGAAGCCCGATCTGATCTACTGCTCAGTGACGGGTTTCGGTCAGACCGGGCCGTATGCGCAGCGTGCGGGCTACGACTTCATCGTGCAGGGCATCGGCGGCTTCATGAGCATTACCGGCGAGCGCGACGCGCTGCCGGGCGGCGGTCCGCAGAAGGCCGGCGTGGCGATTGCCGACCTGATGACCGGGATGTATTCGACGGTCGCGGTGCTGACCGCGCTCGCACACCGCGACCGCACGGGCGAAGGCCAGTACATCGACATGGCGCTGCTCGACGTCCAGGTCGCGATGCTCGCAAACATGAACTCGAACTTCCTCGCAAGCGGCACGCCGCCCACGCGCTGGGGCAACGCGCATCCGAACATCGTGCCGTATCAGACGTTCCAGACGAGCGACAGCTGGATCATCGTCGCAGTCGGCAACGACGGCCAGTTCCGCAAATTCGTCGAGGCTGGCGGCCGCGCAGAACTCGCCGACGACGACCGCTTCGCGACCAACCCGGACCGCGTGCGCAATCGCGATGTGCTCGTGCCGCTGCTGGCCGAGATGGTCCGCACGCGCGACAAGCACGACTGGATCGCGGCGCTCGAAGCCGCCGGCGTGCCGTGCGGTCCGATCAACGATCTTGAGGAAGTGTTCGAGAACGAGCAGGTGATCGCGCGCGGCCTGCAGGTCGATCTGCCGCATCCTTCGGGCGGAACGGTCAAGCTCGTGCGCAATCCGGTGAAAATGAGCGCCACGCCGCCGCAGGCACTCACTCATCCACCCACGCTCGGCGAACATACCGACGAAATCCTGCGTGACGTGCTGGGTTACGACGACGGGCAGATTGCCGCGTTGCGCGGGCAATCGGTGATCTGAAGAAACGGTGGACTGAAACAGGCGGCGCGGTCGTTCGGCGACCCGCCTCAGTGACCCGCCCCAATCAGCCCGCCCGCTGCCGCGCCGACGATCGTACCGACCGGGCCGCCCGTCAGCACATAGCCAAGCGCGCCGCCTGCCCCCGCGCCGATCGCCGCGTGCGCCTGCGAGCGCGACATCGAATAGCATGCGGACAGACTCGCAACCAGTGCGACAGAAACCGTAATTTTCAGTACGCCAGCGATACGTCGATTCATGATGATCCTTGTGAACAGGCAGATTGCAGCCGCCCTGTAGAGCGGCCCGCAGCGGCATCCCACCGCCGCGACCGACGCATCCTAAGTGGCCGCCATGCGCGCGCACAAAGCGTTTTACCTCCTGTTACAGCGTGCAACAGCGCGGTCGAAAATTCGCCGGCCGGGCGGCGAACCAAGGTGGCAGCGGCGCGCCGCGATGCAGAAAGGCGTGTAAAGGCAGCCGCGTATTGACACGTCAGGTAGAATTGACAAATCAGCAGGCGCATAACGCGCTTCAAACTGTCTCTCTCTCCTTCTCGCATGAACAACGAACGCAAAGACGCCGATCGCGGCGACGCGCCGGCGGCGTCCAATTTCATCCGCAACATCATCGATGACGACAACCGCTCCGGAAAGTGGGGGCAACGGGTGGAAACGCGCTTTCCGCCGGAGCCCAACGGCTACCTCCACATCGGCCACGCGAAGAGCATTTGCCTGAACTTCGGCATTGCGCGCAGCTATGGCGGCGTGTGCCATCTGCGCTTCGACGACACGAATCCGGAAAAGGAAAGCTTCGAATACGTCGACTCGATCGTCGACGCGGTGCGCTGGCTCGGCTTCGAATGGAAAGAAGCGGACGCCGACTACCAGTACTTCGCGAGCGATTACTACGGGAAGCTGTACGAATTCGCCGAACTGCTGATCCAGCGCGGCAAGGCGTATGTCGACAGTCAGTCGGCGGATGAAATGCGCGCCAATCGCGGCTCGGCCACCGAACCCGGTGTGCCCTCGCCGTTCCGCGACCGTACGCCGGAGGAAAACCTCGACCTGTTCCGCCGCATGAAAGCAGGCGAGTTCAAGGAAGGCGAGCACGTGCTGCGCGCGAAGATCGACATGGCGTCGCCGAACTTCAACATGCGCGACCCGGTCATCTACCGCATCCGCTTCGCTCATCACTACCGGACTGGCGACACGTGGTGTGTGTACCCGATGTACGACTACACGCACTGCATTTCGGATGCGCTCGAGAACATCACGCATTCGCTGTGCACGCTCGAGTTCGAGGATCACCGGCCGCTGTACGACTGGATCCTGAACGAACTTGCCGAAGCCGGTATCTTCACGCGGCCGCTGCCGCAACAGATCGAGTTCTCGCGCCTGAACCTCACGTATGCGATCACCAGCAAGCGCAAGCTGCTGCAACTCGTCACCGAGGGGCATGTGGACGGCTGGGACGATCCGCGGATGCCGACTATCGTCGGTGTGCGTCGGCGCGGCTTCACGCCGGAGAGTATCCAGTTGCTGTGCGAGCGGATCGGCGTGACGAAGGTCGATTCGTGGATCGACATGAGCGTGTTCGAAGGTGCGCTGCGCGACGATCTCGACGACAAGGCGCCGCGCGCCGCAGCCGTGCTCGATCCGCTGAAGCTCATCATCGATAACTTCCCCGCGGGCACGACTGAAACCTGCAGCGCGCCGGTGCATCCGCATCATCCGGAGCGCGGTACGCGGTCGTTCGAGATTTCGCGTGAACTGTGGATCGAGCGCGACGACTTCAACGAAACGCCGCCGAAGGGTTTCTTCCGTCTGTTCCCTGGCAACAAGGTGCGGCTGCGTTACGGCTATGTCGTCGAATGCACGGGTGTGGACAAGGATGCGGACGGCAAGGTGATCGCCGTGCACTGCAACTATTTCCCGGACAGCAAATCGGGCACCGAAGGCGCGAACAACTACAAGGTGAAGGGCAACATCCACTGGCTTAGCGCCACCGATGCAGTCCCCGCCGAAGTACGCCTGTACGATCGCCTGTTCAAGGAAGCGCAGCCCGACGCGGGCGGCCGCGATTTTCTCGAAGCACTGAATCCGGACTCGAAGCGCATCGTTAACGCTTGGGTCGAACCGGGTGCGCGCGATGCCGAACCCGAACAGCGCTACCAGTTCGAGCGCCACGGCTACTTCGTCGCGGACCGTGTCGATTCGAAGCCGGGCAAACCGGTGTTCAACCGCATCGTGAGTCTGCGCGACAGCTGGGGTAAGCCGGCCTGAATGGGCGGTGTCATGGCAGTCGAGGCACGGTCGCGGCATTGCCCGGCCGCGCCTCGTTGAATCGCGTGGCGTGGTGACGTGACGCGATTCAAGGTGCACTCATCGCACGTTCACAACGTGCGGTGCAGTTCGGGCAACAGCAGCGTCGTCTGAAACAGCCGCGTCAGACTGCGGCTCGCGTACCGCTCCACTTCGTCGTTCGCGGCCCAGCGATAGGCGTCCATCTCGGGAATCATCGTGCCATCCGAGCGGCGCGGAAACATCGACGTACATACACACACGCTGAGATCGAGCTCGTGATCGCGTGCACGCGCGCCGAACAGATGCAGGTCCTTGTCGCGCCGATAGACAAAGCGGCCCAGGTCCTTCAGTCGCTCGACCCCGAGAACGATGCCGGTTTCCTCGACCAGTTCACGCAATGCGGTGACATGCGGCACCTCGCCTTCTTCGCCGTGGCCTTTCGGAATGTCCCAGTGAGAAGTATCGGTGGCGTGCGCGAGCAGGACGCGGCCGTCGGGGTCGAGCAGCACAACGCCGCACGACACGATGCGCGCGCTCATCGACGGGACGAGCCGCGGGATGCAGGCGTAGCGGATGCGCAGCGTGCGCGAGGTGAGATTAACGAGAGCGGTTGCGCGCAAGCCGCGCATTCGGCATTCGATACCGTCATGTCCTTTTCCCGGGTAGCTGAGGAACCGCTGGTCCGTACTGCACAGGCATAACCCATCGGACCAGGCGCGAAAAAGGATAGCACGGTGCCTCTAGCGCCCCGCTCTGCTAGCGGTAGCGCATCAAGCTCATCGCACCGGCGGCCGGTAACCGTCGGTCAACGTGTTCAGGAAGGCGACTACATCCTTGATCTCCGCTTCGTCGAGCGCGGGCGCATCGCCGCGTTTGCGATCGAACGGCGGGTCGGTGTTCAGATTGCTCCAGTAGCGCTTCGGCAGATCGTCGAACTTCTGCACGACGCCATTCTTCGATACTGGATAAAACTTCTCCGGGTTCGTATCGCGCTCCACATAGAAGCGCACGACCTCGTCGAGCGAACTATACAGACCGTTGTGGAAAAAGCGCTTCTTCAACGCGACGTTGCGCAGCGTCGGTGTGCGGAAAATACCGCAAAACTCGTCGCGTCCCTGCAAGTCCTTGCGCTCGGGTCCGCACGCGCCGAGATCGTAAAAGCGCGGATCGCGATTCACCGCGAGCGCATGGTTGCGCGGCACGCCGATCGCAATCAGGCCGAAATCGCTGAACTGCGGCGGCGAGCCGTCTCTCGCCCGCTCGCTCAGGTGGCAGCTCGCGCAGTTGCCCTTCTTCTCATCGTTGAAGAGCTGCAAGCCGCGCGACTCGGCGGCAGTCAACTGCGTCTTGCCCGCGAGATACGCGTCGTATTTACTCGTGTAGGGATAGAAGGTTTCGGGCGTCTGTTCAAAAGTTTCGAGCGCTTGCAACACGGCCTTGAAAGTCGCATCGTCGCTGTCGAAAATCTGCGCACCGAACGCGTCGCGAAACGCTGCGGCATATGGCGACGCCTTGACGGCAGCGGCCACCTTCTGCGGTGAGCTGCTCATTTCGAAGGTAGACAGCAACGGGATGCGCGCCTGGTCCGAGCCACGATCGACGCGGCCGTCCCACGTGAGCCCGCCCGTCGGACCGGCATCGACGCTTTCGTCGCCCTCGTCTTCCGAGTCGTGAAAGTGCTCGCTGAATGCGGGCACCGATTGCAGATACTTGAGCGTCGGCACCGCGCGAAAGCCGGGCTGCCGCATATCGCCGCCGCCCAGTTGTACCTGCAGCGAATTCGGCGGCGTAAAGGCATGGTCGGGGCTGTGGCACGACGCACACGAGAGCTTGCCCGAGCCCGACAGCGACGGGTCGAAGAACAGCTGCTTGCCGACCGAGGTCATCTTGCGCACCGACGCATACACCTCGGCGCGCGTCTGGCCGCCCGACGCTGCCGAGCCGGCCACGGGCAACAGCAAACCGCTCGCTGTCGCGCCCGACGCAGATGCAGCAGCGGTTGTGCCGCTGTCCGGGCCGTGCGCATCGCAAGCCACGAGCGCAAGTATCAGCGGCAAACATGCCGCACCTCGCCGGCCGGCGCGCAAGGTCGCTCCAGCAAGCCGCTCCATTCGAATCCCCGCCAGACCACGCAGCATAGTAAGTAGTTTTATGTGTTGAGCAACTGCGCGAGCGTATGTCATTCATGTGTCGCTCACATGACATATCCCCTACGAAACCCTCCGATCGCTAGGCGTTTAGTGTGTAAACCCCAAGCAAAACGTTCGAAAACTTTAAGCTACTAGTAATTATTTACATCTCTCTGTCAAAAACCGCTGCGACACTTCCGTCGCAGGTAAGCCGTCCGTGCCTGGAGCCGGGCGGCATCGACCTGTCCCCAACGCGAGAGAGATAAAACCGATGAACAAGAAACTGATCTGCGCGACGCTTACCGCGATCGCAGCAGCAATCGGGCTGTACGCCTGTGGCGGCAACGACATCAGCGGCAAGCCCGACATCACCGCGGTGAAGACCGTCGTCGTCATCTATGCGGAGAACCGCAGCTTCGACAACCTGTACGGCAACTTCCCCGGCGCCAACGGCTTGCAAAACGTGAGCGCGACAAGCGCGCAGCAGCTCGACCGCGACGGCTCCGTGCTCGCAACGCTGCCGCAGATCTGGAACGGTCTCACCCAGACCGGCGTCACGCCGGTGATCACCCAGGCCATGACGGCTAACCTGCCGAACGCCGCTTTCGCCATCGACGATCCGAACGGCTTCAACGCACCGGCCAGCGCAACGACACGCGACCTGTACCATCGTTTCTACGAGAACCAGATGCAGATCGACGGCGGCAAGAACGACAAGTTCGCCGCATGGGCCGACTCGGGTGGCCTCGTGATGGGTCACTACACGATGAACGCGGACAAGCTGCCGCTGTGGAAGATCGCACAGCAATACACGCTCGCCGATAACTTCTTCATGGGTTCGTTCGGCGGCTCGTTCCTGAACCACCAGTGGCTCGTCTGCGCATGCACGCCGACCTATCCGAACGCGGACAAGAGCCCCGCGGCCGGGTCGATTTCGTCGGTGAATACGGATGGTGTGTCACTGAAGCTCGCGACGAATTCGCCGGCGTCGTCATTGAGCGGCCCGCCGAAGTTCGTCAACTCGGGCAACCTGACACCCGACTTCTACGCGGTCAACACGATGCAGCCGCCGTATCAACCGAGCGGCAACAAGCCGGCTTCGGGCGGCGATGCGAACCTCGCTGATCCGGGTGCTGCAACGACGCTGCCGCCGCAGACGCAGCAGAACATCGGCGACCTGTTGAATACGGCCGGCGTGTCGTGGGCGTGGTACGGCGGTGCATGGGGCGCAGCACAGCAAGCCGCGCAAACCGGTACTTCAGGCGTGATCTATGGTGCGAATCTGTCGGCACCGAACTTCCAGCCGCATCATCAGCCGTTCAACTTCTTCGCTAATCTCGCACCGGGCTCGGCGAATCGCGCGAAGCATCTGCTCGATGGCGGTCTGGCCGGTTCGGAGTTCATCAAGGCCATCGATGCCGGCACGCTGCCGCAAGTGTCGTTCTACAAACCGCAGGGCAACCTGAACGAACACGCGGGCTATACCGACGTGACGTCGGGCGACCAGCATATTGCCGACCTGATCGCGCATCTGCAGAAGAGCCCGCAGTGGAACAACATGGTCGTCGTCATCACGTATGACGAGAACGGCGGCTTCTGGGATCACGTCGCGCCGCCGAAGGGCGATCGCTGGGGTCCGGGTACGCGCATCCCCGCATTGATCGTTTCGCCGCTCGCGAAGAAGGGCTACATCGATCACACGCAGTACGACACGACGTCGATCCTGCGCTTCATCACGCATCGCTTCGCGCTGCCGGCACTGCCGGGACTCACCGCACGCGACAATGCACTGGTCGCGAACGGCGGCAAGGCGATGGGCGATCTGACGAACGCGCTGGATATCGCGCATTGATACAGCGCGGTGATGCGTTACGTTGACAAACGATAAGCAGCAGTCCGCTCAAGGCGGGACTTTCGCAAGGCAGCTTCGGCTGCCTTTTTTTACGTCAGCGCGCCGTCACTTTCCCGTAGCCAGGCGCGGACCGATCGTACGACCCGATCCAAAGTCCGCAATCACTTTCGGCACCACACTCGCCGACGGCTGGATGCCGCGCGTCTGCACGTCCTCGAGGAACAGCACGCGTGCGCGCCAGTATTCGAGCTGAATGTTGGCATCGATCACGCGCTGCTCCGCGGTGAACAGTTGCATGCGCGCATTGACCAGCATCGACGTTGCCGCTTTCTCGGGCGTAGGAGCACGTTGTTGCATCAACCGGCTGAGCCACTTTGCCATGACGACCTCCGTTCTCGATGGGTACCGGATGGCACCCCGACGGGACCATAGTAGGTAGCCCAATGCGATAAGGCGATGTCATTTAGCCAAAATTGACATTGCGTTTACGACTTTTACCTGGGGATTCAATTGGTTACATTCGGGCCGGGTGGCTCAGCTTCATGAGGTCCTGCAGCGCTTGCAACGTTGCCGCGGGCGCTTCTTGCGGAATGTTGTGGCCGATACCGGACAATACCCGGCGCTCGTAGTGGCTTCGAAAGTGTGCGTGATCGTTGTCCGTTCTGGACGGTGGATCGACGCCGTCATCGGCGCCGCATAGTGAAATCGTGGGGACATCGATGGCTGGTTGCTAACTTAGCTGGTACTCGATTTCTTCAAGCGCGGGATCGCCCGGCGCGTAGCCGTAGCGATGCCGATACGAGTGGATCACGACATCGACGAAATCGGGGTTGTCGAAAGAAGAAGACGTGCGCGCATAGGTGTCGTCGTCGAACGACCATGATGGCGACCACAAGCGCCATAACAAACGGCACAGCGCCTCGCGGTTTGCCGTCAATCCGGCGACACCGCGTTGACCGTGAAAATAGTATTGATACCAGAACCGGTGTTCGGCTTCGGGATCGGCGGGAATGACGGAGCCTGGGATGTTCTGGATGTTGTAGCCATCGCCGGTGATGAGGCAGCGCACGCGTTCCGGCCAGAGCGCCGCGACGATGCAGGCGGCGCGGCCACCCCAGTCGTACCCCACCAGTGCTGCGCGAGGAATTGAGAGCGCGTCCAGAAGATCGAGCAGGTCGCGGGAGAGAGCGGCCTGTTGACCGGAGCGCATGACATCGCTGGAAATGAATCGGGTTGGGCCGTAGCCGCGCAAGTAGGGGGTGATGACGCGGTGTCCGCTTGCCGAGAGTCCTTCTGCTACGTCGTCGTAGCCGCGCGGGTTGTAGGGGAAGCCGTGCATTAACACGACGGGATCGCCGGTTGGCGAGCCGCGCTCCTCGTATGCGAGGTCGAGCATCGAGGTGCGGATATGGCGGATGGTGTTCATCGTGGCGGACACACGGGAGCTTCTCCTATAAGTCTCTCTCGCGATATAACGAAGCTAGTTCAACGACGTGGCTATCAAACCTTTGAGATTATCGTCGTCAAAGATCACCGTTTTGCCCGTGTAATAGTTGGCACGTTCAAACTGCTTCTTGCCCACCGCCTTCTGACTCTCCACGACCGCCAGAACGAAGCCGGGCGTCTTCTGCATGCGATATTGCATATGGATGACTTCAGCCTCAAGCAACCGCGTTGCCCCAGTGGCAGCGATTACGATCAGAGGTATCGGCGTGTCTATCACGTGGTCCGCAAGCAGGCCACCGGAAATCGGCAGCTGCACATTTTCGTGATGCTTCAAACCCAAGTCTGAGGCGATATCAAGAACGGCGCGGGTCAGTCGTTCCCTGAAATCGCTGGAGTGCCGGTCGGCACGAGCCGTGGCGAGCGCGTATAGATGTTGGGCTGCTTCAGCAACGCGGAAAATGGACGGCGCTATCAACCGGGTGTCGAGACAATTGACGATTAATGTTTCATCGTCGTCCATGGTCACTGGACCGCCCTCCGATAGATCATCGACCCACCGCTTCACCACTTCAGATTCGGTGTCGCCATCCGCCATATTTGCGTACATCGCGGCTTCGCCGTTTTCATCAACGCGATAACTACCATCGGGCTGCGGGCGTACACGCACAACAATCCGGTCGGATGTCCCTGGATATTCGATAGGCGTGACAATACGCTGCACACCGTTCTCGTCAGCATGGACTTCGAAGAGTGAGCAAATTGATCGCTTGAGATCGTCTACCAGGAGTTCCATAGGTTCAGTTGAGACTTGTCAGCGTCAGGGTCAAGTGTCACGCCACAGGCCTCGCAAAAAAGCACGATCAGTTTTTGTCGATCCAGATCCACGCGCGGATCCAGGGAGGTTGAACCCGAGAGAGCGAGCTCCGGTGCCCTCACCAAAAACCGGTCCGTGTAGTCCAGGTCCGTCCTACACGGTATTTTGCAGTGTATTCCCTTGTGACTTGGGTGCCAATGGAACTCAAGAATGATGCAAAGGGCACCCTGAGCGAGGTTACACGTTAAATATCCAAAGAAAGAAGCGTCTGCAAGTGTCTCGCCATTTCTCCAGATGAACAGAGCCGAATGATCGTCGGATAGTTTGATCATGCCGCTGCTCTGGCATCGTAGGCCACCCATCTTGTGAAAAGGTTTTGGCAATTTGCCCTTCTTCAAAGGCAAAAAATCAGGCATTGCGGTCAGCACCTTGCTCGTCGCCTTATGCATTGCCAATTCCCTCGGATTCATTTCTGGTCCCTATTTTTTCGTTCGACCGCCGCCCTCTCGCTGCCTCGGGTATATCTTGTGTCCGCCCACCATCCACCAGCTGATTCTGCGGCAAATTATGCCTTTTCTCTGGTCCCGAAAATCACCTCACCACGGCCTCATCCTTCGAGGCAAAGACAGTTGCTAGGCATGGTTGTACGCCGCCCGAACGTCGTGCGCTCGCTGTGCGCGAGTTACCGTTCGGTCCAGTCGCTGTTGAATTCGTTCTCGTTATGTGAGGGGTCGAGGCCCGAGTGCGAAGAGTCCTTGATGGCACTCCGGAATTTGCGGGCGGTGAGCAGGGAAAGTGTCGGATGGACGGCCAGAGTGGCTCGTCGCGCTTCACCGTCAAAGCGGGATTTCTGGCGTCGGTATCTGGCACCCGCGCGTATAACTAGATGCCCCACGAGGCGTGGGTATCACCGGGAAAAGCAAGTAAAGCGAAACCGACCGGTCCCCGACTGCCTTAATTATCTGGCGAGTGTGGAAATTGTCGGCCCAACAACCTTTGGCCCCCCCACGAGGAATCGAACCTCGATTTCAGGTTTAGAAGACCCGTGTTCTATCCGTTGAACTATGGGGAGGCAAGACCGCGATTTTAACCGACTGCGCGTCCGCTGACGAGGTTGCTCTTCGATCGGGATCGCGCGCCGGAAAAAACCGTCACACCGGCGCCGGATGCAGCACGAACCAGCCGAGACACAACGCACCCGCGATCACGCAATACACGCCGAACGCCGCGAGCCGCCCGCGCCCTTCGAAATAGCGCATCAGGAAGCGCACGCTGAGATACGCGGCGACCGCAGTGAGCACACCGCCAAGCACCGCATCGGCGAGCTGGCCAGGCGCATGAAACAGCTTCGGCACTTCGAGCAGACCTGCCGCGAAGATGATCGGCGTGCCGAGCAGGAACGCGAACTCCGCGGCCTTCTCGGATGTGAGACCCGCTGCGTTGCCGGCGATCATCGTCAGACCGCTGCGCGAAAAACCCGGAATCAGCGCGCCAACCTGCGCAAGCCCGACGAGAAACGCCTGCTTGAACGTGAGCTTTTCAGGCGCAAGGTGCGCACGCGCGCGTTGCAGTCGATCGCCGAACCACAACAGCACACCGTTCACCATCAGCGCGATCGCCACGATCCGCAGATCGTGGAACAGGTGCTCCAGCCGCTTCTCCAGCAACAAACCGACGATACCGGCGGGGATCGTGCCGATGATCAGCGCCCACATCATGTGACCGTCGTCGTTAGGACGCCCGGCCAGCGACGCAAAAAAGCCGCGCACGAGCGCAACCCAGCGCTCGCGGAAGTACCACAGCAGCGCGAGCGCCGTGCCCAGATGCAGCGCGACGAGAAACGGCAGCAGTTGCGGCGCATGTGCATCGATATGCATGCCAAACAGCGCCGGCACGAGCAGCGTGTGGCCGAGACTGCTGACCGGAAAGAGTTCGGTGACGCCCTGCAACACGCTCAGAAAAATCAGAAACCACAAGCTCACGCGACGGCCCTCTTTGGTGAAAGTGTGAACGAACAGCGCGCCGGATCTCGCGATCCGGCACCCGGAAGCGCACCGATTATGACTGGCGCACAAGACAGCGCCAAGCGTTTGAGCAGAGATTTGCGGAAATTTGCGGCGCTGCGGCACAACTCGATACGATTGTTACGTCGCAGAAAACACAAAGCCCGCCAAAGTGGCGGGCTTGCGGGGCGGCGGCAAATGCGCCGGTTCGATCTCGCCTTAACGCGCGATCTGGTAGAAGAAATAGATTGTGCTGCCGGTGAACATACCGAACAGAGCAACACCCATTGCCATTGCGAGATCCATGATGCCTCCGGAAACTTGCCAGCCCGGCAGCAGGATTGACCGGGCGATGGGACAGATTATCGGTAAGCCGATGCTCCACGTCACGCCCGCAGTTTCCCCAGAGAGGGTTTCCCCGTAGGACAAAGCAGCGCACAATCGGCAGCGCACGCCGCACCCGGCGGTCCTCTTTCTTCAACGCCCCTAACTCCCTCTATCCCCTGCCCGCCATGCCTGAAATCCAGCCCCCGCCCACCGTCGACCTCGCGCACGGCGCCTCCCTGCTCCGCTTCGCTCCGCAAGCGGGCGGCCGCCTGCTGTCGTGGCATATCGACGGCAAGCCCGTCATTCACTGGCCCGATCATGCGGACTGGAGCCATCCTTCGAAAATCCGCGGCGGCAACCCGCTGCTGTTTCCGTTTCTCGGACGACACCGCGTCGACGGCAAGATCGGCTTCTGGCGCGATGCACACGGCACGGTGCGCGAAGTGCCGATGCACGGTTTCGCCCGCGACTTGCCATTCGACACCAAGGTCGCCCCCGACGGCCAAAGCCTGCACATGACGCTCACCGACAGCGACGCGACGCGCACCGGCTATCCGTTCGGCTTTCGCTTCGAAGCCGTGTACCGGCTCGCCGACGACCACACACTCGACGTCGAACTCACCACCACCAACACCGGCGACACCGCGCTGCCCTACTACACGGGCCATCACTTCTACCTCGAGCTGCCTCACGAACAACGTGGCGAAACCGTGCTCGAGCTGCCGCCCACCCAGCGCCGCTACCAGTTGCCGGACGGCTCGATCAGCGCCGCGGAACCGGGCGAGCCGCGCTATACGCTCGACGAAACGCGCATCATCGACCGCTTCCACTGTCTCGAGGGCATGTCGGACCAGCCGGTACGGCTCATCGCGCCCGGCCTGAACCGCGTCGTGACGATCGATCTGCGGCGCCCCGGCTCGCTCGACTGGTATGCGGTCACTACATGGACCGAAGCGCCGGATTCCGACTTCTACTGTGTCGAGCCGTGGCTCGGGCTGCCCGATGCGATTCACAACGGCCTTGGTCTGCGCCGGCTCGAACCGGGCCACAGCGAAACGGCCGCGTTGCGCATCAAGGTCGAGACGCTCCGCTGACGTGCGCTGATCATCCGCACCCGTGCCGTTTTCGCGTGTCCGGGTGCAAAACCGTTAGAATCGGACGTTTTGCCTCTGCCGCGTGATCGGGATCGGCGCGCGGCGGCGCTTTGCGAGGTCCAATGCTGGGAACAACAATCAGACGGCTCGTCTGCGTGCCGGTTACCGCTGTACTCGTCACGATGCTCGCCGCATGCGGTTCCGCGCCGGTCGGGCCAGGTTACTACCGCGTCGAACGCGGCGACACGCTTTCGAAGATCGCGCGCAGCAACCGGCAGTCGACGTCGAGCATCGCCCGCTGGAACAATCTGTCGAATCCCGATTCGCTCGAGGTCGGTCAGGTGCTGCGCGTCGTGCCGCCCGCCGGATCGGTGAGCACCGCGGGCAGCGCACGCAGCAGCAGCGGTTCCGGCAGCACGCGGACGCCGGCGCCGAGCAGCGCGCCGACCGAAACCGCGGACGCGCCCGTCAGCGCACCTGCCACATCGATATCGCTGATCTGGCCGGCCAACGGCACGGTCGTGAGAACCTTCGACGGCAAGAACTCGAAGGGCATCGACATCACCAATACGGCCGGCACGCCGGTCGTCGCGGCAGCTGCCGGGTCGGTGGTCTATGCCGGGAACGGTTTGCGCGGCTACGGCAATCTGCTGATCATCAAGCACAACTCGGAATACCTGACCGCCTATGCGCATAACCGGGCGCTCTTCGTGAAAGAAGGTCAGGCGGTGACGCAAGGGCAGAAGATCGCCGAAATGGGCGACACCGACAGCGACCGTGTGGTGCTGCACTTCGAGTTGCGCTATCAGGGGCGCTCGATCGACCCGTCGCGCGCCCTGCCGCCCCGCTAGCGCGACACACCGCACAGGCCCGGGCACGCGTCGTGCTGCGAGCGGTGGTCATGCTGCAATGGAGCCGCACGCGTAGAACCGCGCTCCATCGACGGCAGGACGCGGCACCGGGCCGCGTCCCACACGAGGACTTCCGCGATGAAAACCGCACTCTGCGCGGCCGGCATCGCCGCGCTGACACTGACGAGCCTCGCCGGCTGCTCCAGCACGACGACGCTCACCTATCTGCCTGACGGTCAGGCAGGCTTCGCCATCAACTGCAGCGGCAGCGACGCCAGCTCGAACTGGGGCGAGTGCTACAAGCGCGCAGGCGTTGCCTGTGGCGCGTATGGCTATGACGTCATTTCGAAGGATGTCGACAATGGGGCAACCGCGGGCGGTTCGCTCGGTGGACTGCTTGGGGCGAACGTCAAGAACCGCTCGATGGTGATTCGCTGCAAGCAGTAGCCGCCACGACGGGCGTCCATCCGAGGTCCTACAAAAAAAGCCCGGCACGTGGCCGGGCTAACGGGGGTTCGGCGCATATCGGCAAAGGACCGGTTCACCATGCGCCGATTGGAAATCTAACAACGCATCTATGCACACGCAATCGATTAATTGTGTGGAAAATGTGTTGCGGCGCACGGAATACGCATTATGTGAATATAAATCGTTAAATTAACGCAGCAAATCACACGATATCATACGTGTCGTCACGGTAGATATTTTCATCTCGTTATTAACGCTATCCATCGCTAACGTATATGTGGCGGGCATTCGGCGAATATCGCGTTGCCCGGGAAATATAGCCAGGCACAGGGAGATCGTTAAATCGATGCAAGCCCTCGAACTGCCGATAACTATCGTCCATTATTCGTACGCAAGCGCACCCATAAGAGAACGCCGCTTGAATCCGTTAGACGGCGACACTCTTCGCCTTCCGTCCGTTTGCGCGGAATAAATGTCGCTGGAAGCGATTGATATAATCAGCTTAATGGGTTGTAAAAATCCGCAGAATGCGATGCGGACAGTGCAACAGATCCGTTTTGGCCGCGCGCCGATGGTTTATAGTAGCGGCCGCTGTCCGAATCCCACTGATGCTCATGACCCTGCCCGCCTCCTCCCACACTCCGCTGTACGCCAAACTGCTCGCGGAAACCGCGCAGATCGGCTGGTCCGAACTCGAGCGTTTCTTTGCGCGCGGCATGCTGCTGCGCGTTGCCGGCGACCTCGATCTCGTGAGCGTGGCCGAAGCCATCGCCGGCGACGACGCCGCGCAAGTTACGCAGTGGCTATCGGCGGGGCTCGTCGAGCGCGTCCAGGCCGACACGGCCGCCGATTTCGCCGCCCGCGATCCGAACCTGTGGGCCGTCGTCGTCTCGCCGTGGATCTGCGTGCAGGAGCGCGCCTGAGCAATGCCGGGGCGCCACACGGTGTCGCACATTCCATGCATATTCCACGCGTATTCCAGTTACCGCTTGAAACAAGCGCATACAAATCGCATAGCCGATTCGTGCTCGAATAGCTGCAGCCCGTGGTCTCCGCGCGAACAGTGCTCGCGGGTCAGAAGCTCCGGCGTGCCCGCGCCGGAGCTTCGCCTTTTGCGATGTCCTGTTCCCGATTACTTCGGAGCGTCAGCGGCAGATGGCGTGGCGATCGCCGGCGGCCGGTCGTCGGTGGGTACGCCGTGATAGTCGGGCGGGTCCTTCGGCGGCGTGCGATGAGCGGTGGATGAACCGTCGGCGCAACCCGCGACGGACAGAATCAGGGACGAAAACAGCGGGACCAGCCATGCGGCGCGATTCATAAATTCTCGAAACAAGGGAATGTGAAAACCACAGGTACAAACGACTGCGGCCCTGCAGTCTACCCGCAACGCAGCATGCACGACGACAAGCCGGCACGCTCCTTTCCCTTTGCTGCAACTGACCTACCATGTACGCATGGCCGCATTGCGAAAGGAGGCTGCCATGGAAGCAGAAACAATCGCCGGACTGATCGGTCTTGGCGTCGGCGTACTGGTGCTGATCGCGCTGTCGGTGTTCGAATCGCGCAATTACCGACGCGAGCACGGCGGCGAAAGCATGACGCACCACTGGCTGGCCGAGCATCACATGCTCGACTGGATGCGGCGCAAGCACTAACCCTCGTTTGTTCCGCGATCGCGCGAATCGCCCGGTAGGCCGTTAAGCCTGCACCGCACGCGCGATCCGTACTGCCGGCATTTTCCCGTCGGCCCCGATCGTGCGGGCCGCGTTCTCCTGTTGTTGTCATCCGCAGCGCAGCACGCGACGCAGCAGGTTCGCTGCGCGACTAGACTCCCGCCTTCGCCAGAATCACGATCGACACGCCCAACGCGCTGTGTTGCGTATCCTCATTGCGATACGAATGCGGCACGTGACCGGGAAACGCCAGCACATCGCCTGCTTCGAGCCCGTGCCGCTCGCCCGCGACGAACACGGCAACGCGCCCGTCGATACAACTGAAATACTCACGCGTGCCCGGTAAATGCGGCGTGCCGCGCATATAGCCGCCGGGAATGAAGGACATCGTTTCGAGGATGCCGTCCGGCATCGGTTCCGGCACGAGCGGGCGGATCGTCAGCCCATTGCCGCGGTTCTGCACCGACACTTCGGCCGCCGCCCAGCGGCGCACTTTCGCGCGCGGCGACGCAAGCAGTTCGTCGAGCGGCGCGGCGAGCGCACCCGCAACCTTCATCAGCACCGCCAGCGACGGATTGCCCTCGCCCGACTCCAGATTCGCCACCGTCGAGCGCGGCACACCCGATGCCTTCGCCAGCCCATCCTGTGTCAACGCGCGGGCGTGCCGCAGCGCGACGAGATTGCGCGCGAGATGCTGCGCAGCGCGCGTGACGTCGTGCGCTTGATCGTCGGCGGGTTCTTCTGCGGCGGGGGGAACGGTTTCGTCCATCGTATCGACTTTCCGACAAGGGGTTGGACATCGCGCTCGGTTGAACGACGACGCGTTCCTATTATCAGGCCATCGAGCCAGCGCGACTCACGCGCGGCTCTCATCCACTACGGAGCATGGCATGACCTCGTCGATCGATACGCTCGCAGGCATTCGCGTCGCCCTCACGGGCGGCACCTCGGGGCTCGGCCTCGCACTGATGGACGAACTGCTCGCGCGCGGCGCACACGTTGCCTTCGTCGCACGGCACGCAGACCGCGTTGCGGCTGTTACGGCGGCGCGGCAGAAAGTTGTCGGACTGGTCGGCGATATCGCGAAGAAGGACGACATCTATCCGCTTGCACTGCAGATCAGCGGCGTGCTGGGCGGTGTCGATGTGCTGGTAAACAACGCGTCGTCGCTGGGACCGGTGCCGCTCGCACCGCTCGCCGATACCGCGTGCGAGGACCTCGAAGCCGCGCTGGCCGCGAACCTGCTCGGCCCGTTTCGTTTGACGAAAGCGCTGCTCGGTTCGCTCGCCGCCGCTGCACGCGAACGCGGCGGCGCAGTCGTGTTGAACGTGTCGAGCGATGCGGCTGTCGAGCCTTATCCAACGTGGGGTGCCTACGGCGCAAGCAAGGCAGCGCTACGGCACATGACGCGAATCTGGAATCTCGAACTTGCTACGCAGCGCGTGCGTTTGCTGTCGCTCGATCCTGGCGATATGGATACGCCGCTGCATGCGCTCGCCGTGCCGGATAGCGACCCTGCCGGGCTCAAGGCACCCGCGGTTGCGGCGCGCGAGATGGCCGACGCGATCGAAGCTGCACTGCGCGAGTTGCGCACGCCGGATGGGTCGAGTTCGAATGGCTCCAGCAATGTCGACGCGTTGGCGAGGGCCTGACGATGCGCGCAGCCACTGTCCCGATACAACGCCCTCGCGATGCGCGTCTTCTCACCGTCGATCGTTACGGTCGCATCGACGAGCACCCGCGCACCGCGTTCGCCGATCTGTTGCGCCCGGGTGATTGCGTAATCGCCAACGATGCCGCGACCTTGCCCGCCAGCCTGCACGGTGTCCATGAACGCAGCGGCAATGTAATCGAAGTGCGGCTTGCGGGGCGCACATCGCTCGCCGGCGGCGATGCGATGAATCGCTTCAGCGCGATCGTATTCGGTACCGGCGATTTCCATACGCTGACTGAAGAGCGAGCCGCACCGCCCGACTTGCATCGCGGCGACCGCCTTAGATTCGGCGCTGATGGCGCGACGATCGTGCGATTGCTCGGTCATCCGCGCTTTGTCGAACTGCATTTCGACGGCGACGCTGCACAGGTGTGGCGCACGCTCGCATCGCATGGCAAGCCTGTCCAGTACGCGCACCTGGCGGACCCGCTTGCGCTATGGGATGTATGGACGCCGATCGCCGCGCAGCCCGTCGCGTTCGAGCCGCCTTCAGCAGGCTTCGTCCTCGACTGGAGCACGCTAGATGCACTGCACGCGCGTGGTGTGCCGTTCGCGACGCTCACGCATGCGGCGGGATTGTCGTCGACTGGCGATGCGACGCTCGATCTGCGTCTGCCGCTCGATGAGCCGTATCGCATTCCGGCTGCCACGGCCGCACTCGTCAAGGCGACCCGTGCGGGCGGCGGCCGGGTCGTGGCGATCGGCACGACGGTTGTGCGCGCACTCGAACATGCGGCGGCGACCGACGGCGCTGTGCATCCTGGCGATGGCATCGCGACGCAGCGAATCGGGCCGCATACACGACTGCGCGCCGTCGATGTGATCGTGTCGGGTACACATGAACCGGATTCGAGCCACTACGCGCTGCTACGGGCGTTCGCCGATGCATCGACGCTTGCGCGCGTCACCGCGACGCTGGAGGCGCATCGCTATCGCACGCATGAATTCGGCGATTCGATGTGGGTCGAGCGGAGTATGGATGCCGTGCGGGAAGAAGAGCATGTGTACGACGAGCGGCAGGGTTCGTGGGTGGCGGTGCCTTGCGATTTAAGCTGAAAATTGTTTGCAAAAGTTTGCAAAACGCTGTCGAAAACCCGAAAAAATCCCAGAAAACCCGCAATCCCCAAAGTCAGAGTCGCGATAAATATCAGAAGCGCTCTCTTTGCAACTGAAAATCGTTCAAAAGTTTTCGACACAGGATGCGGGTTTTGATTACGCGTCTCGATCACCGGGCTGCCAGTAGTAGTGTTTGGTAATGTGGTTTGCAACCGTCGAAGGTTGCGTATTTCGGCGCTTCCCGGAAGAAAAATAGCGACTGTTCCAGCTCTTTCCGTTTGCACGAAAGAGCCGTACGACACCTGCACCGCCGAATAGACCTGGCCGGCCCGTCCGGCAATCGACCTCACCGAGTGAATGCCCTGCTCCCGCAGATTCGATTCGCGGCGAATAAATCATGCGCCTGCAGATAACACAAAACATGAAATTATAGCCGGCAATTTCAACATTTTTAGCATTTTATTATTTTAACAACTACGAATAATCACGGCCATTTCCACTGTAAGCATTTGTTTTAAAGTGCCAATTGCTAAAAGAAAAAACGTTATGCAAGCAAATGCAACATTGCATTGAGACGCGACCAGCGAGTTGAGAAATGGCGTCTCGAGACTGACAGCACATCGGTTTCTTATTTTCTTGCGTTTCGCATACAAAAATATTTCATCGTTTGAAAATTCGCATATTCGGGGATATGTAATTCGCACATTTAAATCTGGATGCGCGGCGTTTTCTTTCGCCTCGGGAACGATTCTCCCAGCAATTACCTGAAGGCTTCGCTGCGTCGCACAGCCCCTACCGGAGAGGTGATTCAAAATGAACAAGACGTACAGGACTATCTGGAATGAAGCCCTTGGTGCGTGGGTCGCTGCATCCGAGCTGGATTCGGCGCGCGGGAAAGGCAAGCGCTCGGCGTCGGTCAAACTCCTTGTGAATTTGCTTCTGCTTGGAGCGGCTCAAGCGAGCTATGCCGGGATCTTCACGTTTTCCGGCGGCAATGGTGGGGGAAACTGCGGCTTTGCCGGGGGTACTGGGCCTGATGGCGTGCGCACCTATGGAGCAGGTGCAGCCCCCGCCGACGGCAGCGGTGGGTTTTCGTCCGTCGCGGGGTGTAACGCAAACGGCGCAAATCTGAGCGGCGTGACCTTATACGGCTCTTACACGACTGCGAGCGGAGCCGCCGCCGTAGCGTTCGGTATGGGAGCGCTCGCCGGCAATTTTGCAACGTCTATTGGGTTTCAGGCCACTGCCTCCGGAACGCAAAGCAACGCTTTCGGGTTTAACGCAACGGCGTCGGGTACGTCGTCGATTGCGATTGGTTCGGCGGCCATTTCGTCCCAGTCGTCTTCGACAGCTATTGGGCCAGGCGCGAGCGCCACGGGGGCCTCGGCAACGGCGCTCGGCAGCGGCAGTCGAGCTACCTATGCGAACAGTGTGGCGATTGGTGCCGGCAGTGTCACAGGTGCGGCTGCACCCACCGGGACAGGTTTTCTGACCGGGCAGGCGGCGCCGCTTTCGGAAGTGTCGGTGGGCAGCTCGACGGCGTTGCGCCGGGTTACCAACGTGGCTGACGGTTCCGCGCCGCAGGATGCAGTGACCGTGTCGCAACTGAGCACCGGCTTGAGTACGACGACGAGCAGCATTTCGAGCTTGTCGACTTCGGCTTCGACGGGGATTACTTCGCTGTCGACCGGTTTGAGCACGACCAACAGCAACGTGACCAGTCTGTCGAGTTCGAGTTCGACTGGTATCAGTAGTTTGTCTACTGGTCTGAGTACGACTAACAGCAGGGTGACGAGTCTGTCGACTTCGACTTCAAGTGGTATCGGTTCGTTGTCGACTGGGGTGAGTTCGTTGTCCACTTCGACTTCGACGGGCATCAACAGTTTGTCTACCGGCCTGAGTACCACGAACAGCAACGTCACGAGTCTGTCGACTTCGACTTCAAGTGGCATCGGCTCGTTGTCGACTGGGGTGAGTTCGCTGTCGACTTCGACTTCGACTGGCATTACCAGCCTGTCTACCGGCCTGAGCACCACAAACAGCAACGTCACGAGTCTGTCGACTTCGACTTCAAGTGGCATCGGCTCGTTGTCNCGACTGGGGTGAGTTCGCTGTCCACTTCGACTTCGACTGGCATTACCAGCCTGTCTACTGGCCTGAGCACCACGAACAGCAACGTGACGAGCCTGTCGACGTCGACTTCAAGCGGCATCAGCTCGCTGTCGACTGGCGTGAGTTCACTGTCCACTTCGACTTCGACTGGCATCACCAGCCTGTCTACTGGTCTGAGCACCACGAACAGCAACGTGACGAGCCTGTCGACTTCGACTTCAAGTGGTATCGGTTCGCTGTCGACTGGGGTGAGTTCGCTGTCCACCTCGACGTCGACTGGCATCAACAGTTTGTCTACCGGTCTGAGTACGACTAACAGCAACGTCACCAGCCTCTCGACTTCGACATCAAGCGGCATCAGTTCACTGTCGACGGGTGTGAGTTCGCTGTCCACATCGACTTCGACTGGCATCACTAGCCTGTCTACTGGCCTGAGCACCACTAACAGCAACGTGACGAGCCTGTCGACTTCGACTTCAAGTGGCATCGGTTCGCTGTCGACAGGCGTGAGTTCGTTGTCCACTTCGACTTCAACCGGCATTAGTAGCCTCTCGACCGGCCTGAGCACAACCAACAGCAATGTGACGAGCCTGTCGACTTCGACTTCAAGCGGCATCAGTTCACTGTCGACTGGGGTGAGTTCACTGTCCACGTCGACTTCGACTGGCATCACCAGCCTGTCAACGGGCCTGAGCACGACTAACAGCAGAGTCACAAGTCTGTCCACCGGTCTGAGCACAACCAACAGCAACGTCACGAGCCTGTCGACCTCGGCCTCCACGGGTATCAGCTCGCTGTCGACGGGTGTGAGCTCATTGTCCACCTCGACTTCGACCGGCATCACCAGTCTATCGACGGGTCTGAGCACGACCAACAGCAATGTGACGAGCCTCTCGACATCGACTTCAAGCGGCATCAGTTCGCTGTCGACCGGCGTGAGCTCGTTGTCCACGTCGACATCGACCGGCATCACCAGTCTCTCGACCGGACTGAGCACAACCAATAGTCACGTAACAAGTCTGTCGACTTCAACGTCAACTGGCATCAACTCCCTGTCGACCGGTGTGAGTTCACTGTCCACTTCGACATCGACCGGCATCACCAGTCTGTCTACCGGTTTGAGTACGACCAACAGCAACGTGACGAGCCTGTCGACTTCGACGTCAAGCGGCATCAGCTCCCTGTCGACTGGTGTGAGCTCACTGTCCACATCGACCTCAACGGGCATCGCAAGCCTGTCGAGTTCGACCTCGACGGGCATCAGCTCGCTGTCCACTTCAACATCGACCGGCATCGGCAGTCTATCCACCGGCCTGAGCACGACGAACAGCAACGTGTCGAGCCTGTCGACCGGCCTCAGCACGACCACCAGCAGCATCGGCAGCCTGTCGACTTCGACCTCAACCGGTATCAGCACCCTGACGAACAACGTCACTTCGCTTTCGACCGGACTGAGCACAACAAGCAGCGCTGTATCGAGCCTGTCGACACTGACATCGACCAGTATCGGATCCCTGTCGACGGGCATCATCTCGCTGTCCACCGGCGTGGCGAACTCGGTCCAGTACGACGACCCGTCGCACTCGAGCGTGACGCTTGGCGGAGTCGGCGCAACCGCACCGGTTAGATTGACCAACGTCGCGCCCGGTGTGAACCCGACCGATGCGGTCAACGTGAGCCAGGTGTCCTCGCTGTCGACATCCGTGGCCTTTGCGATCAACTCGCTGTCGACGGGCCTGAGTACGACCAACAGCACGGTAACCAGTCTCTCCACATCGACCTCGACCGGTATCGATTCGTTATCCACGTCGAGTTCGACGGGAATCGGCTCGCTGTCGACCAGCATCACGTCGCTATCGACCGGAGTGAGCACCACGATCGGTAGCCTGTCGGCATCGACCTCGACCGGCATCGGCTCGTTGTCCACCGGTGTGAGCTCGCTCTCCACCACGGTAAGCACCGGACTCAGCACGATCACCAGCGCGATTGCCAGCGGTGCCGGTGGAAACGGCGTAGTCCTGTCCAGCCTGTCGACGTCACTCGCGCCCATCAATGCCGCATCCACGACCGCCAGCTCACGCGGTGCGACCATCGGCGCCACGCTCACTGGCGGTGTCAACTCGTCCGGCGCAGTCGTCTCGCAGGGACGCGCCACCAACAACACCTCCACGCAAGTCGTGCAGGCTTCCGGTTGCGGTGTAGCCAACGGCACGGATACGACGGCAACCGGGTTGTGTGCGGGCGCGGGCACGATCGCCGGGGTCAATGGCGCGACGACCACGACCGTGGCCAACGGTGCGACCGCGTACGGTTCGCAGTCGCTTGCACAGGACGCGAACACGACCGCGATCGGTTTCCGCGCGACCTCGCAGTACGCGGGTTCGGTTGCCATCGGTTACCAGGCGCAGGCGATCGCCGATCCGGCGACAGCAGTCGGCTCCAATTCGCTGGCTTCCGGCAACAACTCGGTCGCACTGGGTGCGGGCGCGCAAGCCACGGCCCAAGGCGCGGTCGCACTGGGTGCCAATTCGGTTGCGGACCAGGCCAACACGGTATCGGTCGGCTCGCCAGGCAACGAGCGTCGCATTACCAATGTGGCGCCGGGTATCAACCCAACCGACGCGGTCAACGTCTCCCAGTTGCAAGGCGTGCAGAGCAACGTCAACAACGTCGCGCGCGTGGCTTACGCTGGGATCGCCATGAGCATGGCGCTGGCGGGCAACTACATGCCGACGCTCGATCCTGGCGAATTCGAACTCGGGGCCGGCGTGGGCGGGTACCAGGGCTACGGAGCACTCGCGATCAATCTCAAGCGTCTTTCCGAGAGCGGTCGCTGGTCATGGGGCGCAGGCGTTGCCACCACGGGGAATCAGGTGGGCTTCAATGCTGGGCTGGGATGGAAGTGGTGATATTTGTGCAGGGCGTACCGGCGGGCATCGGATGATGGATCGCGATGCTCGCCGGTCGCGAAGATTCGCGTGGGCAGCGTCTTCACCAAAGGCCGAATCGTGTACACGTTGTGAGGTGCGCATCCATGCAGCCACCGAAGGACGATACCGGGCGGCGCCGGGATTTCAATCGTCGTCGTGCAGTAACCCTGCATCGAGCAGCCAGTTTGCAAACAGGAATAGGGCTATGTCCCCAAGCCAGATCCACACGCTCGACTCGCGATAGATGCCCCACCAGGATCCGAAATAGTAATCGTCGCTACTGTCGGTGTAGTGAACACGATAGGTATGGGTAGCATCGGGGCTCAGCGTGGCCAGCCAGGACCGCTCATCGTGCATGAACGTACCTGCCCCAAAGTTCAGGACAAAGATCACCATGCATATGCGTACAACGGTGCCAAACATGATCAAAGCCCCTGGATCTGGATTCTCCGGGTTCCGGGTTATCGCGCAGCCAGTCTGTGCGCGTAGTACGGCCGCTCCCGATCATCGAGATTTGAAGAGTCGGGTTGAGCCATGCGTCAACATACTCCGGCTTGATCGGGATGATGCAGCGGTCACGCCCGGCCGCAGCGACTTCGATTAGACAACCGCTGGACTTTGGCTTCGACAAAAGAAAAAGGACCTACGGCGTTAGCTCGTAAGTCCTTGTCCCTGCTGCTTTTTTCGTGGTCGGAGCGATAGGATTCGAACCTACGACCCTCTGATCCCAAATCAGATGCGCTACCAGGCTGCGCTACGCTCCGACGAAGCCTGCGATTCTAGCCGCCTTTCTGTCACGCGGTCAACCTTATGCTGCGATAACCTCTTCTGCGGCAAGCCGAAAGAACCATCGACGGACAAAGGCACCGGTTCCCGGTCCACAATAACCCCGCCCCGCGCACCCAAAACGCACCCCAGAACACAACGCCAAAAGAAAGGAGACAACCCCATGAACCTGATCCTCTGGCGCCATGCCGAAGCCGAAGACATCGCCGCGAGCGACCTCGCCCGTCAACTCACAGCACGCGGCCGCAAACAGGCACAGACAGTCGGCAAGTGGCTGCGCGCACGCATCGACGCTGACGCATTGATACTCGTCAGTCCCGCCGTACGAACCGTGCAGACCGCCGAGTCGCTGTCGGACCAGTATCGCGTCGTGCGCGAGATCGCTCCCGACGCGAGCGCCGATGCCGTACTCGCCGCAGCCGGCTGGCCGAACGGCGTCGCGCAAACGGTTGTGATAGTCGGCCACCAACCGACGCTCGGTCACGTGGCCGCCCGGCTGCTCGCTCACAGCGGCGCCAGCTGGCCGGTGAAGAAAGCCGGCGTCTGGTGGTTCGAAAGCCGCGAGCGCGCCGGCGACGAACAGGCTGTGCTGCGTGCAGCGATATCGCCCGAGCTGATCTAGACACCCTACCTGCCCCCACCAGGTACCAGGTGTCGGCACTACACAACAACGCACAACCGGCCGTAACACAACCCACAGGCCAACCTTACGGCACGTCATTGAATCGTCATCGCTTTGCCACGCGAGCGTCATTACCGATTACTACATTGGCGAAAAAGTACATAAACACAAACCCTTTTTCGACCAGGAACGCCACATGCGAGAACTGCCGACGCCTACCCTGCCCCTCGCTTCGATCCTTCCGCTCAAGCGCCGCCGTCGTCTGCCGCGCGCATCAGAAACCGTCACCGCACAACATCGTCTGCAAGTCGCCTGGGCGCGTAGCGACGAGGAGCTTCGCGAGGCGCAGCGTCTGCGGTATCGCGTCTTCGCCGAAGAAATGGGCGCACAACTGACTGGCCCTGCGGGCCTCGACGTCGATTCGTTCGATGCCTACTGCGACCATCTGCTCGTGCGCGATCTCGATACGCTGAAGGTGGTCGGTACGTATCGTGTGCTGCCGCCGCATCAGGCGGCGCGCATCGGCCGGCTGTATGCGGAAAGCGAATTCGACGTGTCGCGCCTCACGCATCTGCGCTCGAAGATGGTCGAGGTCGGTCGTTCATGTGTGCATCCCGACTACCGCAGCGGTTCGGTGATCATGTCGCTGTGGGCAGGCCTCGGTGCGTACATGCAGCAGAACGGCTACGAAACGATGCTCGGTTGCGCGAGCGTCGCGATGGCCGACGGCGGTCACTTCGCGGCAAACCTCTATTGCTCGCTGCGCGACAACTCGCTGACCGCGCCCGAATACCGCGCGTTCCCGCACACGCCGCTGCCCATCGACGATTTGCAGACCGGCACCGAGGTCGCAGCACCGCTGCTGATCAAGGGTTATCTGCGGCTCGGCGCGAAGATTTGCGGCGCGCCCGCGTGGGACCCCGACTTCAATACCGCCGACTTCCTCACGCTGTTCCGTCTGTCCGATATCAACGCCCGCTATGCACGCCACTTCCTCGGCGACGAACTGACGCGCTGATCGCTGGCTCTTGAGCGGCATGCGCAATGCATGCCGCTAAAAACAGAAGCCCGACGAGCAAAAAACTCGTCGGGCTTCTTGTTTGATTCGACATCCGATTCGAGACCTGTTCGCAAGCTTCACCACATCCGGTGAAGCGCAACGCAGCCTATTCGTCCTTGTCGGTATACACGACGCGATACGGAATCCCGACCTTCTCCCACTCGGCGGCTTCCTGAATCAGGCTGTAGTCGGTCAACGGATTGTTCTCGACCCACTCGTTCGGCAAACGCACTTCGTACCCACCGCCCACCTGCGCCACGAGAATACCGGGCAATCCGACATCGGCGCGGCGACGACACAGCAGCGACGCGAGACGCAGGCAGAACAGCAGCGGCCACTCGACATCGCGCGTCTGCGACAGCTTGCCGAGCTTGCCCGCATGCCCGAGCACGAGTGCGGCAAGCCGCGCCTGGTCGGTGCGCGAAAAACCCGGCATGTCGGCATTGCTCGCGATATACGCGGAATGCTTGTGATACGCGCTGTGCGAGATCGACAGACCGATCTCATGCAACGCGGCTGCCCAGCCAAGAAACATGCGGTTCTCCGCACGCCGTTCCTCATCGGGCTCTTCGAGCTGATCGTAGAAGCGCACCGCCAGTTCGCCGATGCGGGCCGCCTGCGCCCGGTCGATCCCGTAGCGCCGCATGAAGCCTTCCACGGTCAGCGTCCGCATGTCTTCGTGCTGCGACCGTCCGAGCAGGTCGTACAGCACGCCGAGACGCAACGCGCCGTCAGTCGTATCGACGTAATCGATGCCGAGTTCGTCGAACACCGCGAGCATGATCGACAGGCCGCCTGCAAGTACCGGCACGCGGTCCGACTTGAGCGCCACGAGCTTCAGACGGTTCACGTTCTCCGCCTTGATCAACGCGCGTTTGAGCCGCTCGAGCCCACCGCGCGAAATGCCGTGCGTGATACCCGGATCGTTGAAGCCGTTTGCTTCGACGAGTTCGGCAAGCGCCCGCGCAGTGCCGGACGAGCCGATTGCCTGTTCCCAGCCGGTCTTGCGATATTCGCTGGAAATAATCTGGATTTCACGCGTAGCCGCCAGTTCGGCCTGGCGCATCGTGTATTCGTCTACATTGCCCGCGGGGAAAAATGCCCGGCTATGGCTCACGCAGCCGATATACAGGCTTTCCATCTTGATCGGCGTGTAATGCGAGCCAATGATGAATTCCGTCGAGCCCCCGCCGATGTCGACAACGAGCCGTTTGCCCGCACTGGCCGGCACGGAATGAGCGGCGCCCGCATAGATCAGCCGTGCCTCTTCGCGTCCAGCAATCACTTCGATCGGAAAACCGAGCGCTGCCTGGGCCTCGACAAGGAATTCGCCGGCGTTCTTCGCGACGCGCAGCGTATTGGTGGCAACCGCGCGCACGTGGTCGGGGTGGAAGTCGCGCAGCCGTTCGCCGAAGCGTTTCAGCGCATCCCAGCCCCGCACCTGCGAGGCGCGATCGAGCAGTTTGTCGCGGGCGAGCCCGGCGGCAAGCCGCACCGACTCGCGCAGCGCATCGACCTGATAGATCTGGCTACCGGCCTCGGTTTCCTCGACCCGGCCGACAATCAGCCGGAAGCTGTTCGAACCGAGATCGACAGCGGCGAGGAGTTTCGGGGTGGGGTTGACCATCGATTGTGCGGACTCCATGCGCGCGAGCGCCGCCATCTGACCGGCTGTGGCGCTGTTTAAAGACGCCATTCTAAGCGTACTGGACCTCGCCATGTCATCGTTCCGTATTGTGCGTCCTTCATGGTCCCATACGCACTGCGTCGTATTTACGACAAAGCACGAATACAGCGTAAAATTCGTGACATTCCCGATGTCATGATAGTTTCATCATTCTGTGAGAGTTTCCGAGCGTCCTATCAAACCCCTTCCTGATCTTCCATTCTCGCTGCCGATGTCCATCCGCTACCCTCTTCTCAATCGCGAGCTGGGCATTCTAGGTTTCAACGAGCGGGTCCTGGCGCAGGCGGCCGACCCGTCCGTACCGCTGCTCGAACGCCTGCGTTTCATCTGCATTACCAGCAGCAATCTCGACGAATTCTTCGAAGTCCGCATGGCCGGGCTGCACGAACAGATGCGCGACAACCCGGGCGCGCTGTCGCCGGACGGCATGTCGCTGCAACACGTCTACGATCTCGTCGTCGAGCGGGCGCAAAAGCTCGTGCATCGTCAGTACACGATGCTGCACGACACGGTGCTGCCCGCGCTCGAACACGAAGGCATCCACTTTCACGGCACCGAAGCGTGGAACGAGGCGCAGACCCTGTGGGCGCGCCAGTACTTCATCGACGAGCTGCTACCGGTGTTGACGCCGATCGGCCTCGACCCCGCCCATCCGTTCCCGCGCGTGCTGAACAAGAGCCTGAACTTCGTCGTCGAGCTCGAAGGCAAGGATGCCTTCGGCCGCCAGGCGCTGATGGGGATCGTGCAGGCGCCGCGCGCGCTGCCGCGGCTCGTGCGCATGCCGCAGGAGCTGTCGGGCTATCCGCACGGCTTCGTGCTGCTCAGCTCGCTGTTGCAACGCTATGTCGGCGAGCTGTTTCCGAACTTGATGGTGCACAGCTGTAACCAGTTTCGCATCACGCGCAACAGCGAACTGTTCGTCGACGAAGACGAAATCACCAACCTTCGCGTCGCGCTGCAGGGCGAACTGCCCGCGCGCCATCTCGGCAACGCGGTGCGGCTCGAAGTATCGGCGGAAACACCGGCGAATCTCGCGCGGCGATTGCTCGACGAAAGCGGATTGCAGGAAAAGGACTGCTATTACGTTGACGGTCCCGTCAATCTGGTGCGGCTGATGCAGTTGCCGGAAATGGTCGACCGGCCCGATCTGAAATTCGTTCCGCATATTCCAGCCATTCCGGCGCAGGTCACCAACGGCGTCAGTCTTTTCGACGTGATCGATCAGGGCGACCTGCTGCTGCATCATCCGTACGAAAGCTTCCAGCCGGTGCTCGAACTGCTGTTGCAGGCCGCGAAAGATCCGAACGTCGTGGCGATCAAGCAGACCATCTACCGCACCGGCACCGACTCCCCGCTGATGGACGCGCTGATGCAGGCCGCGCGCAACGGCAAGGAAGTCACGGTGGTGGTGGAACTGCTCGCGCGCTTCGACGAGGAAACCAACATCAACTGGGCGTCGCAACTTGAAGCGGTCGGCGCGCACGTCGTGTATGGCGTGGTCGGTCACAAGTGCCACGCGAAGATGATGCTGATCGTGCGGCGCGTGTCGGCGGGCGGCAAGTCGACGCTCAAGCGTTATGCGCACCTCGGCACCGGCAACTACCATCCGCGCACGGCCCGTCTCTACACCGACTTCGGCCTGATGACGTCGGACCAGAAAATCTGCGAAGACGTGCATCACGTGTTCCAGCAATTGACGGGTATCGGCGGCGAACTGGCGTTGCACGAATTGTGGCAGTCGCCGTTTACGCTGCATCCGAAGCTCATCGATGCCATCCGCGCCGAGGCTGCGAATGCGCGCGCCGGCAAGAAGGCGCGCATCGTCGCGAAGATGAACGCGCTGCTCGAACCGACCGTGATCGCGGAACTGTACGAGGCGTCGCAGGCGGGCGTGAAGATCGACCTGATCGTGCGCGGTGTGTGCTCGTTGCAGCCCGGGGTAGCCGGTCTGTCGGAGAACATCACGGTGCGCTCGATCGTCGGGCGCTTTCTCGAACATCACCGCATCTACTACTTCTACGATGGCGGCAAGGAACAGGTCTATCTGTCGAGCGCCGACTGGATGGACCGCAATCTGTTCCGCCGTGTCGAAGTGGCCTTCCCGATCAACAACCGGCGGCTCAAGCGGCGTGTGATCGCGGAAGGACTGTCGATGTTCCTCGGCGACAACCAGTCGGCCTGGCTGATGCAGAGCGATGGGCATTACCGGCGGCGGCGGCCAGGCAAGTCGTCGCGCAATACGCAGATGAGTCTGTTGACGAAGTTCTGTTCATAAGAAAAACGCCGGTCCACCCGGCGTTTTTCTTACCTACTCGGGGAGCCTCGCGAGACGCGCCAGCTTTTGGGGGCGCTCATAACCGCCGTGCATGGCGGTACATACGCTAGCTCGTTACGCGCTGCCGGTCGAACCAGAACGACAAGCCCACGCTCGCGAGAATGATCAGCGTCGCGATCACCGTCCATCGCGTCACGGGCTCGCCGAGCGTCACTGCGCCCAGCGCCACCGCCACCACCGGATTCACGTACATGCAACTGCTCGCGATGATCGGACTCGTGTGGCGGATCAGATAGCCGTACGCGACGTACGCGCCCATCGTGCCGACCAGCACGAGGTACAGAAAGGCGAGCGCGGGCGCGAACGACAGATCCATCATCCGTTCGCCGAGCGTCCACGCAATCACCGTCGACACCGCGCCACCCAGCCCGACCTGCAGCGAAGTCGACAGGAATAAATCGGACGGCATCTTCAGGCGCCCCGCGAGGTGCGCGCCGCCGGCCCAGAACAGCGCACCGGCGAGAATCGCGAGACTGCCGCCCGCCGATCCCGCCGACGCGTCGCCATGATTGAGCACGGCAATGCCGACCAGTCCCAGCGCGACCGCGCCCCACTCTCCTTTCGAAATCGATCGGCCCGCCACAGCCGCGATCACCGTCGCGAAGAGCGGCACGGTCGCCACCATCACGGCGGCCATGCCGGTGCCGACCGTGCGCATTCCGACCGCGAGCATCCCGCTCGACAGGGCAACCAGCATCGTGCCGACCAGCCCGGCGTTGCGGATCTCGAGCAGCGTCGGCCGCTGCGGGCGGCGTTGGATCGCGAACACGAACAGCCCGATGCCGGCCAACAGGTTGCGCAGCCCGGACAGCAGCAGCGGCGGGAACGACTCCAGCGAGACGTGCACGCCGAGATACGTCGAGCCCCAGACGATATAGACGAAAGCCAGCGACAGCGCGATCCGGCCGCCCTGCGTTCGCGGCAGGCGCACCGGCAGGCGGGCGAAGAATGATGAAGCCATGGCGTCAGTCCGCTCGCGCCGTAAGGGCAACTGCGCCCGGAGAAAGAATCGGCAGACCGGGGCGTGCGCGCTGCGCGCGTAGCGCAGCCGGGCGGGCGAAGCAGGACGGCATGATGGTCGAGCGGGACAGACGGGAGACTGACGATAAGCCCGGCCGCGCTAAACCTGGGGAGTGCGGGACAGCCGGGACACTGTGCGAACGGTTGCGGCGCACACCGGCAGCATTATGCAGGAGAGTCAGAAGGGGGTTGTAAAACAGACGTAACTTTTGTTGCGGCCGTTGCAGCCGCAACCAGGCACGGGAGCCGGCGAACCAACTCCCGTGCCGGTTGCAAAACGCCGACGATCAGTTGCTCATCGCACCCGATGCTTCGTGCTTCATGCCCATGGCGTCGCCGCTCTTCTTCATCTTGTCGTGCTTGGCCATCTTGTCTTTCGACATGCTGTCCTTCGACATCGAATCTTTCGACATTGAGTCTTTCGACATCGCGTTCTTGGACATGCTGTCTTTCGACATCGCGTCATTGGACATCGCGCCGCTTGCCTGCGCGAACACGGTGCCGCTACCCAGCGTGAATGCGAGAGCGGTAACTGCAATTGCGAACGTCTTCATGGGATCACTCCAGTTTTTGTAGGTGAGTTGGTCAATCAGTGAATCAGTGAGGCAGTAAATCAAAACCGGCCATGCCGGGCGTTTTCGAAGCATCTGCCGCTCGTGACCGCCTGCAATTGCTTGCATCGAGGGCGGGCCCGCGCGTCAGGAGCCTCCGAACCAGTTGTATCCCTGGTCGACCCAATAGCCGCCGGGATAGGTGTTAGTGACGAAGATCTCCACGATGTGCTTCGGATTCTTGTAGCCGAGCTTGGTCGGCATCCGCAGCTTCATCGGGAAGCCGTATTTGGCGGGCAGACGCTCGCCGTCGTAGTCGAAAGCAAGCAGCGTCTGCGGATGCAGCGCGGTCGGCATATCGATGCTTTCGTAGTAGTCGTCGGCGCACTTGAAGCCGACGTACTTCGCGCTCGTATCAGCGCCGACGCGGCGCAGAAAATCGCCGAACGAGGTCCCGCCCCAACGGCCGATCGCGCTCCAGCCCTCCACGCAGATATGCCGCGTGATCTGCTCTTCATGCGGCAGCGCGTACAACTCGGGCAGTGTCCACGTGCGCTTGCCTGTGACGAGGCCGCTCAACTGCAACCGGTAGGCAGCGCCGTTCACGTCGGGCACGTCGTCGATGCCGTAGAACGCGTTGAACGGAAACGGTCGCGTGATCTGCGCTTCGGTGTAGGTCGGCGCGAGCTGCTTCGGGTCGAAGAGGAACGCCTGTGCCCGGTCGTTCAGACGCGACACGGCTGTGAGGAATTTATTCACCGAGTCGTCGTCGGTGAGTGAGCAGCCGGTCAGCATCGACAGACCGCCGAGCGTCAGCAACCGCTTGCCGAACAGGCGTCGCGACGGCATGGCGAGCTCACGGCGCGCATCGATCAGGATCGACTCACGATCGAGTTTCGCAGGGGTTTTGTTCGAGGAAGGCATGACGATGTCCTGAGAGATGGGCTCAGCGGCCGCGCAACATTGCGAGCAGCGAGCGCGGCACCAGGGCGACTAGCGCGAGATGCACGACGAGGAACCCGGCCATCAGCGACATCGCGCTGAAATGCACGATCCGCGCGGTGTCGTAGCCGCCCATCAGTTCGCGCAGCAGCGGAAACTGCACCGACTTCCAGATCGCGAGCCCCGACAGCACGAGCACGATCAGGTCGACGATCACGAACAGATAGGCAAGCTTCTGCACGGCGTTGTAGTGGCTCAGGTCGTCGTGCGAGAGCTTGCCGCGCAACGCGCTGACGAAATCGCGCAGCAGTGCGCGCGGCGACAGCGGCAAAAACTTGCGCACGAGGCGCCCGCTCGCCAGATTCAGCAGCAGATAGACGATGCCGTTGAACACCAGCAGCCACATTGCGGCGAAGTGCCACTGCAGCGCACCGCCGAGCCAGCCGCCGAGCGTGATGCCGTTCGGAAACGAGAAACTGGGGAAGATCGGCGACGCGTTGTAGATGCGCCAGCCCGACAGCATCATCGTGAGCGCGGCGAGTGCGTTAAGCCAGTGGGTGATGCGCACCCAGACCGGATGGATCGTGCGGGACTGCTGCACGGGCGGCACAGGCGCGGGCATCGATGCGAGACTGGCCGGCAGGCGTGTGGGGTTCATGATGTTTTCCGAAGGCGAAGCGAACAGGCGGTCTGGTTAGTGACACGCCGCGAGATCGGCGGCCTGCAGCACGTCGCCGGTAGCAGCGTTCTCGACGAACGCGACGACACCGAACCGGTCGGCCGGTGCGCCGGCATCGACCGCGTCGAGCGTGACGTCGTGGCGAATCTGCGCGTGGCCTGCAGCTAGCGGCACCGGACCGATCCATTGCCGCACGACCCGCTCGTGATGCAGCGTCGCGCCGCTGTTCTCGCCTGCGCGCACCTGTGACGTCAGCGCATTTTCATAGACCGCGACGTACGCGTTCAGCGGATCCGCGGTGGAAGCACGCGAGGTGAATTGCGCATCGATGTCGAAGGCGCCTGACGAACCGCCTGCGCGCGGCTTAAGCTCCACGGCGACGTCGGCGGATGCGGGTTGTGCCACGATCTGGCGGACCCGGTCCGCAAAGTTGTCGGCACTCGACCAGCTACGCAACTCGCGACCCGCAACGAATACTTCCGGCGTGTAGATCGTGTGCGCACCGGCGACATCGGTCAGCGTCTGCTGCCGCTCGGTGAAGCGATGCTGCGAGAAGCGGTCGGTCCAGCCGAGGCTGTTCCAGTAATCGACATGCAACGCGAGCGGCACGACACCTTGCGCAGCACCGCCCTGCTTCCATTGACTGAGCCAGTTGTCGGCGGGCGGGCAGCTGCTGCAGCCTTCGCTGCTATACAGCTCGACGAGCGCGACCCGATGCGCGGGACTATGCGCGAGGCACTGGCCGGCGGCAGCGTTCGCCACGCCGCTCGCGAGAGCCGCCCCGCACGCCACCGCGAGCGCGCACCAGCGCGCAAAACGCCCCAGCGCAAAACCGGACCACCGACCGTTCGAAAAGAAGACCATGACACGCTCCATCGGGAAATCTGCGTGTTGGTCGGGCGGCGGCGGCTGTTATGACAGCGAAAACGCAAATTTTTTGCACAGGGCGGCAAGCGGCGTCGGCACGGTGAGTCCAGCGAGCGCGCCTCGCCGCAGCCAGCCTTGGCCGTGAGCGGATCCGCCGCCGGCGTCAGGAAATTGTCAGGAAGCGCACCGGCCCGAGGCGGCAGCAAGTTGCCAAGCCCGCCCCGCCCGGTGTATCGTGTGCGCTGCTAACGCGGGGGTCCTGCGTCGCGCATCGCCATCGGGCGGTGAGCTGCGTGGGTGAGAAATACCCTTTGAACCTGATCTGGATAATGCCAGCGCAGGGAAGCGTCCGGGCTTCGCCGCTTACCACTGCTTCATCTCTCGCGAACCCCGACTCACTTCATCTCATCTCCTGCCTAGCCGCCCCACTAAGGAGATATGCATGAACGCCAACCCAAAATTCATTTCCGCCGACGCTCACGTCGACGAAGCCGCTGTCGCCCCGCTGCCCAATTCGCGCAAGGTCTACGTGACCGGTTCGCGTCCGGACATCCGCGTGCCGATGCGCGAAATCTCGCAGGCCGATACGCCTGACAGCTTCGGCGGCGAAAAGAATCCGCCGGTCTATGTCTACGATACGTCGGGCCCCTACTCCGATCCGGATGCCAAGATCGACATTCGCGCGGGCCTGCCGGCACTGCGTCAGGCGTGGATCGAAGAGCGCGGCGACACCGAAGCGCTGACAGGTCTGTCGAGTGACTTCAGCCGCGAACGCGCCGCCGATACCGCCACCGCCGATCTGCGCTTCCAGGGCCTGCACCGCACGCCGCGCCGCGCGATCGCCGGCAAGAACGTGTCGCAGATGCACTATGCGAGAAAGGGCATCGTCACGCCGGAAATGGAATACATCGCGATCCGCGAAAACCAGCGCCGCGCCGAGTATCTCGAGAGCCTCAAGACGAGCGGCCCGAACGGCGAAAAGCTCGCGGCGATGATGGGCCGCCAGCATCCAGGCCAGGCGTTCGGCGCGAGCGCATTCGGTCCGAATGGCCTCACGGCGATCACTGCAGAATTCGTGCGCGAAGAAGTCGCCCGTGGCCGCGCGATCATTCCGAACAACATCAATCACCCGGAAAGCGAACCGATGATCATCGGTCGCAACTTCCTCGTGAAGGTCAACGCGAACATCGGCAACTCGGCGGTGACGTCGTCGATCGGTGAGGAAGTCGACAAGATGACCTGGGCGATCCGCTGGGGCGGCGACACGGTGATGGATCTGTCCACCGGCAAGCACATTCACGAAACGCGCGAGTGGATCATCCGCAACAGCCCGGTGCCGATCGGCACGGTGCCGATCTATCAGGCGCTCGAAAAGGTGAACGGTAAAGCCGAAGACCTGACCTGGGAAATCTTCCGCGACACGCTGATCGAGCAGGCCGAACAAGGCGTCGACTACTTCACGATTCACGCGGGCGTGCGTCTGCAGTACGTGCCGCTCACGGCGAAGCGGATGACCGGCATCGTGTCGCGCGGCGGCTCGATCATGGCGAAGTGGTGCCTCGCGCATCACAAGGAAAGCTTCCTGTACGAGCACTTCGAAGACATCTGCGAAATCATGAAGGCGTACGACGTCGCCTTCTCGCTCGGCGACGGTCTGCGTCCCGGCTCGATCTACGATGCCAACGACGAAGCGCAGCTCGGCGAACTGAAAACACTCGGCGAACTCACGCAGATCGCGTGGAAGCACGACGTGCAGACGATGATCGAAGGTCCGGGCCATGTGCCGATGCAGCTCATCAAGGAGAACATGGACCTGCAGCTCGAATGGTGCGATGAAGCGCCGTTCTACACGCTCGGACCGCTCACCACCGATATCGCGCCAGGCTACGACCACATCACGTCGGGCATCGGTGCAGCGATGATCGGCTGGTTCGGCACAGCGATGCTGTGCTACGTCACGCCGAAGGAACACCTCGGGCTGCCGAACAAGGACGACGTGAAGACCGGCATCATCACGTACAAGCTCGCCGCGCATGCAGCCGATCTGGCGAAGGGTCATCCGGGTGCGCAGGTGCGCGACAACGCGCTGTCGAAAGCGCGCTTCGAGTTCCGCTGGGAAGATCAGTTCAACCTCGGTCTCGATCCGGACAAGGCGCGCGAATTCCACGATGAAACGCTGCCGAAAGACTCCGCGAAGGTCGCGCATTTCTGCTCGATGTGCGGACCGCACTTCTGCTCGATGAAGATCACGCAGGACGTGCGCGAGTTCGCGGCGCAGCAAGGCGTCACCGACGACGAAGCGCTGAAGAAGGGGATGGAAGTGAAGGCCATCGAGTTCGTCCGCAAGGGTGCGGAGATTTATCAGCGGCAGTGAGTGACGGCAATGAGTCACATCAATAAGTGACAGCGAGCCGCGCGCGGAATTCAACCACGTGCAGCCGTTCTTCATCGTGAGCCATTCGTAAGAATCGGAGCATCGTCAGCGAATCGGGAAGAAACACCCGATCCTTTGCTGGCACAGGTTCCCGCCCGATACATCCGAAGCAATAGCGCGGCGCATTCCGGCAACGGATGCGCCGCGTTCGTTATTGCAATGGCTTGAAATATGCGGTTACCGCTTCGCAACCCCGTGTAGACGCCACGGGGGTAAGCTCGATGGATTACGTGGCGCCCCAGGTACTGCGCCGATTCAAGGAGTCCGTCATGAACCCTCGCACCTTGCCATCTTTCTCCACGGCAGCCCGGCTCGGCGGTGCGGCCTGTCTGCTGGTGCTGGCCGGATCGCTGGCCGGTTGTTACTACCCGTACGGCTACTATCCGGGCGGCTACTACTCCTACTATCCGACGGTCCCCGCTACGACCACGCAACAGGCCGTGCCTGTGCCACCGCCGCCAACGACATCAACGCAACAGTCGGCGCGAGTCGCGACGACGACGCCTCCACCCGCCCAGTACTACGCGCAGGCCCAACCGCCGGTCTACGTCGCGCCCGCTTATCCGCCCGCTTACCCGCCCGATTACTACCCGGCCTACTACCCCGCTTATTACCCGGCCTATCCGGCCGGTTATGGCTGGTGGGGCGCACCGTCTATCTCGCTGGGCATTGGCTGGGGTTGGGGTGGCCGCGGCTGGGGCGGGCGTGGCTGGGGGGGACGTGGTTGGGGAGGCGGTCGCGGCTGGCATCACTAAAGCGCTGCAAAACACAATGGGCAAGCTCAGGTTCGGCATGATGGCTTCGCTCGACGGCTACGTCAGCGACGTCGACGGCAAGTTCGACTGGGGTCAGGTCAGCGAGGAAGTACACCGCTTTGCCGAACACGAGCAGACCCACGAAGGTATTACGATCTACGGTCGCCGGATGTTCGAGACGATGGCCGTATGGGACGTACTTGCCGAAGACCAGACTGTCAGTGAGTTCATACGCGACTTCGGCGTCGCGTGGCAGAAGACCGACAAGATCGTAGTCTCCCGCTCGCTTACCGAGGTCACGACGACGCGCACGCGCCTTGTCCGCGAATTGAGCGCGGACGACATCTGCCAGCTCAAGGCGGAGTCGCCACAAGACATCGGCGTGGCCGGACCTACGCTCGCCGCAAGCTACCTCAAGCAGGGCTTGATCGACGAAGTGTCGGTGTATTGCATTCCTGTCGTCGTCGGTGGCGGAACACGGATGTTTCAGAACATCGACGCAACGATCCGGCTGGAGCGCATCGAGCAGCACGCATTCGGCAACGGCGTCACCTTCATGCGCTACGCGGTGCGAAGGTGAATACCGCTTGGCCCATCGCAGCATCGCAGCATCGCAGCAACCCGCACAACACTTTCCTCGCCACATTTCTTCCACTCTCTCCCCCGCGTAGTTTCCCGCCTTGACGCGGCCAGCAAGCGTTCTATGCTGGCGGTTGCCGCACGCACTACCTGCTTAATACGCGACCCCACGTCGTGCCCTCGCACGCCGCCGCCGCCATCCGTCCTGATCCGACCGACGCGCCGCGTGACCTAGACCACACGCAGAACAAAGCGTCGATTCGAACAACAACGAAGGAGACGTGATGTTCCACCAATTATTGACGCCCATCGGCAATGCACTACTGCCGTCCTTTCTCGTCGCTGTCCTGCCGATCGCCGTCGTGCTCGTCCTGCTCGGCTGGGCCCGAAGGCCTGCATGGCAGGCATCGCTTGCCGGGCTGGTCGTCGGGCTGATCGTCGCTATCTTCGGCTGGCAGTTTCCGGTCGGGCTCGCGCTGAATTCGGTTGTCGCGGGCGCGGTGTTCGCCTGCTGGCCCGTGATGTGGATCGTGTTCGCCGCGATCCTGCTGTACAACATCGCCCAACGTTCGGGCCGCTTCGCCGCATTCCGGATGTGGATGATCGACAACCTGCCGAACGACCGGCGCATCGTGCTCGTCGTGATCGGTTTCTCGTTCGGCGCGCTGCTCGAAGGCATTTCGGGCTTCGGCACGCCGATCGCGATCACCAGTTCGCTGCTGATCCTGCTCGGCTTTCCGACCCTCGAAGCGCTCACCTTCACGCTGATCTTCAACACCGCGCCGGTCGCATTCGGCGCGCTCGGCGTGCCGATCACGGTGCTCGGCGCGGTCACCCATCTGCCCACCGATGCGCTCGCCAAAATGGTCGGCCGGCAGTTGCCGTTCTTCGCGCTGCTGCTGCCGTTCTACGTGATCGGTGTGTATGCGGGTTTTCGCAACATGCTGCGCGTGTGGCCGGTGCTGCTCGTGTCGGGCGCGAGCTTCGCGCTGACGCAGTTCGTCACGTCGAACTTCGTCAACTACAGTCTGACCGACGTGCTGTCTTCGCTGGTGTCGCTGCTGGTAACGATCACCTTCCTGCGCATCTGGAAACCCGCAGTCGACCCGGCCTTCGCCATCAACGTCGATCGCGTGAACGAGGTGCGCGGCAAAGTAAGTGGTGCCCAGGGCTGGTACCCGTGGCTGATCGTCTCGGCGGTGGTGATCGTCTGGACCATTACGAAGATCTTCCTGATCGGCGATGTGAAGATTCCGTGGCCCGGTCTCGACAAGGCGGTCTTCATCACGCTCTATAACACGCCGTATGGCGCGGTCTGGGACTTCCAGCCGCTTGCAACCGGCACCGCAATCCTCGTCGCAGCGATCATCACGGCGGCGGTGTCGGGCGTCGGCGTACGTCAGTTCGGCGGCGCGATCGCCGACACGTGGGTGCAAACGCGCATCGCGATCCTGACCGTCGCGACGATCGTCGGGCTCGCGTATCTGATGAACTACTCGGGGCTCAACTACACGCTCGGTCTCGGCGCGGCATCGGTGGGCGCGCTGTTCCCGCTCGTGTCCGCGTTCCTCGGCTGGGTGGCGGTCTTTCTGTCCGGCAGCGACACGTCGGGCAACGCGCTGTTCGGCAACCTGCAGGTGGTCGCCGCGAACCAGTTGAACCTGAACCCGATACTGATGGCTGCGACGAATTCGTCCGGTGGCGTGATGGGCAAGATGATCTCGCCGCAGAACATCGCAACTGGCGTCGCCACCACCGAGCTGAAAGGCAAGGAAGGCGTCGTGTTCGCGAAGACCTTCAAGCACTCGATCCTGCTCACCGTGCTGCTCGGCATCCTCGTCTGGCTGCAACAGAACGTGCTGCAGGGGATGATTCCGCATTGATGCGCGCTGGCCCCGGTTCACGGTTCGCAGTTTGTGGTTCGAGCCGGGACGGCCGCAATTTTTCTCACATAGCCGTGAGAATTGATCGTTTTGCCCGCCTGTCCGCCGCGCTTACGATGACGCTCTTCGAACGCGCGGCGTCAGCGGCGTCACGTCTCCAGCCGGTCTCCGGTTTCTTGCCGTTTCATTACGGCCTGAAGCTTTCAGGGGATTTGCGCTGATACGATGTGTGCACGTCACGACTCAACCGTGCATGACGCCGGAATCCATGAAACCCGCCAATCTGATCCAGTTACTCGTACTCGCCGCCTTGTGGGGCGCCTCGTTTCTTTTCATCCGCGTCGGTGTGACCGACTTCGGCGTGGCGCCGCTGATGGCGCTGCGCGTCGGCATCGGCGCCGTGTTCCTGCTCGCCGTGATGATCATGCGGCGCCCGGTGCGCGAATCGCTGCACACGCTGCGCACGCGCGCATGGCCACTGCTCGTCGTCGGCGTCCTCAATTCGGCGGCGCCTTTCTGTCTGTTTGCGTATGCGGAGCTGACGCTGTCGGCGGGCGTGACGTCGGTGATCAATGCGACGGCGCCGCTGTGGGGTGCGCTCGTCGCCTATCTGTGGGTCAAGGACAAGCTCAGCATGCTGCGCGTGCTCGGGCTCGTCGTCGGTTTTGCCGGCGTGCTGATGCTCGTGTGGGACCAGATCGCGACGCCGCACGGCGCGGCCGCCACGCCCACGACTACCGCGCTCGCCGCCGCGGCCGGGCTCGGTGCCACGCTGCTGTATGGCATCGCTGCGAACTACACGAAGCGTTATCTGACGGGTATCGATCCGCTGACCATCGCCGCCGGCACGATGACCGGCGCAACCATCGTGTTGCTGCCGCTCGCGATTCTCTGGTGGCCGGCCACGCCGATCTCGCACACGGCATGGGGCGCGGTGCTGGCACTCGGCATTGCCTGTACCGGTATCGCCTACATGCTGTACTTCCACCTCATCGCGGTGACCGGTCCTGCCCGCGCGATCACCGTGACCTTCGTGGTGCCGATCTTCGGCATTCTGTGGGGCATGCTGTTCCTGCACGAGAGCGTGTCGATCGGGATGATCGAAGGTTGCGCGGTGATACTCGCCGGCACGGCGCTCGCGACGGGTGTGATCAAGCGGATTCCTGGCATCGGGCCGCCGCGTGCCGAAAGCGCGCGTCAGTGACACGCCTGGCCGTGTCAAGGCTGGCCGCTTCAAGGCCACCTGCCTTGCCCAGCTAACCCGACCCGTACTGCCACGCGCCCCGCTCACGTCGAGGCGCGCTGTTTTCTGCCGCCACAAAAAAAATAGCCCGCACTCCACAGGAGCGCGGGCGAAACCGTCGCCCTACGAGGATAGGCGACGGGGCCACAGAGACCCGCGTGCTGGGCACGCGAGTCATCGTCGGGCATCGCGCAGGCTCGTGTCGGCCGGCGCGGAAATTCTGCTGCACCACGGGAAGCGCCGAAAGCCTTGCTGCATAAGGCTCATATCCCGCGTTGGGGGAGTAAAAGCAGCTTACGTGCCAGCCGTCAATGTTACAGAAACAGGTGTGCAACCCATTGATTGTTATGGGTGTCGGTGGAACCGTAAGGAAAATTAGGGGCTGGCTGGACGGGCGTTACGGCGTAACGTCACGTTACGTCGCAGGTATATCTTCAGACGTGAAAAAACCCGCCGAGGCCTGACGCCGGGCGGGTTTTCGGGGTACTACGCGAGATAGCGCGAGGGTTTCAGCGCAGCTGGTCGACCACCAGCGACATGATCTGCTTCGCCTGCTTCGACGAATCGGTCTGGCCCGCCGCATCGACGACGGCCACGCGCGTCTGTTCCGGCGTCACCGCGCGGACATTGACGCGGTACTGCTTCGCGACCTTTTCCTTCTTGCCGTGGAACACCTGGCTCCAGAAGCCCTGCTCCGCTTCGCTCAGATCGGTCGGATCGACGTAACGGATGTAGTACAGGCCGTTTGCGCGGTCGCGGTCGTCGACGGTGAAGTTGCTGCGGTCGAGCGCGATGCCCACACGCACCCATGCGCGGTCGTACGGCTCTCCGAGCGTGAGTTCGGTGGACGTGAACTGCGCGCCGCTACCCGAGCTATCCGACGAATCCGAACGTGCAGGCGTCTGTGCAGCGAGTGCGACGTTCTGCGCCGCGGTCGCGGCCGCCGCCGATTTCGCGCCGGCTGTAGCCGCGCCCGGTGCATCCTGCGAGCCCGCCGGCGTCAGCGCAGCCGACGTATTGCCCGTTCCGGCACGCGAATCGTTCACTGCCAGCGTCGCCATCAGCCGCTTCAGATATTCGGTTTCGAGCCCCGGATCGTTCGGCTTCGGCTCCCACTTGCTGTTCTCGTTGTTCGTGCCGGTCAGCGCTTCGCGCATGCCTTTCTGGCTGATGAACACATAGGTGCCGCCGTTCGACGTCGGTTCGAGACGCGTGCGGTACTTGTTGCGCTCGGCGGTCACGTACGAATTGCCCATCGCCAGCGTCAGCGTGTTGCGGATCAGCCCGTCGTTCACCTTCGGATGGGTTTCGTTCCAGTCGGTTTCCATCACGCCCTTCGCGCGCTGGTCGACGACGAGCAGGAAGCCCTGCTCCTGCCAGAAGCGGCGGATCTGCGGCCATGCCTGATCGGGTGATTTGTTGTCGATGACGAGCCAGCTTTCGCTGCCGTCGCGCTGGATGTGCATGTTGCTGACGACCGGCACCACGACGTCGGTGGTGGCCGGAGCAGCCTGCTGGACCTGCTTGAGCGAAGAAAGCGATGCTTCGCCACCTTGCGGCGGCAGCGAACGCTGATCCGGCGTCTCGTCGATCAGGTTCGGCGGAATGGCCAGCGACACCTGCTTCGATTTCGAATCGCTTTTGTAGTCGATTTTGTTCGGCGACGACGTGCCGCAGCCGGCGACCAGCCCGCCTGCCATCAGCAATGCTGCAAACCGCTTGGTAAGACGAAGATCAGTCATGTTCGGGGAATCCTTCGCAACGCAACGCCACGGCAAGTTTCCGTGGATCAACCCAGCATTTTACCGATCCAGCGAGAGGATGCGCAAAAAGTAGAGTCAGGGGGTGAAAGTAAGGTGCCCGCACTTCAATCGGTGTCGTCGGACGGCGGGTTGGTTTTGACCATGTCGGGCGGCGCGAGCCAGCGGAACGAAGTAAGGCCGCTCCGGTTATACGTACATTGGACTGCGGCCGGCACTTTGCCTGGTTTCAGCCTGGCCTGCTTCACCGGTGCTGTCGGCGGGTGCAGACCGTCAAACGGGGAACTGAAGCCTTCGCCGGCGCGCCGCGTGGTAGCGGACACCGCGGACGCCGCCGAAGCAGCAGACGCGGCCGCAGCCTCGGAGGCGTCGGATGCCTCGGACGCGGCCGATGCTGCCGTCGCCACCGCTACCTCGGACGCAGCCTTCTGGATTTCCCCCTCGACGACCACTCGCGTGCCGTCGATACCGACACCCGTGTGCGAAACCTTGAGCTTGTCGGCCGATTCGGCGCCCAGCGCGATACGCATCGATTGTTCGCACGCATCCGCGTTGCGGTACACGGCCGTGCATGCAGCCGACAGCGTAGCTGCGGCGACAACGCTGGCGAGTAGGAGAATCCGGGTCTTCATCGAGCTTCCGTGGTTCAGTGCGACGCCAATTGTAACGTAGCGCCCGCCTGCGACGAGATGCGACCGCGGGCATGCATTCGGCGCGCGACTGGCGCGCACCCGCCGTGTACCTGCCAACGCCGCGCGACTGGCAGAATAGCGGCCAGCCGTCGGCCCGTGCCGGCACACGCTAGCGGGCCTCATCGGCACGCGATGCGCCTCGCTTGCGACTACAGGTATTCCATCCGCATGACCAGTCTCGTGATTCTCGCCGTTGCCGCTTACGCCGCCACCAACATCGACAACCTGTGCGTACTGCTCGCCTTTCTCGCCGATGCGCGCGACGGCAAGTATCGCGTGATCGTCGGGCAGTTTCTCGGCTCGGCGGCGCTTGTTGTCATCGCGCTGGCGGTAGCCGCACTGCTCACGAAGCTGCCGGAGCCCTATATCGGCCTGCTCGGTTTTCTGCCGGTCACGGTCGGCATCGTGAAGGGACGGACATGGCTGCGCTCGCGTTCCGGTGTGGAACAGGCGGAAGTAGCGAGCGCGTCGCGCGGGTCGTCGCAGTGGACCGTTGCCGGCGTCGCCATCTCCAACGGCTCGGACAATCTCGCGGTGTATGTGCCGCTCTACGCCGCGCATTCTGCCGCCGATGCGGTGACGATCACGCTGGTCTTCGCCGCGATGACAGCACTCTGGTGCGCGAGCGCCGTGTGGCTCGTGAATCATCCGTTGCTGGGGGCGCCGCTGCGGCGCTATGGCGCGGCGATCCTGCCTCTTGTACTGATCGTCATCGGGATCTCGGTGATCGTGCAGCACGAGGCGTGGCGAGTAGTGATCGGCTGATGCGCCGACACGCTGTGGGACCAACGTATCGATGCACTGCGGCGCACGCCTTGGCCTCTCTTCGACACGCCGCAGCCACGCGCATATCGATATACCGATTCGCGCATTTCGCTTTCCAGCGCTGCGCCGCATAATGGCCGTCACTTCACTCCCCACTCTCCGACCGCCATGCGTACGCCCCGCCTCACGCTTGCGGCGCACTGCGCCGCGTTATCCACGGCGCTACTGCTCGTCGCCTGCGCAACATCGTCCACGAATCCGCCTGCACCCGATGTCGCGCTCAATGCAGCGATCGCCGGATCGCAGCGCAGCGACGCCGCTAAAGCACGCGACGTTTATCGTCATCCGCAGCAGACGTTGCAGTTCTTCGCGATCGCACCGACACAACGCGTACTCGAAATCGCCCCGGGCGGCGGCTGGTACACCGAGATTCTTGCGCCCTATCTGCATGATCGCGGCACGTTATACGAAGCGCAGTACGTCAGCCCCGCCGCCGATGCCGCACAGGAAGAGCACACGACCGGCGCCGCGTTCGAACGCAAGCTCGCGAGCGCGCCGGCGCTGTATGGCAATGTGATCGTCGGAACGCTGCATGTGGGGCAGTTCAGCTTCCCTGTGAACGGCACGATCGATCGCGTCTTCACCTTCCGCAATATCCATAACTGGATCAAGGATGGTCAGATCGATGCGAATCTGCAGGCGTTCTATGCCGCCTTAAAACCGGGCGGCGAACTGGGTGTGGAGGAACATCGTGCGGCGCCGGGCACCACGCTGCAACAGATGATCGACAGCGGCTACGTGACCGAAGACTACGTGATCGCTCACGCGCGCGCGGCCGGCTTCACGTTGCTCGCACGCAGCGAGATCAACGCGAATCCGCAAGACACGAAGGATTACCCGCACGGTGTATGGTCGTTGCCGCCCACCTACCAGGGCGGCACCGCCGACCGCGCGCGTTATACGGCCATCGGCGAATCGGATCGCATGACGCTGACCTTCGTCAAGCCGCTGACGCAATAGCGGCGTCGAGACTCAGTCGGTCCAGCTTTCCGGCAACGCTTGCGTGAGCGTCGACACGAAGCTTGCGGTTTCGGCCTGACGCGGCCGTGTGAAGACATCGCGTGCACTGCCGGATTCGACGATTGAGCCGTTGCTCAGAAAGACGACATCGCGCGCAATCGATGCGGCGAGGCGCAGGTCGTGCGTCGCCATCAGCATCGTCATGCCCTCCTTCGCGAGCTGCTTGAGCACCTCGACGACTTCGGCGGCGAGACCCGGATCGAGTGCGGAAGTCGGCTCGTCGCACAGCAGCACATCAGGTGAAGGCGCGAGCGCCCGCGCAATCGCGACACGCTGCTGCTGGCCACCCGACAACGTGACCGGCCACGCATCGGCCTTGTGTGCAATGCCGACCTTGGCGAGCAGTTCCTGCGCCCGTTCGCGGGCACGCGCCTTGTCCCACTTCTGCACGGTCAGCAGCCCTTCCATCACGTTCTCGAGCACCGTGCGATGCGGAAACAGCTGGAAGTTCTGGAACACCATGCCGGTGCGACGACGGATCGCGAGCACCGCATCGCGCGAAGGCTTTTCGGTGCGGCTGAATGCGAGCCGCTCGCCGCCGAGTTCGAGCGTGCCCGCCTCGGGAATCTCGAGCAGGTTCACGCAGCGTAGCAGCGTGCTCTTGCCGCTGCCCGACGGGCCGATCAACGCGGTCACGTTGCCCGGTTCGAGCGCGAGATCCACGGTGTGCAGCACCTGGTGGTCGCCGAAATATTTGTCGATACCGGAGAGGCGGATCATCAGTTGCCCGACTGGAAAAGTGCATGCCGCCCGAACTTGCGTTCGAGCCGGACCTGCGCCGAGGACAGTACCGAACTGAACACCAGGTAGATCAACGCGGCTTCAACATAAAGAATGAGCGGCTCGTAGGTCACCGATGCGATGCGCTGCGCGGCCTGGAAAATCTCCGGCACGGTGAGCACCGCGGCGAGCGACGTGTCCTTGACGAGCGCGATAAACGAGTTCGACAGCGGCGGCAAGGCCACGCGCGCCGCCTGCGGCAGGATCGCGCGACGCAGTGCCTGGCCGCGCGTCATCCCCATCGAATACGCTGCTTCCCACTGCCCTTTCGGAATCGATTCGATCACCCCGCGAATCACTTCGGAGTTATACGCGCCGACGTTCAGTGAAAAACCGATGATCGCCGCCGTCAACGGATCGAGCACGATGCCGACGTTCGGCAAGCCATAGAAGATCACGAAGAGCTGCACGAGCAGCGGAGACCCGCGGATCAACCAGACATAGAAGCGCACGATCGCGACCGCCCACGACGGTCCGAACAGACGCACCAGCGCGACTGCGAACGCAAGCGCGAGCCCGATCGCGAACGAAACGAGCGTGAGGGGCACGGTGAACACCAGCCCCGCGTACAGCAGGGGCCACAGCGACTGCCCCATCAATTGCAGCCATGCCGGCATGATTCAGGCGCTCCGTGAGCGATTACTTGGAGACATCCTTGCCGAAATACTTTTCGGAGATTTTCAGGTACGTGCCGTCGGCCTTGATGTCGGCCAGTGCCTTGTCGATCGCCGCAAGCAGTTCGGGATTGCCCTTGCGGATCAGCACAGCCGATTTATCCGCGTCGCCGGAATCGTCGAGTGCGGCAATCTTCACCTTCGCATCGGGGCGGTGTTTCTTGAAGTCGAGGTACGACAGCGAGTCGTTCACCGTCGCATCGACGCGACCCGACGTGAGCAGATCGACCGATTCATTGAAGCCTTGCACACCGACCACCTCCGCACCGTTTGCCACGGCGATCTTGCCGAAGTTGCTGGTCAGCGTGTTGGCCGACTTCTTGCCCTTCAGGTCGGCGAAAGTTTTGATCGTCGTGTTGTCCGCCCGCACGATCAGCGCCGCGTGCGACGCGATGTACGGCGTGGAGAAATCGTACTTGACCTTGCGCGCGTCGGTGATCGCCACTTCGTTGATCACCGCGTCGTAGCGGCCCGCATCGAGGCCCGCAATCAGACCGTCCCACTTGCCTTCGACAAACTCCGCCTTGACGCCGAGACGCTGCGCGATCGCGCGGCCGATCTCCACATCGAAACCGGTCAGCTGATTCGACGCATCGTGAAAGGTGAACGGCGCATAGGTGCCTTCGGTGCCGATCTTGAACACGCCGGCCGCCTTGACCTGCGCCAGGCCGTCCGCCGCGAACGCCGCGGTCGCGGTGGCGACCTGCAGCAAACCAATCAACAGGATGGATCGAATCGACTTCATCAGAATGTGCTCCGTAGGGTGGTTTTGTCGAGACTGACAGCCTCCGCCGCCCGGACGCCGGTCCGGCAGAATGGGGCGGACTGTAGCAAACGGCCTTTATTTCCACAACGCATTTTGCGCTGGAAGAATATACCAAGGGGGAATAAGTTAGACCGATCGGATCGCCTTGGCAAGGCTCGACAATACGGAGTGTAGCGCGGGCTGCCGCGCTGGTTGACGCGGGGTTGGGTCGGGGTTGGGTCGGGGTTGGGTATGCGTCAATAGGTCTCGAGATGCAGCCGGCCTTCTTTCCTGAGCCGCTGCCACAACGCGTCCCAGTCAAGACCCTGCCCTTCCGCGATCTCTTTCAGCGCCTGAAGCACGCCGTCCTCCATGCCTTTCAACCCACAGACGTAGATGTGCGTGTTGTCGTCCTTCAGCAACTGCGCGACATCGGGGGCGCGTTCGCGCATCGCATCCTGCACATAGCGTTTGGGCTGCTTCGGCGTGCGCGAGAACGCGAGGTTCGTATCGATGAAGTCCTTCGGCAGGTTCGTGAGCGGCCCAAAGTACGGCAGTTCCTCTTTCGTGCGCGCGCCGAAAAACAGCATCAGCTTGCCGGTCGCGCCCTTCAGCCTGCGGCGCCGGCGATACTCGGTCATCGCGCGCATCGGTGCCGAGCCGGTGCCCGTGCAGATCATCAGTAGATGCGAGTTCGGATGGTTCGGCATCAGGAACGTGCCGCCGAACGGCCCGATCACGTTCACGACATCGCCCTTCTTCAGGTCGCACAGATAGTTCGAGCAAACGCCCGCGGTCGCGTTGCCGTCGTGATCCTGCACGACGCGCTTCACGGTCAGCGAAACGTTGTTGTAGCCGGGGCGTTCGCCGTCGCGCGGACTCGCAATCGAGTATTGCCGTGCGTGATGCGCGCGTCCGTCGGCACTCGCGCCCGGCGGCAGAATACCTATCGACTGACCTTCGAGCACCGGGAACGGCGTCGCACCGAAGTCGAGCACGATGTGATGGATTGCGCTGTCGGTGGCCGCATCGGTGAGGCGGTAGTTGCCGACCACCGTCGCGGTGGTCGGTGCCTTATGCGTATAGAGATTGACGTGCGGTTTTGCTGCGGACCACGGTGGTACGGTCGAACCACGCACAGTGTCGGTTTGCGGGCCTGGCTCAATGATGTCGCTTGCACCCGCGTTTTCAGTCGCCAAGGTTGCCACCGGCACTGCGCCCTGCGTCGGCAGCACGTCCCACGTCAGTTGCTCATCGACACCGTACGCATCGGCACGCAGCAGCGTGCGCCAGTTGTCGATCGCACCGGTCGGGCATGGCGGCACACATGCCATGCAGCCGTTACAGGTATCGGCCTTGACGACGTAGTTGTTCTCGTCATGCGTGATCGCATCGATCGGGCACGTCTCTTCGCATGTGTTGCAGCGAATGCAGATCTCCGGATCGATCAGATGCTGCTTCAGGATGTCGATCGATACTGGCGCGTTCATGGTTGTCTCCTGCCATGTGCTACGGTCTGTTCTTAATTGAACCGCACATATTCGAAGTCGACCGGCTGGCGGTTCACGCCCATCGCCGGTGGCGCGATCCAGTTCGCGAATTTGCCCGGTTCGCTCACGCAGCCCATCAGCGACGCGACATACGCGCGGTCTTCCGGCGTCGGCAGCCACTTCGCCTCGTTCGCAGCCCATTCGCTTTCATCGATCACGCGGCCATCCGGCGCAACCCGCACGCCGGCAAACGTGCCGATCTGCCGGTTGAACGCTTTATGCGGCACGGTGAGACGAAAGTCGAGACCGGCCTTTTCGAGCACCTTGTTCCAGCGCCCCACCCCTGCCACCGAATCCTTGATGTAGTCATCGCGCAGCACTTCGTTCATCGCATTGAGCATCGGTACTTCGCGCTCGACGAGCTTGCCGTCCTGCACGTCGAGCAACCGATAGTTCTGACCAACCAGTTGATGATCGTCGTCGCGTTTCGTTTCCTCGTAGCGCCCCTTCAGGCCCGAGCTATAGAACGTCGCCGCATTCGACGAATGATCGGCACCGAACAGATCGATCGTCACCGAGTAGTGGAAGTTCAGATAACGCTGGATGGTCGGCAGATCGATCACGCCGGCCGCACGGATGCGCGCGACGTCGTCGGTCTGCAGTTCGTTCATCACCTGCGCGGTGCGCTGCACGACGCGCGACACGCCCGATTCGCCGACGAACATGTGATGCGCTTCTTCAGTCAGCATGAACTTCGTCGTGCGCGCGAGCGGATCGAAGCCCGACTCCGCGAGTGCCGACAACTGGAACTTGCCGTCGCGATCGGTGAAGTACGTGAACATGTAGAACGCGAGCCAGTCCGGCGTCTTCTCGTTGAAGGCGCCGAGAATGCGTGGATTGTCGTCGTCGCCGGAGCGGCGGCCGAGCAGCGCTTCCGCTTCCTCGCGCCCGTCGCGGCCGAAGTAGCGATGCAGCAGATACACCATCGCCCACAGGTGCCGCCCTTCTTCGACATTCACCTGGAACAGGTTGCGCAGGTCGTACATCGACGGTGCGGTGAGCCCGAGATGGCGCTGCTGTTCGACCGATGCCGGCTCCGTGTCGCCCTGCGTAACGATGATGCGACGCAGGTTCGCACGATGCTCGCCCGGTACGTCCTGCCACGCGGCCTCGCCCTTGTGTTCGCCGAAGTGGATCGTGCGGTCCTGCTCGCCTGGTGCGAGAAAAATACCCCAGCGGTAATCGGGCATCTTCACGTGATCGAAATGCGCCCAGCCGCCCGCATCGACGCTGACCGCCGTACGCAGATAGACATCGTAGTTGTGCGAGCCGTCCGGGCCCATATCACCCCACCACGACAGGAAGTTCGGTTGCCATTGCTCGAGCGCACGCTGCAACGCGCGGTCGTCGGCGAGGTTCACGTTGTTCGGGATCTTGTCGCTGTAGTTGATCGTGGACATGTCGGTTCCTTGTGCGGAATGCGCGCGTCAAACTCGCGCGACGTCGAATTGCGCCTTGCTGCCCTTGCCGTACACCTTGAGCGCACCCTTCTCGCCCACTGCATTCGGCCGGTTGAAAATCCAGTTCTGCCACGCGGTGAGACGACCGAAGATGCGTGTCTCCATCGTCTCCGGCCCGTTGAAGCGCAGGTTCGCTTCGAGACCGGTCAATGCGTCGGGCGACATCGCCGCGCGCTCTTCGAGTGCGATGCGGATTTCGTCGGCCCAGTCGATGTCGTCGGGTGCTGCGGTCACGAGCCCGAGACGCTCGGCTTCGACCGGGCGGATCGAGCAGCCAATCTTCGTGCGGACCGCGTCGAGCGGCGCCGCTTCGTCATAGAAGCGTCGCGCGAGGCGTGACTGATGCGTGACCATCGGATACAGACCGAAGTTGACTTCCGACAGCGTGATGACCGGCTCTTCGTCTTCGTTGCTGGGCAGCGCGGCCATATAGGTGCGGTCCGCCGCGAACGCGAGTTCCGCGAACGTTCCGGCAAAACACGAACCCGGTTCGATCAGCGCAAACAGCGAGCGCGACGACACGTCGATGCGCGCGAGCGTGCGGCGCAGCAGGCCGATCGTCTCGCGCACGAACCAGTGCTGCTGGTGCTGCATCAACGATGCGTCGACGGCGAGCAGCGCACGCGCATCGCCTTCGGTGCGGAAGATCCATGTGCCGATGTCGAGCTCGTTGGTGCGCATCGACAGGATCGCGTCGTCGAGTTCGCGGGCGAAGCGCAGCGGCCACCACTGCGTGCCGGCTACAACGATCCCGTCGATGTCGTCGGGTTGCGGCGTTGTGGGAGCTTTCGCGGTAAAGGTAGCGGTACGTTTCGCACGATCAATCGCGACGTCGACAGTCGCGTAGCCGAGGCCGTCGCTGCGTTCGACGCGTTCGATGCGGGTCAGCGCAACACCTTGCGCCTCGGCCGGACGATCGCTGTGCGCAGCAAGTTCGAGCGCGCGCGCCTGGATAGCCTGCTCGAACTGGTTCGGCTTGACCACTTCGTCGACGAGCCGCCATTCCTTCGCACGCTCGCCACGAATCCCTTCGACAACGGTGCAGAAAATATCCGCGCGATCGTGCCGGACCTTGCGCTTATCAGTGAGCCGCGTGAGACCGCCGGTGCCCGGCAGCACACCAAGCAGCGGCACCTCCGGCAACGCAACCGACGACGAGCGGTCATCCACCAGCCAGATTTCATCGCATGCCATCGCGAGTTCGTAGCCACCGCCTGCGCACGCGCCATTCACAGCGGCAACGAACTTGAGCCCCGAATGACGCGACGAATCTTCGATGCCGTTGCGCGTTTCGTTGGTGAACTTGCAGAAGTTGACCTTCCACGCATGCGACGAGAGACCGAGCATGAAGATGTTCGCGCCCGAGCAGAACACGCGATCCTTGAGGCTCGTCAGCACCACGGTCCGCACTTCCGGATGCTCGAAGCGGATGCGCTGGATCGCATCGTGCAATTCGATGTCGACGCCGAGATCGTAGGAATTGAGCTTCAGCTTGTAGCCGTCGCGAATGCCGCCGTCTTCGGCGATGTCCATGCCGAGCGTCGCGACCTGACCTTCGAAGCTCAGTTTCCAGTGCCGGTACTGCGCAGGGGCGGTGCGATAGTCGACCGGCTGGGTCGCGAGAGGAGCGACGGTTTCGGCTATGGACATGGGGCGTCTCCAAATAAATGCACGCTGTTCGATGCAGGCTTGATCGAACAATAGTGCATTATTTTTCCCATGTAAAGCACTTTAGTGCATCATTCGATGCCTCGATCCTCCGCCGTCTCGGCTGCGAGCCGCGCCGCCAGCCGGTCGCGCAGTTGCAGATAGGCGTCGGCGAGCGTCTTTTCGCTGGTATCGAACGTCATGTCCGCGCGCCCGTACAGCTCGCCGCGACCGGCCAGAATCCGCTTCAGGTCGTCCATCGCTTCGTTGTTGCCCGACATCGGCCGCAGGTCGCCCTGCGCGACCACGCGCCGCATGTGTTCTTCGGGTGTGGCCTGCAGCCAGACCGTAAAGCAGTGCGCGAGCAGTGCGTTGAACGTCCCCGCCTCCGACACGAGCCCGCCCGGCGACGCGATCACCGCGCGCTCGTGCTCATGGATCACGGCCTCCAGAGCTCGATGCTCGTACCGCCGGTACGCACTCGCGCCGTACAGCGAATGAATCTCCGACGGCGGACAGCCGGCCAGTTGCTCGATGACCCGGTTCAGCTCGACGAATGGCACCTTCAGTTCCTGCGCGAGCATCCGGCCGAGCGTCGATTTGCCTGCGCCGCGCAGCCCGATCAGCGCAATCCGGTCCTTGCGATGCGGATCGCGCGGCGCCTGCGCGAACATCTCCGCGAGCGCGAGGCGCGCGCGCTGCAGCGCGGCCTGGTCCCGGCCCTGCAACAGTTCGCGGATCAGCAGCCACTCGGCCGACGACGTCGTCTCGTCGCCGATCACCTCCGCGAGCGGACAGTTGAGCGTCGTCGCGATCTGCCGCAGCACCAGCACCGAGGCGTTTCCGACCCCGGACTCCAGATTCGCCAGATGCCGCTCGGAAAGACCGGTCTCCTGGGCGAGCGCCTTGCGGGTCATGCCGCGGCGCGCCCGCAGCAGTCGCACGCGCTCGCCCATCGCCGTGAGAAACGGATCGCGCTCGCCTTTTGGCGCATCGGCATCGGGAACATCGGCGACGGGGTCAGCAGAGTAAGTTTGCTTCATATGAAAGGTTCAATGTCCACTTGAATATGTACTATAGTGCTTGACATGCATCAAGCAAGCGGTTAATTTTCGCCAAAACCCGGCGGAATAACAAACGCTGACGTACGCAGCCGCTTTTAGCGGCCGCGTCCCGGAGACGGTCGCCGGCCTCGCATGCACTGACGTGCGGCCGGCGGTCCACGGAGACCCCCATGTCCCCTGACGATTTTCAGCGCCTCATCGCAGGCGTTACTTCGCAACTGGCCGACCGTCCGCTCGACGGTGAGCTGGCCGGCTGGCTCAATGCAACGTGGCCGGCGGATAGCACTGTCTTTCGCGATCTGGCCGCAGCATGCCGCACCGGTGTCGCCGAGGGCTGGCTGTGCAATCGCGAGGGCGGCGGCATCCGCTACGGACGCATCTTCAAGGCGCTGCCGGAAACCCACGGCTTCTCGGTCGATGTCGTCGACATGAAAGATCTTGCCGGTCCGCACCACGTCCATCCGAACGGCGAAATCGATCTGATCATGCCGCTCGACGCAGGCGCAACGTTCGATGGTCACCCGGCGGGCTGGTGTGTCTACGGGCCGGGTAGCGCGCATCGTCCGACGGTCGCGGGCGGCGAAGCACTGATCCTGTATCTGCTGCCACAAGGCGCGATCGAATTCACACCGGCCTGATCCGATCGGCACGCATCGCCATCGCCTCGCGATCTCATCGACACCGATCGAGCGCACGCCGCCCCACCGTTGGAGGAACCATGCAAGCCCTGCTGGACACACCGGCGAGCCCGCCTGCACAGGAAATCGCAGCAGCGCCACCCGCGCGCTTCAACTTCGCGGCGCATCTGTTCGATCTCAATCGAACGCGCGCCGCGAAGACCGCCTATATCGACGATACGAGCGCGACGAGCTACGCCGAACTCGAAGACCGCGCGCGCCGCTTCGCGACCGCGCTGCGCTCGCTGGGCATTCACGCGGAGGAACGCATCCTGCTCGTGATGTACGACACCGCCGAGTTGCCAGTCGCGTTTCTCGGCGCGTTGTATGCAGGCGTCGTACCGGTGATCGCGAATACGCTGCTCACCTGCGCCGACTACGTCTATATGCTCACGCACAGCCACGCGCGCGCGGTGATCGCATCGGGCGCGTTGTTGCCGGTCATCGCGCAAGCGTTGAGCGACGCCGAACATGACGGCTGCATGCTGATCGCCTCGCAACCTGGCGCAGGCGACCTGCCCTGCGCGTATGTATTGAGTCATCTGATCGAGCATGCACCGCCCGCCGTGCGCGCCACCTCGAGCGGCGCCGACGATATCGCATTCTGGCTCTACTCGTCGGGTTCCACCGGCAAGCCGAAGGGCACCGTTCATACGCACGCCAACCTGTACTGGACCGCGCAGCTGTACGCGAAACCGATACTCGGCATCGGCGAACACGACGTCGTGTTCTCGGCGGCCAAGCTGTTCTTTGCATACGGGCTTGGCAATGGGCTCACGTTTCCACTCACAGTCGGTGCGACCGCGATCCTGATGGCTGGACGCCCCACCGCCGACGCCGTGTTCGAGCGGCTCGTGCGTCATCGCCCGACGATCTTCTACGGCGTGCCGACGCTCTACGCGAATATGCTTGTGTGTCCGAACCTGCCCGCACGCGCCGACGTGGCGCTGCGCATCTGTACGTCCGCCGGCGAAGCGCTGCCGCGCGAAGTCGGCGAGCGCTTCGCGGCGCACTTCGGTTGCGACATACTCGACGGAATCGGTTCGACAGAAATGCTGCACATCTTCCTGTCGAACCGCGCCGGCGATGTGCAGTACGGCACGACCGGGCGGCCCGTGCCCGGCTACGACGTCGAGCTGCGCGACGAAGCGGGCCAGCCGGTGGCCGATGGCGACGTTGGCGACCTGTACATCAAGGGGCCGAGTGCCGCGCTGATGTACTGGAGCAATCGCGAGAAATCGCGCGCAACGTTTCTCGGCGAATGGATCAGGAGCGGCGACAAGTATCGGCGGCTTGAAAGCGGCTGCTACGTCTACGCAGGACGCAGCGACGACATGCTGAAGGTGAGCGGCCAGTACGTCTCGCCGGTGGAAGTGGAGATGGTGCTGGTCCAGCACGATGCGGTGCTCGAAGCGGCGGTCGTCGGCGTCGATCACTGCGGCCTCGTCAAGACATGCGCATTCGTCGTGCTGAAGCAGAGCGCCGTCGATTCGGGCACACTCGCCGACGAACTAAAAGCATTCGTGAAAGAGCGGCTCGCTCCGTACAAATATCCACGCGATATCATCTTCGTCGACGACCTGCCGAAAACCGCGACCGGCAAGATTCAACGCTTCAAGCTGCGGGAACTGCTCTGAGGCTCCGAGAAACGCCATGCCGCTTCCGTCGAACGCAACGACCGCCGCCACAGCCAGCGAATTCGCTACGTTACCCGCCACAGCGACACGCGATGCGTTGCGCATCGAATACCGCTGGCTCGAAGCGAGCGCACCTGACGCGCCGCTCGCGGTGTTCCTGCACGAAGGCGCCGGCTCGGTTGCAACGTGGCGCAACTGGCCACACACGCTCTGCGCCAGGCTCGGCATGCGCGGACTCGTCTACTCGCGGCCCGGTTATGGACACTCCACACCACGCCCGCACGCCGAACGTTGGCCCATCGATTTCATGCACCACCAGGCGCATGACGTACTGCCCGCCCTGCTCGACGCGCTCGGCGTCGACACAGAAACACGCGCGCGGATGTGGGTGATCGGCCATAGCGACGGCGGTTCGATCGCGCTGCTGTACGCGGCAGCATTCCCCGCCGCGCTGGCCGGCGCAATCGCAATCGCGCCGCATGTGTTCGTCGAGGACGTCACGATCGACGGCATCCGCGAAGCGAAACACCTCTACGAAACCACCGACCTGCGCGAACGGCTCTCGCGCTATCATGCCGACGTCGATTCCGCGTTCTACGGCTGGAACGACATCTGGCTCGACCCGGCGTTTCGCGCCTGGAACATCGTCGGGCGGCTGTCGGCCATTCGCTGTCCATTGCTCGCGGTGCAAGGCCATGACGATCACTACGGCACCATGGCGCAGATCGAAACGATCGCCGCACAGGTGCCGCAAGCACAACTGGCAAAGCTGAACGACTGCGGACATTCGCCGCATCGCGATGTACCCGGTGCACTGAACGACGCGATCGCAGCGTTCGTTGACACGACGCGCGATAGCTAAATCGGCGCACATGCGGTAACGTTCCCGAAAGCTTGAACGCAGCACCATCCGGAGCGGCAAGGTCATCGCACCGGATTCACAATTCCTAAACACGCTACTGGTTATGCTTGTTGACTGCAGGGCCAACGTGCGTCGACACGTCGCCCGGCAATCTGCTTGAGTGCCGGAGAGCGTCATGTCCCCCGAATTCCCCCCAGAATTCCGCAGTTTCGCTGTACGCCGTAGCAAACGTTTAATCAGCCAGCTCCAACGCCCCACTGTGGTGCTGGCGTTCTGCTGCTGCGCACTCGTCGCAGCCTGCAGCGACGACGGCGCCCACGCGTCCGACGCCGCTGCTTCGTCGGCTCAATCGTCTCAATCGGCGCAGGACAGCGCGCCATCCGCCTCCGCTTTCAACGTCTCGCCCTCCACGATCGTTGCCACACCCGCCGCTGCTTCGTCGCAAGCCGATGGCACAGCCGCATCCGCATCTGCAAGTCTCGCCCCACCCGTGATTCACACCGTCGATTGAAGTTGCTGCCCCCGGAACGGTGCCGTGCCGAGTTGTTTGCACCGTCGCTCTACCCACTTACTGAAGATCCAAGCTCAACATGACCTCAAAAAATCGCCGTGATTTTCTACGCGCAGCCGCCCAGGCTGCCGGTTCCGCGACCGCGCTGTCGATGCTGCCGCTCGGCATCCGCAATGCACTCGCGATTCCCGCCAACAATAAGACCGGTAGCATCCGCGACGTCGAGCACATCATCGTGCTGATGCAGGAGAACCGTTCGTTCGATCATTACTTCGGCACGTTGAGGGGCGTGCGCGGCTTTGGCGATACACGTGCCATCAATCTGCCGACCGGCCAGCCCGTGTGGAACCAGCCGCTCACCGCCGACGGCGCAGCCGGCACCGTGTTGCCGTTCCATCCCACCGCACCGAACCTCGGCCTGCAGTTCCTGCAGGATCTGCCGCACGACTGGAGCAGCACGCACGCCGCGTGGAACGGTGGCCGCTACGACCAGTGGGTGCCGTCGAAGGGCACCACGACGATGGCTTACCTGACGCGCGACGACATGCCGTTCCACTACTCGCTCGCCGACGCGTTCACGATCTGCGACTCGTATCATTGCTCGCTGCTCGGACCGACCGATCCGAACCGCTACTACATGTGGACCGGCTGGGTCGGCAACGACGGCAGCGGCGGCGGCCCGGTGATCGACAACTCGGAACTCGGCTACGGCTGGACGACGTTTCCGGAAGTCCTGCAAAACGCCGGCATCACGTGGAAGATTTACCAGGACCAGGGGACCGGGCTCAACGCGCAGGGTTCGTGGGGCTGGACCAACGATCCCTACATCGGCAACTACGGCGACAACTCGCTGCTGTACTTCAACCAGTACCGCAATGCGCAGCCGGGCAACCCGCTGTACGACAGGGCGCGCACCGGCACGAACGTTTCCGCGGGCGGCACCTTCTTCGACATCCTGCGCCAGGACGTGCAGAACAACACGTTGCCGCAGGTCTCGTGGATCGTCGCACCGGAAGCGTATAGCGAACACCCGAACTGGCCGGTCAACTACGGCGCGTGGTACATCGACCAGGTGCTGCAGGTGCTGACGTCGAACCCGGACCTGTGGAGCAAGACGGTCCTGCTGATCAACTACGACGAGAACGACGGTTTCTTCGATCACGTGCCGCCGCCGTTCGCACCGAACGGCACCAACGGCCTGTCGACCGTCGATACCTCGAACGAAAACTTCGCCGGCAACAGCAGCTACGCAGCCGGCCCGTACGGGATGGGACCGCGCGTGCCGTTGATCGCCGTGTCGCCGTGGTCGAAAGGCGGTTGGGTGTGCTCGGAACTGTTCGACCATACATCGGTGATCCGCTTTATCGAAGCGCGCTTCGGCAAGCAGTACAACATCCCCGAGTCGAACATCACGCCGTGGCGCCGTGCAGTGAGCGGCGACCTCACGTCCGCGTTCAACTTCATCAACCCGAACGACGCGTTCCCCTCGCTGCCGAGCACGGCCGGCTACGTGCCGCCCGATCAGTTGCGCCATCCCGACTATGTACCGGTGCCGCCTGCCCAGCAGTCCGTACCGACACAGGAAGCCGGTGTGCGTCCGCTGCGCGCGCTGCCTTACGAAACCTTTGTGCGTGTCGCTCACGACTCCGGCAGCAGCCGTCTCACGATGCGCTTCGTCAACACGGGCCGTGCCGCCGTATCGTTGCTCGTGTATTCGGCGGGCAGCATCTATGGGCCGCGCACGTACACGGTCGAAGCCGGCAAGCGTCTCGTCGACTACCTGTTGCCGTTCAAGCATGAAGGTGCGTTCGACTACACGGTGTATGGACCGAACAGCTTCCTGCGCCGCTTTGCAGGGACGCTGGCGGGACTCGACGGTAGCAACGGCGCAACGGCTATTCCGGAAGTCGCGGAAGGCTACGACGTCGCGAACGGCAACCTCGATCTGCGGTTGCGCAATACCGGTACCACCGCCTGCACGTTTACGATCGCGGATGCGTACAACCCGGGTCACGTCATCACGAAACGCGTGCGCGGCGGCGACACCCAGACGCTGTATTTCGACCTGCGCAAGGTATACGGCTGGTACGACCTGACCATCACCGTCGATACGGATCAAAGCTTCGTCCGTCGTCTGGGTGGACACGTCGAAACGGGCCGTGCCAGCAAGAGCGATCCGGCGCTGGGAGGCTAAGCGGGAAACGGCTTCGTCGTGCGAAGGTTGCTAACGACGAAGCCGGTTTTTCAGACGTTCAATCACGTTGACTATCCGCCAGCAGATCGGTACAACGTGGAACCTTGGCATTGCTATGCAAGGCAGCAAGCGCTGCTTTGCCTTCACTCCTACCTGCCGAGGTGCTTATGGGTTCAAGGTCCTGGTCGCATCTTGTCCTGAGTTGCGCTGCTTGCCTGACAGTGTCCGCCTGCGGTGGCGGCGGTATTTCCTCCGATAACCCAAACCGGATCGAACAGGTCGTGTCGTTCGGCGACAGTTTGTCCGACGTCGGTACGTATGCGTACGCTAGCGGATTCGGCGGCGGTCGCTACACCACTAATCCAGGCTTGATCGCAGTACAGCGAATCGCCGCGCACTACAACGTCACGTTGACGCCGGCCTTGACAGGCGGCTTCGGCCAACCGAGCGTCACTCTCCCCAACGGGTTCGGCTATGCACAAGGCGGTGCGCGTGTGGCGAATCCGCCCAATCCCGGCGATGCCACCGGCGACACCGGCGAGTTGCAAACGCCGGTCACCTCGCAGGTCTCGGCTTACCTCAGTCAGCATCAACGCTTCAACACACATCAGCTTGTGCTGATACAGGCCGGCGGTAACGATGTGCAGGATGTTTATGGCGCGTGGGTGAATGCGGTTCAGTCCGGAACCGATCCGGCCACTGCGTTGACAGCGGTTTTGCCTACTGCTGCACAGGTGGGTACTCAGTTGGCCGGCATCGTGCAGACGTTGCTCGCAAACGGCGCGAAGCACGTTGCGGTGCAGAACGTACCTGATCTCAGCAAGACACCGGCCGGTGCGGCGGCGGAGCAGCAACTGCCAGGTTCGATGCAGGCGTTGCAGCAGATCACGCAGGCGTTGAATACGGCGCTGGCATCTGCATTGCCTTCTTCTGCGGCCGTGCTACAGATCGACGCTTATACGTTCTTCAATCAGACCGCCGCTAATTTCCAGAGCCTTGGGTTCCAGTACGACGGCAGCAACGCTACACAGGTGGCGTGCGGGCCAATTCCCTTGCCGATTCCCTATGCGGCGGATTCCGACAGCGCGCTTTTTTGTAGTCCGTCCACCTATGTGGCGCCCAATGCGGATCAGATTTATATGTTCGCCGATGCGTACCATCCCAGTACGCATCTACAGCAGTTGATTGCTGCTTATGAGGTTGGGCTGACGGATGCTTGGCTGGGGTCGCAGAATTAATACGCGTGCGCTGCGGATCACCGCAGCGCATCGCTTGCACCGTTCGTCCTGCTGTTCAATCTCAAACCTTAACCGGCCGGATCAGACTTTCACACGTCGCTAGCGCCGCATCGCCGGCAGGCAGCTTGCTGCACACGCCTTCGAACTGTTTGACGATCACCTTCACCGTCGAATCGTGTGCCCCGCCCTTGTTCCACTGCGCGAGTTGCGTGACGACCTTGTTCAGTGCGCGTCGGTTGGTGCCATAGAACGCGCCAGGCGTCTGACCGGCCTGCACGAGCAGATCCGATGCAACGTGCTGGATGCGTGCAGTGTCGTCAGGTGCAAGTGTGACGGCTCCAGCGAAGTAGTTCGCGCCCCAGCGCAGACGGGTCGCCGGTCCGCTCGATGCATCGTACGCACGTTGGTACCAGTCGAGTGCAGCAGCCTTGTCGCCACGTGCCTTCGCATTCGCTGCGAGTTCCGACATGAAATAGTACGGAGCGGGCGAACGTCCCATCGACGACTTCAGCAACGTATCCGATTCATCGATCAACCCGGCATCAGTCAGCGTCTCGGCTCCTTCGCTGATCACCGACTGCCGTTCCCACGCACTGGTCGTTGCCTTGTCCGCCGCGGCTACCTGCTCGCGCACTGCATCGAGTAGCGGTTTAGCGAGCGGTGCCGGTTTCGGCGTGTCGAGTCGCGCGAGGTTCACCCGGCCATCGAGCGCCGACAGGCGGTCGGTCGTCGACAACGAACTATCGGCGGCCAGACGCGTGAGCACCGCGTCCCATTGCTTCGCGAGATCGCGTTGTCCCGGCGTGCCCTTGCCGACGAGATAGGTCGTGTCGTCCGCGGGGCTCTCGATCAGAGCATCGAAGTCGTCGCGGCTAAGCTTGGGGTCTTGCAACACCTGATGCAACGTTGCCAGCGCAGCGGCCTTGTCTAGCGTGCTGCTTTGTTTCGGATCGCCGGATGCGGCGATGTTCACCGCGGTCAACTCAAGCCGCTGCGACTCGGCCGGTGCGTGATCGGCCTTTGCGTGTCGAGCCAGCGTTTGCAACGTCGCACTGATGCGATCCTCCGGCACCGGCAAATCGCCATCGGTGTCCCATGAGTAGTTGGCCAGCATGCGCCAGTCGTCGCGAGTCAGTTTCGCGCCGTCTTTCAGTGCGATCGCAAAGGTCTGCTTGACCGGGTGCGCTGCATTCAAGCCCGCCGATAGCGCCTGCATGTAGCGATCGGGATCGGCCTCGCCAGGCAACCGGGTGATTTCGGTTCCATCGGGTTTGAACAGGATCATCGTTGGATAGCCGCGCACTTTATATCGCTCGCCTACCTTCTGCGCATTCGCACTGTCGCCGTCGAGATAGACCGGAACGAAAAACGACGAACGATCCTTGAATGCCTGCTGACTGAAAATGGTTGCCTTGACCTGGTTGCAAGGCGGACACCAGACAGCGCCCCAATAAAGCAGTAACGGTTTGCCGGAGGTCTTAGCCAATGCGAATGCTGCGTCGACATCGCCCTGCTGCCACGCGATGCCAGGCGGTAAATGTACGGTCGCGGTCGGGGCGGCAGACGGTGCGGTAGCAGCAAAGCCCGCGCTCGATGCAATCAGCATGATCGATGCCGCCAGATGATGAAGTCGAATGTTCATGTTCTGGTTCTCCAGTAGTGCTCAGTTGAAGCGGTGATCGAATTCCAGCCAGAAGGTCCGCCCGTAAGGCATGTAGTAGCCAACGGTATAGTACGGCCATCCGCCGGAATCGTCGTGCTTGATGGTGTTCATCAGGTTGTTCACGATCAGCGTGACCGACGTGTCTTTGCTGAACTCATGCGCCACGCTCAGGTTGGCTAGCGCCGTCGGCGACAGGTACGCCGTCTGCGCCGCATTGGGCACCTTGCCGTAGCGCTCGACCTGCAAGGTCGAAATCCATTTGGCAATCGACCAGGTCACGCTGACGGTCAGCTTGTCCGGCCACTCCGGGTTACCAGTGGGATTCTGCAGCGAATGCAGCAAGTCCTGCACCGGACCGTTCGCGTACTGCTGGTATTTGTGGCTCAAGACTTTCGTGAAATTGGCGGTCCACAAAAAATTCCCGTATCCGTGTGTCTTGAAACGCCACTTGCCGGTCAGATCGAAACCGCTGGTCCGCTCCATCGCCGCGTTGATCGGGTTCACGAGTATCTCGTTGATCGCGCCGGGGTTAAGCACTGCCGTCAGTGGATTGCGCACCACGCGCGACAGCGCGTCCTGACAATCCGGCGAGTTGATGTTGAGTTGTCCCTCGCGACATTTTGCTTCGGTACGCAACAGGTTATCCGGATCGATCACCGTGACCAGGTTGTCGATGCGGATGTTGTAGTAATCGGCCGAGAAATCCACGTCCGCAGTCGGCGACAGCACAAATCCATATCCCCACGATGTGCCGTTTTCCGGCCTGAGGTTCGTGTTGCCGGTCTGGATATAGTTGGAGCCCGGGGAAACATTCGCGAACTCGCAATTGCTTAAGGGCTCACCGGACTGATTGCAGCGGTAATAGTCGGTGGTGCTCTCGAAGTAACCCTTCTGCTTGCCCTGATAGAGATAATTCATATCGGGTGCGCGGAAACTCGTCCCGTAGTTGCCTCTCGCAAGGAAGGTGTTGATCGGTCAATATTCGAGGCCCAGCTGGTAGGTGAATTTTCCCGCGCTGCGACCGCTATAGAAGTAGTCGTCATAGCGACCCGCCACGGTCGCATCAAGTTGATGAATGATCGGGATGTTGAGTTCGACAGCAGCCGCATAGCGCTTGCGATTGCCGCTAAAGGTTCCCGTATCGTTAGCGTTGTCGTATGCGCCCTGGTAGATCAGCGGATCGGCCGTATTGCTGAACCCCTGCGTACCGTACTCGAGCACGCCGGCTCCCTTGACCATACCAGCCGGTAATTTGAACAGATCGCCGTTAGCACTGAGGCTGAGATTCTGCGTCCACGTATTGTTCTGGCTCGCGGATTCGCTATAAAGCGATGCGAACTGCGACGCCGTGAGCGGCGTTGCAAAGCGGTTAGCATTGGGTGCGTAGATCGGCACGCCACCAGCGGTTGTGCCCAGTTGCGGTCCCAGATAGTACGTATTGATGGATGAATCCAGACGCGGCACTGTCGCGCGGCTCTGATAGCCGGACGCACTATAAGTCGCCTCGTAGTTCCAGCTACTGTCGCCGATTGCACCGCGCACACCGAGAGCAAGATTGCCGGACACATCGTTCCATTGCTTGTCCCACGCTGTCGCGCCGCCAATCTCCTCCGGCGCAAAGCGTTTGCTCCACACCTCATCTGCGCCCGTCGTCTGGTTGAAAAAGTAACCGGTAGTCGCCGCGGCCGACGTCCAGATCGGTCCGCGCGTATTGTTTCTGGTTTGATCCCATGCACCTGAGGCCGTGCCGAACAGCGTCGTCTTGTCATTCAGACGGTACTCGAATCCCGCATAGACGTTCTCGCTACTGTTGTCTGTCTGGGTGGTCCAGAAGTCCGGCCTCGCCTTGCCGCTGCCGCAATACGAGCCGCCTTGTCCATTGACGCTCGTTACGCTGCCGCCAAATGCATGGATACCGCTGAGCGCACCGCAAGCGGCAGGCCCACCAAGGTACTGTCCGGTATCGAGATTCTGGCGCGACCAGATCGAGGTCGGCGTCTCTCCCTCGAGCGTCGATGACGACATGAAGTCGCGCTGCGCCGACCAGATCGGATTGGTCTTGCTGACCTCGATGCCGAAGACGGTACTCAGCGCGCCGAAGTCCTTGCCGCCCGATATCTGCAGGCGACCGTTGGTACCGCCGCCTCCCTGTGTTGTGCCGCCCTTCACGTTCACCTCCACACCATCGATATGCTTCTTCATGATGATGTTCACAACGCCCGCGATCGCATCGGAACCGTAGACTGCCGACGCAGCGCCGTTCAGGATCTCGATCCGGTCGATCATCTCGGACGGAATATTCGCGAGGTTCACGAAGTTGACGTTGCCGTCGTAGGCGACCGGATAATCGGCCACCCGGTGTCCATCGACCAGTACCAGCGTGTGATTGGGTCCTAGTCCGCGCAGATCGATCGTGTTTGCCGCAGGCGTGAAGGTATTTCCGTAGTCCGCACCCTCGGTAAATCCCGTATTCTGGGTTTGCTGCGCCAGCGCATCGTAGACATTCCGGTAACCCTTGCTCTCGATGTCCTTGCTGGTGATGACCGTCACACTCGTCGGTCCTTCCTTTTGCGAACGGGGAATCCGCGATCCGGTTACGACGACCGGTTTGAGACTCACGGCATCGCCCTTGACCACGTCTTGCGCTGCGCTTGCGGCCACGGGTGTGCTTGCGGTAATCGCCGCACTTGCGGAAACGGCCGGTGTGGTTTCCTGTGCGCTAACGGAATATGCGGCCACGCCAGACAGACTCGCCAGTCCGACGCAGATCAGTCGGAATCCGATGGAATGCAGGCTACCTTTCGAAGTACCCATTGTTGTTTATATAAGAGATCTCGCCGATGCTTAGGCACGACGTGACCCATCCGGCCTCTACGACGAGAAGCCAGCGATGGAAATGTACGAGAGAGGGATTACGGGCGATCTGGAAGCAGGTTTTCCGCGCGACGAAACGCAGGTCGCAACAACCCGACTACGAAATCAGGCCATCATTTCTTATAGATTTTCCGCTGCATCGTGGTATCTCTTTTTATAAGGAACCCAGAATGTAATGGTCTGAAATAAAACCGGTCCACCGATATTTGCTTATATCGATGTACGAATTTCTGTATTGATGAGGATTGGTACGACGACAGCGGGTCGCTGTCGTGTTGCCTGCCGATCACCGAAAGTGCCTTGCGAGAAGGCCGCGCCGCTTTAGCAAGAGGAAGTACGTCGGCGCGTACGTATCGAATCGATAGCGAGCACGAAAATTCTCATTGAGAAAAATTGAAGATCAAACGGTACGTGTCAAACGATACGCATCGGCATATGCCGTAGTACGAACTACGGCATATGCATGGCGCAATGTACGAGAGCGGTCGCACGCGGTAACGATTGATGTCCCGAACCTGACTCGAAACCGAGTAATCGCAGCACACCATGACACGCCTAACGCGCATGCTCAAGGTGCGGTTGCATCAGTTCCTCGAACCAGTCGATAAACACATTGAGCCGCCGCGAGCGCTGCCGCCGGTGCGGATACAGCGCGGACACATCCATCGATGCCGCACGCCACTCCGGCATCACTTCCACGAGCCGCCCCTGATCGATCAGATACTGCACGTCGAAGCGCGGAATCTGGATCAACCCTACGCCAGCGAGACAGCACGCAATATAGTTCTCAGCGTTGTTGACGATAACGCGACTCGGCACCGCCACATACGACGCGCGCCCTTCGCCATCGGTCAGATATTCCCATGGCAGTTCGCGCCCGGTTGTCGGCGACGCGTAGCCGACCATCCAGTGCTCGCGCTCCAGTTGCAGCGGATGCGCCGGCACGCCATGTTCGTTCAGATAACCGGGACTCGCGCAGTTGATCAGCGCGATATGCCCAAGCGGCCTGACGACGAGACTGCTATCCGTCAGTTCCCCCACGCGTATCACGCAGTCGACGCCCTCCTGGATCAGGTCGATCGAACGATCGGTGGAACGCAGCGCCAGCTCCAGCTTCGGATGACGCCGCAGCAACCCCGGCAACATCGGTGCGATCAGACGACGCGCGATCCGGCTCGGCACATCTACGGTGAGTCGGCCGCTCACATCGAGTCGCGCATGGAACAGCCCATCGAGTTCGTCGGCATGCGCAAGCAGTTCGCGCGCGCGTTCGACGAGCAGCAGACCATCGGCGGTCGGCTGCACCGTGCGCGTCGTCCGGTGCAATAGACGCGTGCCCATCGCGGCTTCGAGTTGCTGGATCGCCGCGGACACCGTCGCGCGCGGCAGTTCGAGCCGGTTCGCGGCCTTGATGAAACTGCCCATCTCGGCGATCTGCACGAACACCTTCAATTGATCGAGTCGGTCCATATCCGTCTTCCTTTGGCACGAATCGATTGTTCAGGAATCGGGATAATTAATCCAGTATTCACTAGATTATCTTTAACAATGTTTTGTCTAGACTGGAACGTCCCATCGTAACGAGGAGGTTTTCATGGCAGATCATTCGCTCAACGGCAAGGTCGCACTCATCGCGGGCGGCGCCAAGAATCTGGGCGGCCTGATCGCGCGCGATCTCGCGGCGCACGGCGTAAAAGCGGTGGCGGTTCACTACAACAGCGCAGCGACGGCGGACGCGGCGGAACAAACCGTCGCGGCCATCAAGCAAGCCGGTGCCGACGCGCGTGCATTTCAGGCCGATCTAACGACGGCGACCGCAGTCGAGAAACTGTTCACCGACGCAAAGAGCGCCTTCGGCCGCATCGACATCGCGATCAACACGGTCGGCAAGGTTCTGAAAAAACCGTTCGTCGAGATTACCGAAGCCGAGTACGACGACATGTTCGCGGTCAACTCGAAGAGCGCGTTCTTTTTCATCAAGGAGGCAGGCAAGCATCTCGAGGACAACGGCAAGCTCGTGACGCTCGTCACGTCGCTGCTCGGTGCGTTCACACCTTTCTACGCGAGCTATGCGGGCAGCAAGGCACCCGTCGAGCATTTCACGCGGGCGGCATCGAAGGAATTTGGTGCGCGCGGCATTTCAGTGACGGCTGTCGGACCGGGGCCGATGGATACGCCGTTCTTCTACCCCGCCGAAGGCGCGGATGCGGTCGCGTATCACAAGACCGCTGCATCGCTGTCGGGGTTCAGCAAGACGGGGCTAACCGACATTCAGGATGTCGTGCCGCTGATCCGCCATCTCGTGACGGACGGCTGGTGGATTACCGGTCAGACGTTGTTGATCAATGGTGGCTACACCACCAAATAAGTACGAGCCACTCACGATGACGTTCGCCGTGCCACTTCACACTCTGCACTGCGCAGGCACGGCGAACGCATCTTCTAACTCTCACCCAACGCTAACCTGCGCTTCCACCGCGGGCTGATCGCCACTGCGCGCCAGTACCGGCGCCAGCGCCTCGCCCGTGTGACTCCGCGCCACACGCACCAGTTGCTCCGGCGCAGCCGCTGCGACGATCGTGCCGCCGCTCGCACCGCCTTCGGGGCCGAGATCGATGATCCAGTCCGCTTCGGCGATCACGTCGAGATCGTGCTCGATCACCACGACGCTATGTCCCGCATCGGCGAGCCGATGCAGCACGCGGATCAGCTTCGCGACATCGGCCATGTGGAGCCCGACCGTCGGTTCGTCGAGCACGTACAGCGTGTGCGGCGCCTTCTGCCCGCGTCGTGTGATGTCGTCGCGGACCTTGCTCAGCTCGGTGACCAGCTTGATACGCTGCGCTTCGCCACCCGACAGCGTCGGTGAAGGTTGACCCAGCGTCAGATAGCCGAGCCCGACATCCTTCATCAATTGCAGCGGATGCGCGATGTTCGACATCGGCGCGAAAAACTCGACGGCTTCGTCGATTTCCATCGTCAGCACATCGCCGATGTTCTTGCCGCGCCAGCTCACCGCGAGCGTTTCCGGATTGAAACGCTGCCCGTGGCACACATCGCACGGCACCTTCACGTCGGGCAGAAAGCTCATACCGATGGTACGGACGCCCTGGCCTTCGCATGCGGGGCAGCGGCCGTCGCCGGTATTGAACGAGAAACGCGACGCGGTGTAGCCGCGCGCCCGCGCTTCGAGCGTATCGGCAAACAGCTTGCGGATCGTGTCCCACACGCCGATATAGGTCGCCGGGCACGAACGCGGTGTCTTGCCGATCGGCGTCTGATCGACTTCGAGCACGCGGTCGATCGCTTCCCAGCCGGTGATCGATTCGCAGCCCTGCCATACGTGGTTCACCGTGTACGCAGGACGCGGTGCGCTGCGCGCAAGCACGCTCGAACGGCGGTTCGCCGCGGGCGCGCTCTGAACCGCGTTACGCGCACGCCGCGTGGCCGGCGACGACAGCACCGAGCGGCCGACCGCATCGAGCAGGTTGGTCATCAGCACATCGCGCGCGAGCGTCGATTTGCCTGAACCGCTCACGCCCGTTACGGCCACGAGCCGCGCGAGCGGAATGCCGACTGTGACATTGCGCAGGTTGTGCAGCTTTGCGCCGTGCACTGTGAGCCATTGCTCCGGCACCGCAGGCTTGTTCTTGCGCGCCAACTCGACGGTGCGGCGTGGCTGTAGCGGATGCGCGATCGGTCGTGCGAGAAACTGTCCGGTCAGCGACGTGGACTGTTTGGCGAGATCAGCCACACTGCCCTGCGCGACCAGTGTGCCGCCGCGCTTGCCCGCGCCTGGGCCGATGTCGATGATGTGGTCGGCACGACGGATCGTGTCTTCGTCATGTTCAACAACAACGAGCGTGTTGCCCTTGTCGCCGAGCTTGCGCAGCGCGTTCAACAGGATCTGGTTGTCACGCGGATGCAAACCGATAGTCGGTTCATCGAGTACATAGCAGACGCCCTGCAGATTGCTGCCCAGTTGCGCGGCGAGCCGGATGCGTTGCGCCTCGCCACCGGACAGGCTCGGTGCAGCACGGTCGAGGCTCAGATAGCCGAGCCCCACCTCTTCGAGAAACTGCAACCGGCTACCGATCTCGCTGACGACATCGCGCGCAATACCGGCGTCGCGCCCGGTCAGCTTGAGACCGTCGATCCAGCGACGCGTATCGGTAACCGTCCAGCGCGCGACATCGACGATCGCTTTGGAGCTAAACGTGACCGCCCCCGCGACCGGATTCAACCGCGTGCCATTGCAGTCCGGACACGGCTCGTCGACCACGCCTTCGGGTTCCTGTTCCTCCGACGGCAGGCTTTGCTCGCGACCGCGACCGTCTTCGATCAACACAGTGTCGTCATAAGCAGCGCGTTGCTCGCGCGTGAGTTTGAGACCAGTGCCGACGCACGTCGTACACCAGCCGTGCTTGCTGTTGTACGAGAACATCCGCGGATCGAGTTCTGGATAGCTTGTGCCGCATACCGGGCAGGCGCGTTTGGTAGACAGCACCTTCACGTCGCCAACGCCTGCGGTTACACGCCCTTTCATTAACGCATCCTGCAGACCATCGAGCGGCGCCAGCAGATGCATCACGCCCTTGCCAATCTCAAGCGTCTCGTCGAGCCGACGACGCAACTCCGCTTCATCGTCCGCCGATACGACGAGATCGGCCACGGGCAATTCGATCGTGTGTTCGCGGAAGCGGTCGAGCTTCGGCCACGGGTCCACCGGCACGAATTCACCATCGACGCGCAGATGCGTATTACCGCGCGCCTTCGCCCACTTCGCGAGATCGGTGTACACGCCCTTGCGATTGACGACGAGCGGCGCAAGCAGGCCGACGTGCTGGCCGCGATGATCGCGCAGCAGTTGCGCCGCGATCGATTCGACGCTTTGCGCCGTCACCGGCGTGCCGTCGTGGATGCAGTGCTGTATGCCGAGTTTTACGTACAGCAGCCGCAGGAAGTGCCAGACCTCCGAGGTCGTCGCGACGGTACTCTTGCGACCGCCGCGCGACAGGCGCTGCTCGATCGCGACCGTCGGCGGAATGCCGTACACCGCGTCGACTTCGGGTCGCCCGGCCGGCTGCACGATCGAGCGCGCGTAAGCGTTCAGCGACTCGAGATAGCGGCGCTGCCCTTCGTGGAACAGGATGTCGAACGCGAGCGTCGACTTGCCCGAACCGGACACACCGGTGATCACGTTGAACTTGCCGTGCGGAATATCGACGTCGAGCGCCTTCAGGTTGTGTTCGCGCGCATTGACAATACGCACGACGTCATCGCCTTCGATCGCCCGGCGCGCACGTGCCGCGGCAAGCGAGGTTTGTAGCGGCACACCATCGGTAGCCTCGACGGCGGCGCCCACCGCGCGGTCGTACTGGATCAACGCCGCGCCGGTATGCGATGCCGCGCATTGCTTGACGTCGTCGGGTGTGCCTGCGCACAGCACGAGCCCGCCGCCGTCGCCGCCTTCCGGCCCGAGATCGATCAGCCAGTCGGCGGCACGGATCACATCGAGATTGTGTTCGATCACGATCAGCGAATGACCGCCCGCGAGCAGCTTGCCGAACGCGCGCATCAGCTTCGCGATGTCGTCGAAGTGCAGCCCGGTGGTCGGTTCGTCGAACATGAAGAGCCGCCCCGCTACGGCCGGCTTTGCGGTACGCGTAGTACGCGGCTGCGCGGTCTCGGCGAGAAAACCCGCCAGCTTCAGGCGCTGCGCTTCGCCGCCCGACAAGGTCGGCACCGGCTGCCCGAGCTTCACATATTCGAGCCCTACGTCGACGATAGGCTGCAGGACACGCAGCACTTCCGCGTCGTCGGCAAAAAATGCGATCGCTTCGCTGACCGTCAGCTCCAGCACATCGGCGACGCTAAGCGAGCGCGCCGGCGCACCGCGCTCGATCTTCACTTCGAGCACTTCGGCGCGATAACGCCGTCCGTCGCAATCGGGGCAACGCAGGTACACGTCGCTCAGGAACTGCATCTCGATGTGTTCGAAGCCCGAGCCGCCGCACGTCGGGCAACGACCGTCGCCCGAGTTGAAACTAAACATGCCCGCGCCGTAGCCGCGCTGCTGCGCGAGCGGCGCCTTCGTGAAGAGCTTGCGGATTTCGTCGAATGCGCCGACGTAGCTGGCCGGATTCGAACGCGCGGTCTTGCCAATCGGCGACTGGTCGACGAACACGACATCGCTGAGGTATTCGGCGCCCGACAGGTTGCGATACGCGCCCGGCGATTCGGTCGGGTTGCCGAAGTGGCGCGCAAGCGCCGGATGCAGCACGTCTTGCAGCAGCGTCGATTTGCCCGAACCCGATACACCCGTCACACAGACAAGCCGTTGCAACGGAATCTCGACCGTCACGTCGCGCAGGTTATGTTCGCTTGCGCCTTCCAGGACGATGCGCGGTGTATCCGCCGTGACTTCACGTCGCGACCAGTGCGCGGCATCGGCGACATGACGGCGACCACTTAGATAGTCGCCGGTCAACGTGGTAACGCTGCGGATGCCGGCCGGTGTGCCGTCGTAAATGATCGTGCCGCCCCGCTCGCCAGGACCGGGCCCCATGTCGATCAGACGATCGGCCGCCAGCATCACCGACGGATCGTGCTCGACCACGACCAGCGTATTGCCCGCATCGCGCAGCCGATGCATCGCTTCGACGATGCGGTTCAGGTCGCGCGGATGCAGACCGATGCTCGGCTCGTCGAGAACGAACAGCGTTTTGGTCAGCGACGTACCGAGCGCCGTGGTCAGGTTGATCCGTTGCACTTCGCCGCCCGACAGCGTGCGACTTTGCCGGTCGAGCGTCAGATAACCGAGCCCGACGTCGCACAGGTATTTGAGCCGTGTGCGCACCTCGGCGAGCAGCAGCTTCAACGCATCGTCGAGCAGTGCGCTGGGCAGCGCGATGTCGTCGAAGAACCGGCGAATGCGCTCGATAGGCAGCAGCATCACGTCGTGCACCGTCAACCCAGGCAGCGCTTCGAGTTGCTTGCGCGACCACTCGACACCGCGCGGCAAAAACCGGCGCGTGGGTTCGAGCACCGCATCCGCATTCGGCTTCGTGCCGAGACGCCACAGCAGCGATTCGGTCTTGAGCCGCGCGCCGCCGCAGGTTTCGCACGGCGTGTAGCTGCGATACTTCGACAGCAGCACGCGGATGTGCATCTTGTACGCCTTCGATTCCAGATACTCGAAGAAGCGTTTCACGCCGTACCAATGGGTTTGCCACTTGCCGTTCCAGTCCGGCGAACCGTTGATCACCCAATGACGCTCCGCATCGGTCAACTCCACCCACGGCGTGTCGCGACGGATATCGGCTTTCGCCGCGTAGCGCATCAGATCGTCCTGACATTCCTTCCAGGCCGGCGTCTGCATCGGTTTAACCGCACCGCCGCGCAGCGTCTTGCGCGCGTCTGGAATGACGAGACCGAGATCGACGCCGATCACGCGACCGAAGCCGCGGCAGGTTTCGCACGCGCCGTACGCCGAATTGAACGAGAACAGCGCGGGCTGCGGGTCCGCGTAACGCAGGTCGCTATCGGGGTTGTGCAGGCCGGTGGAGAAGCGCCAGATCTGTGGTTCTGCATCGGGAGTGCTCGCAGCGGAGTCCGCAGGTAGCACGTAGACGCTCACACGCCCCGCGCCGCGCTTCAGCGATGCTTCGATCGCCTCGACCGCGCGCACCTTGTCCGTGTTGCCGAGCCGGAAGCGGTCGGCGACCACATCGAGCACCTTGCGCGTGCCAGTGGGCGACGCAACTTCGCGCTGCGCCTGCACGCGCGTGTAACCGCTCGCCGACAGCCACTGCTCGATCTCCGCATCGGACGCCGATTCGGGCAACTCGACCGGAAACGTCACCACAAGCCGCGGGTCGTCCGCCGCCGCGCGTGCCACCAGTTCGGCATAGATCGTTTCGGGCGTGTCGTGCCGCACGGCCTGCGCGTTGTTGCGGTCGAACAGTTCGGCCGCACGCGCGTACAGCAGCTTCAGGTGGTCGTTCAGCTCGGTCATCGTGCCGACCGTGGAGCGCGAACTGCGCACCGGGTTGGTCTGGTCGATGGCGATGGCGGGCGGCACACCGTCGACCCGATCCACCTGCGGCCGGTCCATGCGGTCGAGAAACTGCCGCGCGTAGGCGCTGAACGTCTCGACGTAGCGCCGCTGCCCTTCGGCATACAGCGTGTCGAACACGAGGCTCGACTTGCCGGACCCGGACGGCCCGGTCACCACCGTCATTTCGCCGGTGTGCAGGTCGAGGTCGAGGTTCTTGAGATTGTGCTGGCGTGCTCCGCGGATGCGGATGGTTCCGTGAGAGGACAATTTGGCTGACCGTCTGAAGGAGTTGATCCGGCTTCGCGACCTGAACTCATACGGCACACGGCGTGCTTCAACCGCCGACTATGGGCGCCGGCGAAGGCGGAATGAATGAGACACTATACTGTATGTTTATACAGTTTTCTATCTTTCATCACAGTTTTACACCTTTCATGACAGTAAGGTGTCGCCAATGAAAATAGAATGCGGGTCTTCGTATTCGTGCATGGGAAAACATGATGATTCGCTTATCCGTCACGCTCGCCACGCTGGTTGCAGCGATCGGTTCGACAGGCGTTTGGGCAGCAGATGCCGCGTCCCAGGCGGCGGTAGCACCGCCGCATCGGTACCTGAGTCCTCAGGCAGCCAACGCGGCTACCGCGGTTAGCCGTCCGGGAGGCACGTCGTCCGCTTCGGACGACAAGCGCTGCGCCCAGCTCGCGTCGGAAATCGATGCGGAGAAAGCGTCGCCGCATCTCCCCGCCGTCGGCGCACCACAGTTCGATATCGCAAACAAGCGCCCCGTCGATCCACGTGCCTACGATCCCGATCGTCGGGTCTACGACAAGCGTGCGAGCCTTGAGACCACGTTCGCCCAAGAGGGATGTCGACCACGATAGTTTGCGTTGCCGCGCTCCGCTCATGCGGCGCGCGACTCACGCATCATCGACGCTGTGTTTTACCGATGCAGTCGGCCAGACTATTTCCAGCTCAAGCGCGATCGATCGCGCGAGCCCTTCCATATCCGGAAACAACGACGCGTTCGTAATGTTCATGCGATACAGCGAACGCATCGCGTCTTCACGAACCGACGGCGGCAATACGATCTTGCGCAGCAGTTCGTCGTCGCTCGAATAGTTGCTGACGATCTCGTCGAGTGGCTTTTGCAGCAGCCCCGGCAGCACAAACGTGCCGGCCTGCGCGATCAGACGCTGGTCCATCTCCGACGGCTCGCCGAACCAGATCACCGGGTTCTTGTCGGTCAGAAAGAATTTCTCGAAGTTGCCCTTGCGCCGCGGATCGATCATGTCGCGCGTCAGGTGCGGGGTCGTGGTCGGATAAGCGCGGTTGGTCCATAGCGCGGGCGTGTTGACCGCGAAGATCGCCGCATCGGACACGGCCCGTTCCAGCGCGAAAAACGCAGCGACGTAAGGCGATTTCGTGAAATCGAGCAAGCGCGTCGGTGCGCCATGATGCTGCATCAGCCCGAGACAGCGTAGATCGTCGGACAGCGCACGCACGTCGGACAGATAGTTGTGCGCCTTGCGACGAAAGATGCGAATGGCGCGCTGCTCCTGGATGCGCCACGTCGAACGGTCCGGCACGAATGCCGCGAGGTAGCGCGACAGCGAACTCTGCAGCAGCCAGTTCGCATCCTGCTGGCCGCGAAACGCCCATCCGTCCAGTTCGGCCGTCAGGTTCATGAACTGCTGCCAGCTCGACACCACGGTCGTTTTCACTTCGATTTCCTCATCCGGTCATTCACTCGTCATTCTTTACTCTATTCGATAACCCGTCTGCAGTGTGGCCGCGGCCAGGGTCGCGGCCCGATCGAGTGCAGCCGCGTCGTTCGCGTGAATCAGGTACAGCGTGTCGCCGGCCGCTACCGTCTGGCCGACGCGGCACAGCAGGTCGATGCCCGCGCCGGCATCGGCGGGCGCGCCGGCTTCGCGCGCAATGCCCGCAATCGACCAGCCGTCGATCGACATCACCGTGCCGCCGTGCGCGGCGCGCACCGCCTGCGCGTGCGCGCCGGGTAGTACCGGCTGCGCGCGGCGTCCTTGAGCATCGACGATACGCTCGAACGCCTTGCGTGCCGCGCCGCTCGCCAGCAACCCGGCAGCGATCCGCCGACCCTCGATCACGTCGCCGACACCAGGCGCCCATGCAAGGATATGCGCGGCAAATGTCAGCGCCTTGTCGCGTAGATCGGCGGGCGCAGCGCTATCGTTGTCGAGCACGAGACCGACGTCGCGCACTTCCAGCGCTGGGCCGATGCCGCGACCAATCGGTCCGCTGCCGTCGGTGACGAGCGCCTTCACATGCAAGCCTACGCCCGTACCGACGTATTCGAATAGATCGCCGAGCGCGCGCGCTTCGTCGGCCGTGTGCAGCTTTGCGCGCGGTCCGTATGGCAGATCGACGATGACATGCGTCGATCCCGCCGACACCTTCTTCGACAAAATCGACGCCACCGACCAGCGGTTCGTATCGAGCCCGAGCGGTCGCGTAAACGCATTGATGCGATCGTCGATCAGCGAATGATTGAGCCGGCCGTTCCACGCGATGCAGGCGCGCGCCTCTTCGACGCAACGCCGCACCTCCTGCGCGGTGAGATCGACACGCGCGACGGTTTCCATCGCGTCGGCGGTACCGGCTGCGGATGTGATCGCACGCGACGATGTCTTCGGCATCGCCAGACCGTACGCGGCGACGATCGGCACGACAATCAGCGTGATGCGGCTGCCGGGAATACCGCCCATCGAATGTTTATCGACGACGATCGGCTCGTGCCACTCGATGCGCGGCATGAGCCGCGCCCGGACGCGTGCGAGCCCGAGCACTTCGGCATCGGTGAGATGACTGCATGCGTGCAGCAAAAACCGGTCGATCTCGCGGTCCGGGTAACGCAGCTCGAGGATGTCGTGCAGCAACGCCTCGTATTGCGTTTCGTCGAGCGCTTCGCAGGCGAGCTTCGCGCGCAGTAGCGGCGCGCTGGCTGGCGGATTCGTGGCATGTTCCAGCGCCGCAATGAAACGCTCGATGCCCTGCTCCAGCGTGCCGTCGTTGACGACGCGCCAGGTTTCGACATCGGCCGCGTGTGGTGCAACTTCGCGCTGTACCCTGAGCCGCACCTGTTCGGGCGTCTCGCGGCCACGCTCGAGAATGCGCGCGGCCAGCACATCGGCCGGCGCGCTCACTTCGATCACAACGAGTCGCGGCACACGTGTCGCCAGTTCGGCGATCATGCTGCGCGAGCCGTTCGCGATCACATGACGACCTTCGGCGAGCAGCGTTAGCAGATCCCGCCGCAGGCCATAACGCAAACCGTGCGCAGACCACGTAATCAGAAATTCGCCGCGTTCTTCAAGTTCAGCGAACGTGGTTTCATCGAGTGCTTCGTGATCTTCGCCGGGAGATCCCGCAGGCCGGGTAATCGCGCGGCGCGCGAAATAGAACCGACTGTCGAGACGCCGCGCGCCTTCGATCAACGAATCCTTGCCGGCGCCGCTCGGACCGACCACGAAGAAAAAGATGCCCGCCGTCATGACGGCTACTCCGTATCATCCAGACCGATGTCGACGCATGACGCCGCCTGGTTGATCTTGCTCGTGGAGATGTAATCGACACCGGTCTTCGCGATCGCACCGATGGTCGTGAGGTTGATACCGCCCGATGCTTCGAGCTGCACGCGGCCGCCGACGATCTCGACGGCACGCGTCATGTCCGCGACCGACATGTTGTCGAGCATGATCACGTCGACGCCCGCTTCGAGCGCTTCGCCGACCTGTTCCAGGCGATCGCACTCCACCTCCAGCTTCGTCAGCACCGGCAGTTGCCTGCGTGCGCGTTGCACAGCCTTCGAGATGCCACCGCACACGGCGATATGGTTGTCCTTGATCATCACGCCGTTGTCGAGACCGAGCCGGTGATTCAACCCGCCGCCGCACGTCACGGCATGTTTTTCGAGCATCCGCAGACCCGGCGTTGTCTTGCGCGTATCGATCAGACGCGCCCGCGTACCGGCGACGGCCGCCACGTATTGCGCAGTCAGGTTGGCAATGCCGGAGAGCCGCTGCACGATGTTCAATGCAGTACGTTCCGCGGTCAGCACGCTGCGCGCGTTACCGCGCACGTCGAGCAGCACCGCGCCCGGATCGACCTTGTCGCCGTCCTTCACACGCACGACAACGTCGAGCGTCGAGTCGTAACGCCGGAACACGCGCGCGGCGACATCGATACCGGCGACGATCAGCGGTTCGCGTGCATTCATGTAGAACGCACCGGTCTCGTGCGCTTCGATCATCAGCTGTGCGGTGAGGTCGCAGTAGCCGATGTCTTCGGTCAACCACAGGTCGATCAGGCGGTCCGTCTGGAATACGTCGTACATGGTGTCCCTACCTCTCTTAACGGAAATGGATTCGATCGTACACAACCGCTCAGCGATGTTTCAGGCGCCGGTCGGCCATCATCAGCAGACCGTTGCACGACAGCGCGAACACGGTCAGAAACAGCGCGACGGCCATGATCGTGCGGATATCGCCGAGATTCATCGCGCTCGTCAGCAGATAGCCGAGCCCGCGCTGCGAAGCAAACATCTCGCCGATCAGCACGCCGAGCAGCGTCAGCGAAAAGCCGAGCCGCAGGCCCGAGACGATTTCGGGGAAGATGGCCGGCAGCACGACGTGAGTAACCGTGCGCCACGCCGACAGCCGCATGGTTTTCGACGCGCGCAGGTACACCGGTCGCATCTGACGGATCGCGTTCATCGTGAACATCAGGATCGGAATCAGACCGTGCATCACACCGAACGCAACCTTCGCCGACAGGCCGAGCCCGAATACCAGCAGCACCAGCGGATACAGCGTCACCTTCGGCAGCGAATACAGGTTCAGCAGGATCGGTTCTGCGACGAGGCCCGACAGGCGATTCACGCCGAGCAGCACACCGAGTGCAACGCCGCCCGCCAGCGCGATGACGAGCGCATAGGCAAGTGCGCGTGCGGTCTCGCCGACGTTACTCCAGAAAGTAGCCGTACCGAGCATGCCGAACAGCGCCTGCACAGTGCTCCATGGCGAACCCATCGAACTGTCGCCGACCGCCCAGTGCAGACATTGCCAGCACACGACGATCGCCACAGCGACCAGCAACGAATCAGTAAAGTGTCTCATGACGATCGCTCCGTAGCCCGTGACATCACTGTTGCCGACGCGCCTGGAACCGGTGATCGATCCGGTTTAGCACGACGTTAACCAGCGTGACGAGCACCAGAACGAACAACATCAGCGAGTACATGTCGTCGTTCTGAAAATTGTTATACGCATAACCGATCGCGTAGCCGATCCCCGATCCGGACAGGATGAACTCCGAGGCAATCACGCCGATGAACGCATACGCGACCGACAGCTTCACGCCGGTGAACAGGTACGGCAGCGTCGCGGGCAGCTTGATATGGATCGCCGAGCGCCATGGCGACAATCGCATCACCTGGGCGCTCTTGTGCAGCGCGCGTGGAATCCGGTCGAGCCCGTTAAGTGTCGCGGTGATCATCGTAACGACGGCGAGCATCACGGCGATGGCGATGATCGGCAGCGAGCCGACGCCGAGCAGCACGATAAAGACCGGATAGAAGATGAACGTCGGCACCGCGTAGTAGCTCGACAGTAGCGGTTCGAGCGGCCGCCGCACCGACGGCAGCGCATGCAGCACGAGCCCGAGCGCAAAGCCGAGCAATACCGACACAACCGATGCAGCCACGATATCGAGCAGGCTCGTGACGATATCGCGATCGAACTTGCCGCCACGCAGCATCTCGATGCCGTGCGTCACCATCGCCGACGGCGGTACCAGCACCGCCGCGGGAATCACACCGGTACGGCACAGCAGCTCGACCAGCGCGACAAACCCGGCAACGACGACAAACCGTACGACAGTTTCGGTTTTCACTTCGAACTCCTTCGTCCGGTCAGTGCATGCCCATGACCTTCAGCGATTCGGCCCGCAACTTCTCCCACAGGCGCGCGTTCACTTCGCCGAAGCGCGGCGTCGACACCACGCGACTGTCGCGTGAGCGCTCCCAACCGGTTTCGACGATGTCGATGAAGAGACCCGGTCGTGCCGACATCACGCCGACCCGGTCGGACAGCATCGCGGCTTCGTCGAGTGCGTGGGTGATCAGCAGCACGGTCGCCGAGGTTTCGCGCCACAGGCGCAGCAGTTCGTCGCCCATCAGCAGACGCGTCTGCTGATCGAGTGCGCCAAAGGGTTCGTCGAGCAGGATCAAACGCGGCTGGATCACCAGTGTGCGCGCAATGCACACACGCTGCCGCATACCGCCCGACAGTTGCGCCGGATACGCGCCCGCAAAATCTTTCAGACCCATGAAGCCGAGTGCGTAATCGACCCGGCGCGCGATCTCCGCACCGTCGACACCCGCCATACGCAGACCAAACGAAATATTGTCGCGCACCGTCAGCCATGGGAACGACGCGTCTTCCTGGAACACCACGCCGACGCCGTCGGGCACACCCTTCACCGGCTGCCCCTCGAACATGACGGTACCGGAGCTCGGCTTCGCGAGACCGGCGAGTGCATCGAGCAAGGTGGATTTGCCGCAACCGGACGGTCCGACCACCGAGAAGAACTCGCCCTTCGTCAGCGTCAGATCGATCGGCCCCAATGCATGAAACAGCTCTTTCGAGCCGTTCTTGTTGAAGTAGCGCGTGACGCCGGTCAGCTCGACATGCGCTTCTTGCGGCACGGCCGTCCGCGCTGTCGACGTCTCGACGATCTGCAACGCGGGCGGCGCATTCCACGCTTTCATAGCTTGCTCCTCGCTTTGAGGTCGGCGGGCAGGAAGCTCGTGTCGACGAGTTTCGACCAGTCCACGTCGCCGTTCAGTTCGCCGATCAGCTTGAGACCATCCGTCATGCGATCGAGCTCGGCGCGATCGAATTCGCCGGTGCTCCACATGTGCGACTTGACCATGTTGTCGACTGCTTCGCGCGCAACGTCAGGCGTGAGCTTGAAACTCGTTTCGAGCAGCTTTGCGGCGGCCACCGGATCGGCATACGTCGCATCGACACCCGCGCGACGACCCGCGATGATCGCGCGTAGTTCGTCGGGATGGCTCTTGGCGAATTCGCGTGTGGTGATGCCGACCGAGGTAGTCATCGGCTGCAGGACGTCGCCGGCGCGATAGACGGTGCGGTACTTGTCCTTGCGGATGATCGACAGCGGTTCGATCAGCACGGCACCCGCTACGGCGCCCTGCTCGAGCATCGTCAGGCCGTTCACGTAGCCGCCGGACGCGACGCGCTGCACCTTGTCCGCATCGACGCCTTTGGCCTTCAGCACCATTAGCAGCAGCATTTCGGAGACACCTTTCGGCGACGTGATCGCGACTTTCTTGCCGGCCAGATCGGCGACGCTGTGTACGTTCGAGTTCGGCATCGTCACCATCGATGCTTCCGCGACGCTGCGCGTGCCGACGTTGACGATCACCAGATCGAGGCCCTGACGTTGCGCGGCGAGCGCCGCGGCCACCGCGACTTCGCCGTACGGCGTCTTGCTCGCGAGGATATTGCGCACCGTCGTGCCGCCGCCACCCGAGGTCAGAATGCCCGTGATGTCGACGCCGGCTTTCTTGAAGAGCCCCTTGTCCATCGCTACCGCATAGGGCAGCCCGTAGAGACTGCTGCCCCACTGCGTCACCGAGATCTCGTCGGCGTGTGCAGCGGACCCATGCAGAGCGCCCGCGGCCATAACCAGCGATGCACCGAACGTCGCGCAGACCCGTTTGAGGAAACACTTCATGTATAGCACTCCAGGCGAGGGAACCGGATGGGGACTCCGATGGCTATAGAAGCTCTGCACCGCCGACGCGCTCGATCTGGTAGCAAAATGAGCGTACACACGGTAACTGCAAGATTAGTTGCAATGAGCATGCCATGGTTAGAGGTGTTTACCCGCGTCCGAATCGTCGTTGAACACGGATAAAAATCCTTTTGAATTCAACATATTAAAAACATTCCGAAAGCGCATCGAGACTGACATCGGGCTTTCCACCGGTACCGCGACGCACCACCGAAAAACATGTACACACTATAAAAGCGCACCACTGCAAATCATCCCGAGGTTGGTGCAGCGCATCTTGCGAGTGGTTTGCGTTCACTTGGCGCCCGGAAGCTACTCGCCGTCCGGACCGCACAGTTTGCGCAGCAGATGCAGCACCGCGACGCGCTCTACGGCATTGAGGTCGCTCATCGTCAGCTCGCTGATGCGCGCGGCCGTCGGTGTGGTCTGTTCGAGCAGCGCGAGCCCGCGGCCGGTCAGCTCGACGATGCTCTTGCGACGATCGTCGGGGCTACTCTGCAACTCGACGAGCCCACGCGCCTGCAAACGCTCGATGATGCCGCGCACCGTTGCCCCGTCGATCGCCGTCGCCTTGCCGAGATCGCTCATCGACGACGGCCCGAGCCGGCGGTTCGCACTGAGCACGGCGAATTGCACCGCGGTGAGCTGCGGGTCGTCGATGGTCTGGCTGAAGATCGCGAGATGCCGCTGATAGGCACGGCGCAGCAGATGCCCGATCTGCTCCGAGAATTCATAGCCGGAAGCGTCGAGTTGCGCCGGTGCGATCGGGTCGGGAAGAGACTTGGGCGGCGCCATGATCGGTCGTGATCTCGCGGAAGTAGATGAAGGACGCAGCGGCAATCGATGCCCGCAACGTCCGCGCCATTCTACAAACTTTCCGCGTGGGACCTATGCCGCATTTGCAGAGGTGCGTGTCAGGAATACGGGGGACTCATCTGACAACAGATCAATCAGACGACGGTGGCGAGAGGCGGTGCATCGACGAGACGCGCCATATGCAGTGCATCGACGAGTACGCCGTCCTGCATCGCATAACCGCGCGAGCGGCCCTCTTCGATAAAGTCGAACTTGCGATACAACGCAATCGCGGCCGCATTGTCGGCGAACACCATGAGTTCGAGGCGCCGCAAACCAAGCGAATGGTCCGCACAGTCGATCAGCGCCCGCATCAGCGCCGAACCGACGCCGCGCCTGCAATACGCGTCGTCCACGGCGATACTTAAGTCCGCTCCATGCGCGCACGTCGGTCGATATGCACGCAACCCGCCATGCCCGACTACACGGCCGTCGAGCTCGGCGCAGATCGAGGTGCTTCCGCTGGAGAAGCGGCCCAGCAAGACAGTCATCGCTTCAGCGCTGCGATAGCCGAGCGACAGCGTGCCGTGTCGCACGCCAGGCTGGCTGAAAATGGCGGCAACCGCGGCCATATCCTCGGGCTCGCAGGCTCGCACTGTCACATGGCTACCTGTTGCCGCTTCGTTTCGTGTTGTGTCTTCGTTCATCGTGCTAACCCGCGGCGAACGGCGCGGGTTCACGCAAGCGCGCCATGAAATAGTCGTCGATCAGCACGCCATCGCGCAACACCGCACCGCGGCGCCGGGCTTCGACCTCGAAACCGAACGCGCGATACAGCGCAATCGCCGCGTGATTGTCCGCGAACACCCGCAATTCGACGCGGCGCAGACCGAGCCAGTTGTCGGCGAGATCGAGCAGTTCGGTCATCAGCGCACGGCCAATGCCGCGCCGATGCCACGCATCGTGCACACCGATGCTGATCGATCCCGAATGCGCCCGACGCCCCTTGTTAGACATCAGCCCTGCTTCGCCAACCAGCGTGTCGCCGATCGTTGCCACGATCGCGATCTGCGACTCACCGAGTTTCTCGATGTACTCACGCGTGCTGGCGAGCGTCGCGAAAGGCTTGAGCGGATTGCCGTGCATCGATGCAGGTAGCCCCATCAAAACGTGAAGCTGCTCGGCATCGGCCGGGCACAGTGCGCGCAGCGTCAAACCTTCAGGCAGTTGTGTAGATGTGGTATCGACCGGTCGATTCATACGCTCACAAAGTCAGTTCGAACGAGCGCACCAGCGCACCAGGCAACTGCATGCCGCCGGTCGCGCGTTCGCCGTAGGTCGAGTCGCTCAGCAGCAGTTCGGGCTGTGCGCCAAGTGCTTCGAGCTGATCGCCGAGCACGTGGTACAGGCTGTCGTCGAAACGCATTGCATCGATCGGCGCGACGATCTTGCCGTGCTCGACCCAGAACGTCGCGAAGCGCGTCATGCCGGTCAGCCGGCAGTTCATCGGATCGGACACGTTGACGTACCAGAGATTGCCGATATACAGGCCCGTGTCGAGCTTTGCCAGCACGTCGTCGTCAGGCAGGTCGCCTGGCAGCATCGACAGTGCAACGGGTGTTTCGGCTGCCAGTGCGCCGTTCGGTTGCAGGTTGTACTCGCGCGCGCTGCGTGCGTTGGTCAGGCGCGCGGCACTGCGTCCCGCATCGATCAACGGCACGCTCTCGCGCACGTAGCCGTCTTCGTTGAAGGCCGGCGTGATGCCGAGATCCAGGTCTTCGCTGAGCGTCACGCGTGGATCGAGCGCCGCTTCGCCTGCGTGCAGCTTGCGCAATACGCTGCGTGAGGTTGCGTGCGCTCGCGCGGAGAAACCGCTCCACGACGCCACGCCGAGCAGTTCCTCGAGCGCCGCCGGTGCAAGCCACGCTCGATAGCCGCCAGGCGTCAACGCCCGCGGCGTCAACGCGAGCACCGGCAAGCGGGCCGCAGCCTGTTCGATTTTCTGTGCGAATACCGCATCGCTCCAGTCGTCGCCTGCGTAAGTCGTCTTGATCGCGCGACCGCTCGGGTCGTACAGCGACCAGCTGAAATTGAAGCTGTCGACTTCGTACCAGCCGCGGCTGCCGCCTGTCGACGCAAAGCCGCGCACGATCGTCCCGCCCGCGTAGAAGCCGACGAAGTCGAGTCCTTGCGCGCACTCAGCCACGGTACGGATTAATGCCTGCGCATCGGGCAGATGGCCGGAGCGGCGCGTCACGCGCTGCCACTTCGTCGTATCGAACAGCAGATGCGGATCGTCCGCGGCATCGCGCAGGCTGTCGCGCAGCGCAGCTAGCGCGCCGCCGATTGCGTCGAGATCCTGCTGCAGGTCGCCGCATACCGTGAACGTCGAATACGCCTGGCGCGCACCGTCGATCAACCGCAGCGTCAGCTTGCCCTGCGACACGCTGCCGATCTGCCGCACCTTGCCCGCATTGAAGCGGATAAAGTCGGACTGTTCGGCAATAAACGAACTCAGCGTCGTTTCCGCCCCTTGCTGCAAACCTTCGATTTCATCGGCGAGCCGCGTGAAATGAGCCTGCCAGTCGCGCTCGCTCATCATGCGCCTCCAAACACGTCGACGTTGCTGAACACGCAGGCCGGCGACGCGTGACCGACGCGTACGACCTGCATCGGTTCGCCCTTGCCGCAGAATGGTGTGCCGTACACACCGCGCGTTCCGGCATTACCCACCGCGGCGAGACTGCGCCAGAAGTTCGCCGAGATGCCGCGATAGTTCGGCTGCTTCACCACTTGTGTGAGCTTGCCGTTTTCGATCAACTGGCCGAACTCGCAGCCGAACTGGAATTTGTTGCGATGGTCGTCGATCGACCACGACGTATTCGTGCGCATCATGATGCCGTGCTCGATGTTGCCGATCATTTCGTCGAGCGTACTGGTGCCCGGTTCGATGTTGAGGTTCGCCATGCGGTCGATGGGTGGGCGGTTCCAGTTCGACGCGCGCGAATTCGCGACGCCAGGCATCTTCGCACGCTGCTGCGAAAGCGCGCCGCCCAGCGGGCGCTCGAGCACGCCGCCGCGAATCAGATACTGCTTGCTCGCTTCCGTGCCGTCATCGTCGAAGCCATAGGAAGCCGCTTCTTCGCGCAGCTCAGGGTCGAACGTCACGTTCAGCAGTTCGGAGCCGTAGCGATACGAGCCGAACATCTCCTGCTTGACGAAGCTCCAGCCCGCGAAATTGCGCTCGTCGCCGAGGATGCGGTCCAGCTCGAGCGGATGACCGATCGACTCGTGGATCTGCAGCATCATCTGGTCGGGCATCAGCAACAGGTCGCGTGGACCGGAAGGACAGTTCGGCGCGGCCAGCAGTTGCAATGCTTCGTCGGCGACACGGGCACCGGCACCGTCGAAGCCGAAACGCGCCAGCACCTCGATGCCGCCCTGCGAGAGCGTGCCGTAGCTGCCGAGCGTACGCACCTGCGTATCGCCGTCCGCGTGCGCAGCGACGCTCATTGACGGCAGCAGGAAGCGGAACTGCTGATCGATCCGCACACCGTCGCTGGTGATATACAGCTGGTCGGTATGCGTGATCTGCACACCGGCGATGCGCTCGACGATCCGCGCATCGAGATTCGCGCTCGCGCATTCGTGACGCAGCAGATCGAGCCATTCGGCGCGCGACGGCAACGCCTGCTGCAGATTCGGCGATGCGTAGCGGCCGTTCGCGGTAGGCCGCGCCACCTCGCGATGATCGATCAACGACAACGCGGCGCTTGCGTGCGCCCGTGCGGTCGCGATATCGAGCGCGGCTTGCAGACCCGCTGCCGACAGGTTCGCTGTCGCCGCGTAACCGGCACCCGCGCCGACCCATGCGGTCAGCATCGCACCACGATCGCGGTTCGTGCTGAGCGGCTGTGCGACATCGTTGCGCACGTCGTGATCTTCGATCTGCTCGTCGACGACCCGCAGCGACCAGAAGTCGGCCTCGCTGTGTAGCGCGCGGGCGGCTTGCGCCCAACGTTCGTCAATCATGCGGTGGTCCTGGAAGAAGCCGGCTGGTTGATCAGCGATGACGCCAGCAACGACTGGGTATAAGGATGCGACGGTGTGCGCAGCACATCGAGCGTATCACCGGATTCAACAATGCGCCCCGACTTCATCACGATCACGCGATGCGCCATCGCGCGCATCACCGCCAGATCGTGCGTGATGAACAGATAGCTCAGCTGGTACTTCTTCTGCAGTTTCGTCAGCAGGTTCAGTACCTGCTTCTGGATCGACACGTCGAGCGCACTGGTCGGCTCGTCCAGTACGAGCAGTTCTGGTTCGACCGCGAGTGCGCGTGCGATTGCGATCCGCTGACGCTGGCCGCCTGAGAATTCGTGCGGATAGCGCA
>NZ_JALPRG010000018.1:0-133586 GCF_030464945.1 Paraburkholderia sp. CHISQ3
TGGGTCAGATTTAGATGAAATCGGTGGGTTAAGACTCGGTGGAAATCAACAACGGGCTTCATCCAGCGCGGCGAGGCCGGCTTTCAGATGGCTGGTCAGCCGCTCGAGAAACGGCTCGGCCGTATGCGGCAAACCGAGTGAGGACAGGTATCTGTCGCGTTCGCGGTCCCATTGCGCAGGCGGAATCAGCAACTCGTCGCGTTCGCGGAAAGTCAGACTGTGACTGATCCAGACCGAGCCGCGTCGCAGGCCCTTGCGCAGGCCCGTGATTGCCGATGCTTCCAGGGCCCGCAGCGCTCGCGCACGGTCTTCCCCCTTGACCATGTCGCGCCAGCTTGCACTAACCGGCACATCGCAGTCGGCCGGTAATTCAGTTGCGCCGCTGTCGTGCAACGCGCCGATGAGTTCAAGCTGTTTCAGGCTCGGCTCTGCGTCCCGGCCTGCGAATTCCAGTTCCCGCAACGGCACCAGCAGATTGCGGATGCGGTGATGATCGTCGGTCAGGGTTTCGCGTACGCTGGCTGCGTGGCTGGCCGATGGCTTGTCCGGCAGATCTGCGAGCAGTTTGCCGATGTCGGCAAGACGTTCTTCTGCAGAGCGCCCGGTATCGTTCACGAGTGCCTTGACAGCGATCAATTGTTGCCGATACTCGACGGCCGATCGGGCCTGTCTGACTGTGGTTCGATCATAGGCCTGCCGAACGAGATCGGAGATACGGCGCCCCGTCTGATAGAGCAGCGCGTCCGTCAGATCCAGCAACGTGATGCGCAGGAAAAATATCAGTTCTATCGTGCGCGTGGACACTTTCAGTTCGCGAACCTTTGCGGGTCGCCTGGCCTGAATGCGCTGTGCGTAGGCGCGCTGCTTCTCGATCGGTACGGCATCCAGCGTCCACGTATGTGCCCCGAGTTCCTTGAGGAAACGGATTTTCGCAAGAGTTTCGGTGATGGTCGAGGGACTGTGGCGCGCTGGCGGTGTTTTGAGCCATTCGAGAACGGTCGTGCCGGTTGTGCCGTGCTGGGTAGACAGCACGGCATCGGCGCGCACCAGCTGTGTTTCCGGGACAGCTATTTCGATCATCACGAGCAAGCCCCGCTCGATGTCCGACCAGATCGAGCGGCCGATATCCCGCAGCGTCCGTTCGGCGGGTATCAGGAGTCGGCGCTCGTACAGCCAGTAGTGCGCGTGCTGAATCAGTTCGTCGAGCGTGAGCGATTCGGCGGCATCCTGCCGCATCCAGGCTTCCAGTCCAGCCCGCTGGTCGGCGCTAACCGACGTGAGGCCGAGGTATTCGCAGGCCCAGACCTGATGTTCGTACTGGGTCTTGTAGCGCTGGTAGAGCGTCCGCAGCGAGGCGATCGTTGGTGTGGGCAGGCCGAGCCGTTCACCGACATACCGCAGCAACTGGCGCGGTAAGGTACCGACATGGTCAAGCGTGTGGCCGCTGGCCCGCAGAAAGACCAGCTGGATGGCGGCACCAGCCCGGCGATCGCGCCGGAACCGTACGTTGATCGCGGCGATATCGTTGTCCGTCAACGCGAAGTAGCGCTCCACATCGAATTCCGACAACCGGGTGGGCAGGCGGTCCTGTCCCACATAGCGAAATTCCAGGCCCGTCATCTCCGGCCTCCTGCCCAAGTGGCGCGATCCGAAATCGCGGGCAAATATCTTACCGCGGACTTTGCCCAAGTCTGCTGACGATAGTTGGCGCTAACCGGAGAGCCTTATAAATAAAGGCCCTCAGGAGAAACCGCCAGATTTTGCACGAAAAGGACGATTACCCCTTGACGCGTCGTCCGTCGATCGAGATGTCGCCCGCACAGGGTTCCTCGAGACCCGCGACGAGGCGCAGCAGCGTTGACTTCCCGCATCCCGACGGACCGATGAACACACAGAACTCACCTGCTTCGACACAAAGATCGACATCGGACAGTACTGGTGTCGCGCCGAATTTCTTTTGCAGACCGGTCAATCTGATCTCGCTCATTTCGCTTTCCTCTGAAGCCAAGGCTTCAATGTGATCGCAGTGCGACCGGCTTACCCTTTGATCGCGCCCGCGGTCAGTCCCGACACGATGTGGCGCTGGAACAGCAGCACGAGCATCACGAGTGGCACGGTGACGATGACGGACGCGGCCATGATGGTTCCCCACGGCAGCTCGTAGCTACTCGACCCGGTGATCATCGTGATCGCCACCGGTACCGTGCGTTGCCCCGACGAGATCGTGAACGTCAGCGCGAACAGAAACTCGTTCCAGGCTGCGACGAACGCGAGCAGCGAGGTGGCGGCAAGCGCGGGCCGCAGCAGCGGCATGAAGATGCGGAAGATCAGTGTCAGCACGCCGACACCGTCGACCAGTGCCGCTTCCTCCAGTTCGCGCGGCAGTTCACGCATGAAGGTGACAAGCACCCAGACCGTGAACGGCAACGTGAAAATCAGATCGGCGATGATGAGCGCCGGCAGGCGATCGTAGAGACCGAGTGCGCGGATCAGCTCGAACAGACCGGAGAGGATGGCGACCTGCGGGAACATCGATACACCGAGAATGCACATCATCAGTACGCCGCGGCCACGAAAAGACACACGCCCGAGCGCATACGCAGCCAGCACCGATACGCCCAGCGACAACGCCACCACGCCGCCCGCCACCAGCGCCGAATTCAACAGATATGCGCCGAACGGTTGATCGCGAAACAGTTCTGCATAGTTGTCGAGTGACAGTCGCATCGGCCACAGCGACGCATCGAACAGCGCGTTGCCTTGTCTGAGCGAACTACCAGCCATGTAGACGAACGGGAACAGTGAGACGATCAGCACGAGGCCGGACAACAGGTAATACGCAGCGACTTCCAGGGGATGCTTTCTCATGTCATATCCCTCGCATACGGTTGCGGCCTATCACCATGTACGCGGACGTGAACAGCACGACGATCAGAAAGAGCAACGTGGCCGCCGCTGAACCGAACCCGACCTGCTGGAAATCGATCAGTTGTTCGCGTACATACACCGACATGCTTTTGGTCAGCCGGCTGTTCGATGTCATCACGTAGATCAGATCGAATATGCGCAGCGCGTCGAGCGAACGGAAGATCATCGCTACCAGCACGCCCGGCATGATGAGCGGCAGTGTCACCCGGGCGAACACCCGCCAGCGCGGTACGCCGTCGACACGTGCCGCTTCGTAGCAGTCGCGCGGCACCGTCTGCAAGGCGGCCAGCATCAGCAGCGCCATGAACGGCGTGGTCTTCCACACATCGACAAAGACGATCGTCGGAAACACGAGGTGTGGATCTGCGGTGAAGGCGAGCGGCTCGCCGATCAGATGCAGGTTCATCAGGATTGCATTGACCACGCCGAACTGGTCGTTCAGCATCCAGCTCCAGATTTTCGCGGACACGACGGTAGGAATGGCCCACGGCACGAGCACCGCCGCACGCAGCAAGGTCCGGATGCGCGACGGCGTGTCGAGCAGCAGCGCGACGCCAAGGCCCGCGAACGTTTCCAGCACAACCGATACGATCGAGAACATCAGCGTGTTTGCAACCGCCTGCCACCACGCCGGATCGCGCAGCACGCCGCTCTCGCCTATGTAGTTGGCGAGCCCGACGAACCGGTGTGCCGACAGGTCGGATAACTGTGTGTCGGTCAGGCTGAACCAGATCGTACGGGCGAGCGGCCAGCCTGCGATGGCCGCCAGCATCAGCAGCGCAGGCAACATCAGCAGCCACGCTTCGCGTCGCCGCGTCTGGGCAAGACCCGAACTGGTCGGTCTGGTCGACATGTTTTGCATGTCAGCGCCAGGTGCCATTCGGTGCCAGCCGTTTGAGCGAGACCGCGAGCTTCGCCAGCGCCCCCGACGCGTTGTCGCTACCCGCCAGCACGTCATGCGCAGCGTTCCAGAACTGGTTGCTGACCTGGTTGTACTTCGGCCCCGTCACCGTCGATGGACGCGCCACCGCCGTGTTGAACGTTGGCAGTAGCTCCGCCATGAACGGGTTGGCCTGAAGTACGTCCTTGTCTTCGTAGAGCGCGGGAATGGTCGGATTGAACGAGGCCTGAACCGCGCGCATCTTCTGCACCTCGGCGCTCGACAGGTACATCACGAGATCGGCGGCCAGCTTCGGATTCGGCGAATAGCGCGACACGGCGAGCTGCCAGCCGCCGAGCGTTGCGCTCGACTTGCCATCCGCACCACCTTTCGGCAACGGCGCGACGCCTACCTTGCCCTTGATCGGGCTGTTGGCCTTGTTCGCAATCGACCATGCGTAGGGCCAGTTGCGCATGAACAGCGCATTGCCCGACTGGAACACGCCGCGCGCCTCTTCCTCGCCATAGTTCAGTACCGCGCGCGGGCTGATCGTACCCACCCATTTCGCGGCAAGATCGAGCGCGCGGGCGGCCGCGGGATTGTCGATCGTGACACGGCCCTCGCTGTCGATCACGTCGCCGCCGTTGTGGCTGCTCACCCATTCGAGCGCATTGCAGGTCAGCCCTTCATACGCCCGGCCCTGCCAGACATAGCCCCACATCTTCTCGTTGCCGGCTGCCCGCTCGGCGCTCTGGATCTTGCGCGCGGTGGCGTCAAGCTCTTCCCAGGTCGTGGGTACTTTCAGATGATGCTTCTCGAGCAGATCCTTGCGGTAATAGAGCAGCCCTGTATCGATGAACCACGGCATCGCGACCAGCTTGCCGTTCACGGTGTCGTTCGCAACGACGCTTGGGAACGACTGGTGCTCCTGGCCGTTGCTGTACGGCTTGAGGTCGATGAGGTGACTGGCGAGAATGCCGGGCCAGACCGTATCGATCTGCATCACATCGATCTTGTCGGAGCCGCTGCCGAGAAGCTGCTGATAGAGCGCCAGGGTTTCGTTGGAGCTGTTCGGCATGTTGATGAACTCAACTTCGTTGCCGGTCTTCTCCGCCCAGTGCTTCGCCGATATCTGACAGACTTCCTGGTCCACGCCCGCCGAGCCGCAGGCGATGCGCAGCGTTGCCGCAGCCACCGGGCCGACGCTGAGCGCGAGTGCTATCGTGAGCAAGCCTGTCTTGATCGTGACCATCCGTGTCTCCATGTTTTGTTTGTCTCTTCTGCGACGGCGGCTGCATCGGGTGCGAGCCGGTCCGTCGCGTGGGTGTATCAGACACGAGTTGGGTTAATCGACAATTTCGAGAGAGGGTCGCGCTGTTAACAATCGAAACAATCGGTGTGGCCGCGCCCGCTCAGGAGACGTCGTAGCGGACAGCGGCGGCGCGAACCGGCTGGCGTAGCAACGCCGCGAGCGTGTCGAGATTGAACGGCTTCGCGACGAACGGCAGATCGGGGTTCCAGGCCGGGTGTGTCTGATGCACTTCAGGCGGCAACCCCGACGTCAATGCAATCTGCTGGAGCGGCCAGCGTCGCGCCAGCTCGGCTGCAAACTCGATCCCGCTGCCGCTCGCACCGAGTGAAATATCGGACAGCACGAGCGTCACCGGGCCGTGCGTATCGAGCCATTGCAGTGCGTGCGCACCGCTCGCCACCGCGTCGGCCCGCACGCCGAGTGCGGCGAACTGGGCGAGCGCGGTATCCCGCACGTCGGCGTCGTCTTCCACCACCAATACATGCGCATCCGTCATCTGCATTGGCGTTCGCGGCGGTTCGGCCGGCAGCGTTCCGACGTGGGAAGGCGCATCGCTCGCGGGGAGCCACAATTCGACGCGGGTTCCCTGGCCGGGCGTACTGTGAATCCGCAGATCGCCGCCGCTCTGTCGCACAAACCCATACACACTGCTAAGACCGAGGCCGCTGCCCTCGCCTGCCGCTCGTGTCGTGAAGAACGGTTCGATCACCTTGTGGAGCAGCACGGAGGGAATGCCGCAGCCGGTGTCGTCGATTGCCAGCACGACCGCTGGCGGCACGCTGTCGTTGCCGCTTGCCGGCGCGGCGCGATACGCGGACAGGGTGAGCGTGCCCCCATTCGGCATCGCAGCCGTGCTGTTGAGCGCCAGATTCAGCACGGCATTCTCCAGTTGCCCGCGATCGACATTGACCCACAGCGGCACGCCAGGCAGATCGAGCACAACACTAACCTGCGCCCCTGCCGAATACTCGACGAGATCGAGCATGTCGAGCAGCATCGTTTCGACCGAGATGCGCTCCGCCTGCAACGGCTGTCGCCGGGCGAACGCGAGGAGCCGCCGCGTCAGGCGCGACGCCCGCTCGGCCGCGCGACGCGCGCGTTCGGTCATCACGAGCGCTTCGGGTTGGGTCTGCAAACGCGGCAGCAACAGTTCGAGATTGCCGAGAATCGCCACGAGGAAATTATTGAAATCGTGGGCAACGCCGCCGGTTAGCTGACCGAGTACGTCCATCTTCTGGGCCTGCCGTAACTCCGCCTCCACTGCGCGCCGGCTCGTTACATCGCGGCACACGGCGACCCAGCCGCCATCCGGCAGCGGCTGACTGTGAAACTCCAGAATGCGCTGGTTGCGGATATGAAATTCCGCCGACGCGGCAATCCGCGCGCCGTCTACGGTATAGGTGGCGCTGTTGTGCGATACCTGCCGCCAGCGAGCCGGCCGGTCCACCAGACGGCGCAGCACATTGAGCGGTGTGCCCGGATGGAGCACCTCGGGTGCGCATCCCAGCAAGGTCGCGAAGGTCGGGTTCCAGGCGATCAGTCGCCCGTGGGCGTCGTGCACGGACACGCCGTCATTCATCGAATTCAGCACCGATTCCTGCAACCGGCGCTGCGCTTCCATGCCTTGCGTGAGACGCTGTTTTTCCAGCAGGTTGGTGCGGAATATCTCGAACGCGCGCGCCAGTTCGCCGACTTCGTCGGGCCGGTGCGTGGAGGGAATCTGGCCAGACGTATCGCCGGCAGCGAGGCGCCCCATGACGCGCGTCATCGCCTGCAGCTTCTGCAGAATCCGGTTCACATAGGCGACCCCCACAAGCGCGACCGCGACGCCCGCGATCGCGAGCAGCAGGAGACCCGACAGGCTCGAGAGCGCGACCTTGCGCACCTCGTCGCTGCGCTCCCGCGCGATCTGCCGCAGGTGCTCGACGTAGCGGGCCGCCTTGCCGCTCAGGTGATCGGAATGCCCGCGCAGCAGCGTCACGAGATAGCTGGTCTGCGCCTCGCTCGACAGGAACTCGCGCCGCACCGCGAACGCGTTGCGCGGGCCGTTGTCGACCTGCGCGAGCGCCTCGGCGAGTTGCGGCTGGCGTGCATCCTCGCCGCGCGCTCTCACCTGCAACCACAATGCCTCGTTGTCGCCCTCGGCCGCGCCGAGCTCGGCTGCATTGGCCGCCTGCAGCGCGCTCGTCGTGCGGGCCCACACCTCGAGCAAGGTCGGCGCGCTTTGCGCGAACACGCTTTTTCTGCGCATGATCGCGTCGCCGATCTGATCGGTGGTCGAGCGCAGGCCGGCGAGCTCTTCGCGCAGTTGCCGCTGCCGGGCGGAGACGACGAGCAGGCGCGCGAGGTCCTGATCGATGGCATCGAGTTCGTCGGTCACGGCGAGATTGTCGGCAGCCTGCTTCGACAGACCAGGCGAGAGCCGCCGGATGTCGCCGAGCAGCCCGCTCAGCAGCTCGGCATCGTTATGCAGCAGATCCGATGAATCGGTCAGTGTCATGCCCGGTGCGACGGCGGCGAGCTGGGCGACCTTGTCGGAGAGTTCGAGCGCCCGTGCGATCTCCGGCACGACGTTGGCTTCGTATTCGTCGAGTGCGTCCTGATTCGCGCGCATCCCGAGCACGCCGACGCCGACCACGGCAAGCGTGATGCCGAACAGGACGAGAAACGTCGCGACCAGCTTGGCACGCACGCTGACGGGCAGCGCACGAGCCTTCAGGGCGGCCCACATCGGACTACAGCCGGGTTACGGCGGCCGAGAACATATACCCGACGCCGCGTTGCGTCCGGATATACACCGGCTGGCCAGGATTCGGCTCGATCTTGCGACGCAGGCGCAGGATCAGCACGTCGATCGTTCGGTCATAGACATCGATATCGACGCCGCGTGTGTGTTCGAGCAACTGGTCGCGCGACCAGATGCGCGACGGTTGCTGCACCATCGCGGCAAGCAACGCGAATTCCCCCTGAGTGAGCGTGCATTCGTCGCCGTTGCGACTCAGCGTGCGGGCCGCCAGGTCGAGCAACCAGCCGCCGAACGAAAAGCGCGGCCCACTTGTCAGCGCACCGGATGGGCGCGGCATCGACAGCTCGGTTGTGCGCCGCAACTGTGCGCGCACTCGCGCCAGCAGTTCGCGCCCGGAGAACGGCTTGGTGACGAAATCGTCGGCGGCCGTCTCGAGACCCAGCACGCGGTCGGTCTCGTCGCCAAGACCGCTGATCATGATGATCGGCATGTCCGACTGGCGGCGCAGCTCACGGGCGACGGTCAGGCCGTCCTCCCCGCGCAACTTCAGATCGAGAATGACGAGCGAATGAGGTGCTGCCTGCAAGCGCGCCTGCATGCTCGACGCGTTCTCGACCGCCGAAACCGCGAACCCCGCTTCCTCCAGCAAACCTTGCAGCCAGTGACGCACCTCGGGGTCGTCATCCAGCACTGCGATGCGGTGCTTGTCCATTACTTCCTGTCCCCGTCGATATGATTATGAGATGCCCGTTTGGCATCGCCCGTGTTTGGGCGACATTTATACCAGATCGCCTGGAGGACGACGAAGCGCCGCTGGCACCTCGCTATCTCCGGTACAGCATCGGGTTTATCACTCCAGCAGATAAACGTATCCGATTTGCTTCGTTGCCCTCGCCCCTGTGCGCCGGTAGATTTGGCGCATCGCGCCCCGACCCACGGGCTGGCGTCTACGCTCCGGCTGAACGAAGAAAGGTGACATGCCGTTCGGACGGCAAGCTCGCCTCGATTCATTCACATGCTGACCGGAGTACCGATGCAGTTCACTCTTCTCCCGACCGCGCTTGCGTCGTCTTTCGCGCGTCGCGTCATCGCAACCCTGCTCACGATTTCAATCGGCACAACGGCAAGCCTCATCGCTGCCGCACCGGCACGCGCCGAAGGACAGATCCGCATCGCCGAGCAGTTCGGCGTGGTCTATCTGCTGCTGAACGTCGCGCGCGATCAGAAATTCATCGAGAGCGAGGGGCGCAAGCAGGGACTCGACATCAAGGTGGACTGGATCAGGCTGTCGGGTGGCGCGGCGGTCAACGACGCGCTGCTCTCCGGCGCCATCGATATCGCGGGCGCAGGCGTCGGTCCATTGCTGACGATCTGGGATCGTACCCACGGCAGACAAAACGTTAAGGGCGTTGCCTCGCTCGGCAATCTGCCCTACTACCTTGTCTCCAACAACCCGAACGTGAAAACGATTGCCGACTTCACCGAGAAAGACCGGATTGCGGTCCCGGCGGTCAACGTGTCGGTGCAATCGCGTGTATTGCAGTTTGCTGCGGCGAAACAGTGGGGTGACAAGAACTACAACCGCCTCGACAGGTTTACGCAGGCGATTCCGCATCCCGATGCGGCCGCTGCGATCATTGCTGGCGGCACGGAGATCACCGGGCATTTCGGCAATCCGCCGTTTCAGGAGCAAGAACTCGCAGGCAATCCGAAAGCGCACATCGTGCTGAGTTCCTACGACGTGCTCGGTGGTCCGAGTTCGGCCACGGTGCTATATGCCACCGAGAAATTCCGCGACGCCAACCCGAAGACGTATCGCGCGTTCGTCGATGCGCTCGCCGACGCGGCGCGCTTTGTCACGGCCAACCCGGAGGCCGCTGCCGATATCTATATCCGCGTGAACCAGTCGAAGATCGATCGCAACCTGTTGTTGAAGGTGATCAAAAATCCGCAGGTGCAGTTCAAGGTCGCACCGCAGAATACGTTCGCACTGGCGCAGTTCATGTATCGCGTCGGCGCGATCAAAAACGAACCGAAGTCATGGAAGGACTACTTCTTCGATGACCCAGCCACGGCCGCAGGAAGCTGACATTGCGCTTGCATGCCGGCATGACCTACTCACCTGGACCGATCTGATGGTGGCCAATCCCACGCTTTTATTTCCCGCTGCATCCGATGCGCGAGGCGCACCAAACGGCGGCGACCCGGCACAGATCTCAGCGTCTGCGCAAACCAGCGAAAGACTCCTGGTCGTGGACCGCGTCAACCTCGAATACCGCACGCGCGAACGGATCGTGCGTGCAACGCATCAGGTCAGTTTCGACGTCTACGGCGGCGATCGTTTCGTGCTGCTCGGTCCATCGGGCTGCGGTAAATCGACGCTGCTCAAAGCGGTCGCGGGTTTTATCGAGCCGAGCTCCGGCAGCATTGCGCTGGATGGCCAACCGGTACACGGACCCGGCCCCGACCGTATCGTGGTGTTCCAGGAGTTCGACCAGTTGCCGCCATGGAAGACGGTGCTGCAAAACGTCGTGTTTCCGTTGCGTGTGGCGAGGAAACTGTCGCGTGCCGAAGCCAGCGAGCGTGCGCTGCACTACCTCGACAAGGTAGGGCTTGCATCGTTTGCGAAAGCGTATCCGCATACCTTGTCGGGCGGGATGAAGCAGCGTGTAGCGATTGCGCGTGCGCTCGCCATGCAGCCACGCGTGCTCTTGATGGATGAGCCGTTCGCAGCGCTCGATGCGTTGACCCGTCGCAAGATGCAGGAAGAGTTGCTGCGTCTGTGGGAAGAGGTGAACTTCACGCTGCTGTTCGTCACGCATTCGATCGAGGAGGCGCTGATTGTCGGCAATCGAATTCTGTTGCTGTCGCCGCATCCGGGCCGGGTGCGGGCTGAGGTCAACAGTCATCAATACACGCAGGACAGTACCGGGCGCAGCGATTTTCAGCGCAGCGCCGAGCGCATTCATCGCTTGCTGTTCGAACCAACGGAGTCCGCTCAATGAACTCGCCTGCCAGGCTGCTGCCGCCCGTTCGCGAAGAATACGAACACCCACTCGAGCCGCTCGGCGATATCGCTGTCGATGCACCGCTGCCGCTCGGCAAACGGATTTTCGCGCAGACCTGGTTGCGCAAGACGCTGATTGCGCTCGTGCTCGTGGTCATATGGGAATTCGCGGCGCGTGCAGTCGACAACGATCTGTTGCTGCCAACCTTCACCGCTACGCTCAATGCATTCGTCCAGGGCATCCTGTCCGGCGAGTTGCTGCAAAAAACCGCTAACTCGATGTCGGTACTGCTGCGCGGCTATCTGCTCGGGGTTGCATTCGCGTTCGTGCTGACTTCGCTAGCGGTTTCGACCCGCATCGGTCGCGATCTGCTGACCATGCTGACCGCGATGTTCAATCCGCTACCGTCCATCGCACTGCTGCCGCTCGCGCTGTTGTGGTTCGGTCTCGGCACCGGCAGCCTGTTGTTCGTTCTGGTACACGCCGTGTTGTGGCCGCTTGCGCTCAATACCTACGCAGGCTTCCAGGCGGTGCCGGCGACGCTGCGCATGACGGGCCGCAACTATGGTCTGACGGGCTTGCATCACGTCCTGTCGATTCTCATACCGGCCGCGCTGCCGTCGATACTCTCCGGCTTGCGGGTCGGCTGGGCCTTCGCATGGCGCACCCTGATCGCCGCCGAACTCGTGTTTGGCGCGAGTTCGGGCAGCGGCGGTCTCGGCTGGTACATCTTCGAGAACCGCAACGAGCTGTATACGGATCGGGTTTTCGCTGGGCTTGCGGCGGTTATCGTGATCGGTCTGCTGATCGAGCATCTGGTGTTCGATACGCTCGAACGGATTACCGTGCGTCGCTGGGGTTTGCAGCAATAAACGGGCAAACGCGACTCACAGTCGCCCCGGTCGCGGATCGACGACGAATCCGCCGCGGTTCGGCATTTTCACCGCCGGGAGCGACTGCGCATCGAGGTGCGTGTCCGCAGGGACGATACCGTTCTGGTTGAGCAGGAAGGCGCAAACGGCGTACACGTCGTCGGCGGACAGCGACTCGGGCGCGTTGTACGGCATCGCGCGGCGGATATAGTCGAACAACGTCGTGGCATACGGCCAGTAACTTCCCACCGTGCGCTTCGGTTTCGCGCTCGCGAGCGTACCCTGCCCGCCCACCAGCGCGTCGCCGATCAAACCTTGTCCTTGCGCGCCGTGGCATGCGGCGCATTGAGCCGCAAACACGTGCGCCCCTGTCGCGACATCGCCGCTGCCGGCGGGCAAGCCGCGGCCGTCCGGGGCGACGTCGATGTTCCATGGCGCGATGTCCTGCTCCGACAGTGGCGTGCCGATGTCGTGCGCTGCATAGGCGCCCGGTACAAACGAACCTGCGATGACAAGCAGGCCAGCCAGAAGCCTGCGCGGCAAGAAATTACGCATTGCGCACCTCGCCGCTCGCATCGATACGCCATTGCTGAATCGCGTTGTAGTGGTACTGCGAATTCAGCCCGCGTGCGGCGACCAGTGCTTCGCGCGTGGGCTGCACGTAACCGGTCGAATCTGTAGCGCGTGACAGGATCACCGCGGGCGCACCCTGCCAGAGCCAGTCGGCCTGAAAGCGTGTGAGCGCGCGATCGCGCGGCGTCCCGTCAAGGCGCGCCAGTTGCCACGTCGCGCCCGCATCCGTCGATACCTCGACCTTGCGAATCGCGCCGCGCCCCGACCACGCGAGACCGCTAATCGGGTAATAGCCTTGTGCGGTCAGGCGATGTCCAGGCGACGGTCTCGTGATCACCGACTTCGCATCCATCTCGAACGCAAACTGGCGAGCGGTGCCGTCTGCCATCAAGCTCGTGTATTTCGAGGTTTCCTCGCGAGTCTCCAATGGTGCATCGACGAACTTCAGGCGGCGCAGCCATTTGACGTTCGTATTGCCTTCGAACCCCGGCACGATCAGGCGCAACGGATAGCCGTTTTCCGGACGCAGGCGCTCGCCGTTCTGCGCATAGACGACCAGCGCCCGATCGAGAATGCGTTCGAGCGGCAAGCTGCGCGTCATCGCCGCGGCATCCGCGCCCTCGGCCAGCATCCAGCCGCCGCGTGCACCGTTCGGCGTCGACAGACCGCCAACTTCTTCGAGCAGAGTTGACAGACGCACCCCCGTCCACTCGCAACACGAGAGCAAACCGTGTGTGAGTTGCACCGGTTGGCCGCTCGGTCCATTCCACTCGCTGCCGGTGTTGCCCGAACATTCGATGAAATGAATGCGCGACTCGGATGGAAGACGGACCAGATCGTCCATCGTGAACAGTTTCGGTTCGCGCACGAGGCCATGAATCGCGAGGCGGTGCCGATCGGGATCGATATCGGGCACGCCGCCGTGATGCCGCTCGTAAACAAGGCCATTCGGCGTGATCGTGCCGTACAGGTCCGCTAGCGGCGTCATCGAGGAAGCGGCCCCCGGCAATGGCCACGTGCGCGCACTACGGCGCACGACCTCGGACTCATGTGGCGACGGCAATCCGTAAGGGTGTTCGAGTATCGGTGCGCCGGGTGTGCGGCTCCACGGCGCGATCTCGAGCGGTGCGAGCGTCGGGCTCGCTGCGCCGGCGCGCCGAGCGGCGATCAGTCCGCTTGCTGCGAGCCCGCCCAGCAAACGACGGCGGCCGCGCGAAGTGGGTGGATTGGGGGATGTGTTGCGAATCTTTGTCATCGGCGTCGTTGCCTCGCGAACCAGTTGGCCATCGTAGCAACGGATGCATCGTCGCCAAAGCGACCAATCGTTATATCGATCGCATGCGAAACCAGTCCGCTACCCCGCCCCGCACATCGGCAACCGGAATTGCATCGCGTGCCGGATTATGTTTATTGAATGGTTAATCCGCATTTAATGGCAATTTCAATTCCGTGAAGTCATAAATTCTTAAAAATTTGCAATTTGCAAACTCACGGAAAGCGTATCGCAAGAAATATTCATTTACACAAATTCATGGTTCGATAATAAATCCTGAATATGATTCGCCGAAAATTTCACGACCTGACACCGATGGTCTTTGAGTCTTCTTCTGTGGGGTTCTAGCCTTCGTGCTTCATTATTCCACATGCATATCTTCTGCGATCCCGGCGATCCGAAGAAGTCTCACTACCTCGCTCTCTATACCTTCGAAAGCAGAAATTTAATTCAACTTAAACTGTGACAAATGGTCAGATTTCTCGAAAACTAATTGGCACTTCATGCGCCTTACATTATTACCAGGGATAAGGATGAAACGAAACAGGAACGGTACTAACAGCGGCTATTGCCGGCACGGCCGATTGGTTGTACTGGGTGCGATGGCGATCGGCGTCATGGCACTCGCGGGATGCGGCGCAGGAGACGGGAGTTCATCATCCGGCAGCGCCGCGAACCTCAAGCAGACCGCTAGCCAGCAATCCAGTCCACCAACCGGCAATCAACCGTATGTCGATCCGGTGGCCTATTCGATGGGTGCGACCGACGGTCTGGCTGCATCGCAGGTCACCGAGAAGTCTGCCACGATGCAGCACCAGTGGACCTCCGGCAAGACCACGGTCAACTACACGACTACTGCCGGCCATCTGAGCGCAACGGATGCAAATGGCAATCCCGAAGCGTCGATGTCCTATTTCGCGTACACCGCGCCGAGCACGAACGGCGCACCGCGACCGGTTACCTTCATCTATAGCGGCGGCCCGGGGTCGTCGGCGATCTGGCTGCACCTCGGTTCGTTCGCGCCGACGCGCGTCGCCACGCCCGACCCGTTGTTCGGCAACTGGCCGAACTATCCCCGCGTCGACAACGCGGAAAGTCTGATTGCCACGACGGACCTCGTGTACATCGACCCGCCGGGCACCGGGCTCTCCGAAGCGGTCCTGCCGAACACGAACAAGACGTTCTGGACTTTCGATTCGGACGTCAACGTCATGCGCGACTTCATCGAGCGCTATATCGCGGTCAACCAGCGCAGCGCATCGCCGCTGTATCTCTACGGGGAGTCGTACGGCACGGCGCGTACCGATACGCTGGCACTGGCGCTCGAATCCGCCGGCGTACACCTGAAGGGAATCGTGCTGCAATCGTCGATCCTGAATCTGTTCGCCGATGCAACGGACGCCGCCATCGAGGATTTCCCCACAGGGCTCGCGCTCGCGACGGACACTCTGGCTGGCTACCTGCCGAGTTATGCGGAGGTCGCGGCGTACTACGACCAGGCTTCACCGACACCGATCGATCAGGGCCTGTATGCACTGCAGGTGGAACTGTTCGTGACGGCGCAATACCGCACGTTGCAAAACTATTCGCAGTCGTGGACGCTCAGCCAGATCGGTGCGCCCAATGCGCTCGGTACGCCGGTGTTCCCCTCTACGCAGACGCTGCAATCGTGGGAACTACCGTCGAGCTTGACGATGCAGGCGCTGCAAGGCTACTTCAACGCGACGCCTTACTCGACCAGCCTGATACCCGGCTCGAAGATCGGTCGATACGACGGACGCGTGTCGCTGCCGGTTTCCGATCCGCGGCTGCAAACCGATGCCGACCCGTCGGACATCCTGGTCGAGACGCCATTCGCGAATTCCCTGGCCACCCAGATGCCGGACTACTTCGGCTATACGGCGCCGAATGCGGCCTACGTGCCGTTCAACAGCAACATCATCTTCAGTTGGGACTACTCGCATGCCGGACAGGCGTTGGCCGATACGATCCCCGATCTGCTCGGCGCGCTGACGCTCAATCCGCAGCTCGCGGTTTATTCGGAAAACGGTTTCTACGATCTGGCGGCACCGTTCTTCAATACCGAGAAGCAACTGGCGCGGTTGCAGACCGTGCCGGGTCTGAATCCGAACCTGCAGGTCAGCTTCTTCCAGGGCGGACATATGACCTATCTGGATGACACAGGCCGCCCGCAGATGGCAGCGGATCTCACGCGTTTCTACAACGGCAGACCGATTCCGGGTGCGCTGACGCTGTGGACCCTGCCTCGTGCATGGCGCGACGAGGCAGCGGCCAGCACACCGACCGGCAGCACGCCGGTTACCCAGACCGCCGCGCCCTGAGCGATGGTGGGATACTGCCTGTTACGAGCCCCCGGCTCACCCATGCGATGCGAGTGATCATGTCTCTTACTGGATTGTTGCGGCGTATCTCACCGTTGATCGTGCTCGGTGCGGTCATCAGTTGTGCCCATGCGCTGCCGCCTCAAGCGGTGGCGCCGGTGACGCTGCCCCAGGGACGAGGGGGCGTCGACGGCCCGTTCTTCCCGCAAAACCGCGTGCCGGCGGTACTCCCGTCCACCGGCGCGAGCCTGCAGCAGCAGGCGCAGCAACGGGTCGAAGCGCAGCTCGGCGCCAACACGGCGCTCAGCAATGGCGCGTCGATCACGAAAGCGCAGGCGCAAAGCGATGGTCTCGGCTATGTCGCAGAACACTTCGACGCGATCGACAGCGGCCATACCGGGCGGGTGTCGATGAGCGACGTGCGGGCATATCTGCAGAAACAACAAACGCCGCAGTGAACCGCGAACTGGCATAGGAGCAGCCACGTGTCGATAACGGTGACGAATAATACCCGGATAATATTTACATCCGCTTTAACCCGGGTATTATTCGCGCATTCACACCGAACATCGACCGGAGCCTTCCATGCCAGACCTGCCTGAGGCCCATTGTTCAACGGGCTTCGACCCGCCCCGCTATCTCGAACCGACTCATGACGCCGCGCGCGCATTCGCGATGCGCAACGACGTCGCCGCGTTCCCGACACCCGCTTCTCACGCGCCCTACCTGGCCGGAATCGGGCACCGCACGGCGGCGCTCGAGGACTCGCGTCTACTACCGCTAGCGGTAGTCTCGACGCTCGTCGGGTAACCACCCGCCTCTCGTTTCACTCAACGCTTCAACGTTGCTCCGGGCGATTTGCCGCACCGGAATGGCAGCGCTTTGCCAAAGGAATCGATCGTGCCGCCTACAGCCAGTCTCGCGCTCCCCAACCTCGCCCGTTGTGGAGGACCTACCTTGCCATCCTCGTCCCGATGATGCTGACCAATATCCTGCAATCGGCTGCGGGAACCATCGATGGCATTTACCTGGGCCAGATGATCGGCGTCGATGCGATTGCCGCGGTGTCGTCGTTCTTCCCGGTGTTCTTCTTTCTTCTCGCGATCATCATCGGACTCAGTTCGGGCGCGACCGTGCTGATCGGTCAGGCATGGGGCGCGGGCAATCACGCGAGAGTGCGCGATGTCGCTGGGCATTACCGCGTCCATACTCGCGTCGCACGCTATCGGAGCTGGGAAGACAGAGCGGCTTGGTCGTATCGTGCGTACTGGCCTCTCGTTGAATCTCGCGGTCACGGGGAGTTTCGTAGCCGGCGCTTATGCGCTCGCGCCGACGGTGATCGGGCTGTTCCTGAAAGACGACGCGGTGATTGCGCTCGCGCTGCAGCTGCTGCATATCGTCGGCTGGAGCGTCGTGGTGCTGGGTCTTACGAACGTACTCGTCGGCGTGATGCGCGCGAGCGGAACCGTGCTTGATCCTACGGGGCTCGGTATGTTTGCGATTCTGTGTATCGAGTTGCCGGTCGCGACGTGGTTGAATTTCCGCATCGGGATGTCGGGCATCTGGTGGGCGTATGCGGTGACTTTTGTTGCGATGCTTGGGCTGCAGAGTCTTTTCTATCGAGGGGTCTGGAGTCGCAGGGAGGTTCGGCGGCTGTCTACTTGATTAACCGCAAGCCCGCCGACCTGGCGGCTTTCCCATCGAATGTCGCTGTGTACTCGCAATGTGCGTCATGGCAAACGCGCTCGATGAGGCAGTCCGCGAAGTCGGCCTTCGAGGAAGTGAACGCCCGAAGGGCTTTCCAGACCGTCCCCGCAGCTTCGACAGACAACTCTTTAGTTCGAAGGAGACCTTCGACCACTTGCGCGATCTGATCGCGATCTGCCGCATATAAGCTCGAGAGAACCCAGATGACCTCGACCAGGGCGACCTGTGTGACGTAACCTGGCTCCTCCACCGTCAGTGACTCAATCAATGCATTCGCCTTCGGCGATTGTGTCTTGTCATCCTGGGCGATGTATCGGACGAGAACGTTTGTATCGAGACCGATCATCAACCGTTCGCTCCGCGCGCGGCAATGGCCGCATTCATGTCCTCGACAGACACGGGCCTGGCTGGCTTACCGACAAGCCCCTTGAGCGATTCGACGGATTTTGTCGCTGGCACTAGCTCGTAGCGACCCGTGTCGTCGTTGAAGACGAATTCGATTCTGTCGCCGGTTCCCAACCCCAGATCGCTCCGCACGCCGACCGGAATCGTAACCTGCCCCTTTGACGTAATTGTCGCGAACGCCATCGCGTTCTCCTTGATTTCGAGTTTCCTTACTCTAAGGTAAGGAGGGAGAGAAATCAAGGTCTTCATGTGGGAATTTTTGCGACCCCTGTCGCACTACCAGTGGCTCAGGATCGTCCACGCACGCAGCCCTTTCATGCCTGCAACTTCACTGTCCCTCTCCCGACGCACTGTCGCCCCGCGCCGCGACCGTTGTCGTGCAGTCATTGCTACCGCGCAGGCGCGGGCCCGCCGCAACATTAGCCCCGGAGCATCCAGCCACCGGATGCTTCACCCCGTCGAGATCGGAGAAGTCACGATCCGATAGCTCCGCCGAATCGATTTCCGCGGTTGTCCGCGCAGTCGATTCCGCAAGCGGCGTCGTCAAATCGCGACCTGCGCCGCTGTCATAGACGACATAAATGAGCAGGACAACGCAGGCGGTCACCGAGAGCAACAAGATGATCCAGGCAACCCGGTCTGCCCAGTACAGACGGTCGTTTTCCAGCGTTGCGTAGGTGGAAATCGTCGGACGCAGGTTTGTGTGTTGCAGGACAGTCGTGCCGCGAAGCTCAAGGGCTGTGTCGTTGTGAGCCCAGCGCTGGCCGCGCAAAGCAGACCCGTCGCCATCGCGTTCTTTCCAGCGACGATCGCTCAAAGATTCAATCTGACACGACTTCGACGAACGCGCCTCTGAAAAACACCTGATCATGAAATCTCGCGCAATCGATAACTATGCGTGGTGGGCATGCAGCCGGGTTCCGGCACTTCACCGAAGTATCGCGGAACGCCGGTGGCGAATTCAAGGGCTGCGATTGGTATGCGATCCGCCGTCGACATTTCCGACGAAACGCATTATCTGATCTGATCTGATGCGCGGTGCCGCAGGGTTCGCGTAAGGAACCAAACCTAGTCGAGCAACCCAGCCATAGTTGCTTTCTCAACCGCTTCGTTGATTCGCGATACGCCGATTTTTCGATTGATGCGCTGATAGACCGACTTATACACAGTATGGATCGAGATGCCGAACTGTTCGGCAACGTTGCCGGCATCGCCGCCATATCGCAAGGTCTTGAGGACGATGGTTTCGTCCGCGGTGAGGTGATACGCGAACTCGGCGGTCTTGCGCAGGTGGCTCACCTGCCAGTCGAGCAATGCGGCAGACAGCGCTCGCAGGAGAATCCGGTTGTCCCACAGCGTCTGCTCGCCGGCCGGCGCCGCGATATCGTTGCTGACCTGTAGCATGCCGATCAACCCGCGGTTGATATGCGCCGGCAACACCATGCCGCTGACAAAACCGTGGGTTTTCGCCTCGGTCCTCAACCAGTGGTCTTCGCGGTGCAGGTTGATCTGCGAAGTGACGGCCGGCGCGACGTTGTTGCGCGCATAGACGATCCACGCATCGTTCATGTACCAGAGCCGGGCCAGGTATTGCTGCAGCCACGCGGGCCGGCAACCCGCGAGATAGCGGGTTTCGACGGCATCGCCCGTTGCGCTGTTATCGCCGTCAAAGCGCAGCCACTGATAGACGAACTGCGTGCCGCCCAGCGCCGCGACGATCGCGCGGGCCTTGAAGAGCAACTGGCCTTCCGAGCGACACGAGGCGAGTTCGCCGATGGCGTGTATCGGATCGCCGTGATCTATCGACGGCAATTCGCTCGCAGCGGCTTCGACATAGTGCCGGCGCAGCGCTTCGTAGATGCGCTGAAGTTTGGGTTCGTACGGATCGGCAGCGGCGAAATCGAAAAGATCGGCTGCGCGGTCGATCGGTACGACCTGGTTGAATATCGTCCCGTCGCGCTGCTTCAACTCACGCTCGATCACGAAGCCCGACGCGTCAAGCGACAGGCGCAGGCGAACGTGCTCCTTGAACACCTGGCATTCGCCTTCGTACAGCTTCCCTGGCTGGATCGTCTCGGACACACCGGCGTGCATTACGCTTCCTCACATCGAGGGCTGTTCCTCATTCCGGAAAAGCCTCATGGAAAGACCCGCTTCTGCGCTCTACACCGCGAAGCGTTGCCAGCCAGTCGATCTGGTCCTGCCGTCCGGCTTCGGCGACGAGCACATCGAGACTCAACTCTTCGCACAAACCCGCGAGCCCTCTCACCACCGCGCATGCCACCGGGTCACCGGGTATGGCCTCGATCAGATCCGGTCCGACGAACATGCCATCGACGGCGACGATCGTGACATTGGAAAACGAGGAACTGGACGACACCGTGGCGAGCACCTTCACGCCAGCCGCCCGGATCGCCGCGAGCTTGCCGAGCACGCCATGCGCAAGCTGATCGAGCCGTCCGCGGATGACGAGCCGCAACGCGTCAGGTTCCAGTCCGTATTCGCGCAGGTTGTCGGTGACGCAACCGAGCAGGTCGCCGTCGATCAGTTGTGTCGATGGGATCGTGACGGTCACGCGGGGCGCGTCGTAGCCTGCGTCGCGTCGCGCGCGGATCTCCGCGCACACTTCCCGCAACTGGAATTCGCCGAGCTGTACGCCGAAGCCGGACGACTCGGCCATCGGCAGCAGTTCGTTCTCGCCGATCGCGCCCACACCGGGCCGGTTCCAGCACACGCAAGCGTGCACGCCTGGCGGAGCGCCATCGGCGCGAACCGTACGCTGGAACTGCAAGACGAATTCCTTGCGAATGAAGCCGTACTGAATCGATTGATAGAACTCGAGCCCGCGCTCCGCGCGCTCGGACAGCTCACGCGTGTACTGACAGAAAGCGCTGATGTCCTTGCCCTTGCCGACAGCTTTTGCCGCGTACATCGCGAGATCGGCATGCGTGAGCAGATCGAACTCCGTGTCTTCGGCCTGCTCGTGCACCGCTATGCCGACGCTGGCGCGCATCCGGTAGCTGATCGCCCGCAGCACATAAGCCATCTGAAAGTCTTCGACAATCCGGTCGGTCAGCTCGCTTGCGCGATCCTGCGCGGCATCGCCCTCACCCTCGCCTTCCACCAGAATCACGAATTCGTCGCCGCCGATGCGGGTCACTTCATGGTGCTCGCCCGCGACCCGATGCAGCCGCTGCGCAACCATCTTCAGCAACTGGTCGCCGTCGCTGTGTCCAAGCGAATCGTTGATCCGTTTGAAGTTGTCGAGGTCGATCAGCAGAATGGCCAGCGTACCGACGCTTTCGGGCTTCGACGTCAGATCCTGAAGCCGTTGCGTCAGATAGTTGCGATTACGCAAACCCGTCAAAGTGTCGGTGTTGGCCAGCTTGGCGAGGCGTTCGCGGGCATCGCGTTCTTCGGTAATGTCGATACCGGAACACACCAGATAGATATCGTCTTCGCGACTACCGGTGCGCACGAACTTGTTGCGGAACTGAAAGAGTCGCGGCCCCTTGACGGTTTTCACCGTTCGTTCGACTGCGTAGGCTTCGCCGCGGTTGAAAAAGCCGTCGATGTTCTGCCGCGACGCACTGCCCTCCTCCGCGGACATGAACAGCTCCCACACGTTCTTGCCGATGACGTCCGTTTCGCGCAGCCCTGCGTATTCTTCCGCGAGCCGGTTAAACCGTTGAATGCTCCCTTCGCGGTTCACGATGACGACGAGCGAGTTCACTTCGGACAACACTGTCTCGGCAAACGACAACCCGCGTGCGAGGTCGTTTGCGACTGCTTCGCTGTTGGTGCTCGGCGATCCGGTCCCGCCCCACGTCGTCCGGTCGAGCTTGCGGCCCACAAGATAGAGGCGCATTGCGTGGCCGGCGAGCGTGACGTCGATCGAAAGTGTCGACGTTACGCCGGTCAGCGCGCGGATATTGTCGGCCTGTTCTGCGCTCAACATGACGGAGTCGACAGCCGGTCCTGTAATCGGACTCAGCTCGAGCGCGTTGCTGTCGGCTCTTAATCGCCATCGAGGGCTCAACGTCGCAAATTTCTCTCTGAGCAGAGCGAGCGCGTCGTCTTGAAGTCCGTCCATAGGCCCTGAGTAAGGAAGTGAATTGACGCACGGTGTGCAGAACTGCGAGGCGTCTAGGGTGATGCAGAGCGGACGACATTGTCAAGGCAACGAACGCGAGGCGAAATCAGAACCCCATCACACTGACCGCCAGTCCGCCGCTCTCGCGGTTGCGCAATGTCAGCGTTACCGCGTGCCGCTGCGCAACGCGTGCGGCGATCGCGAGTCCCAGTCCGCTGCCCTGCCCCTGAGCACCCTCGCCGCGATAGAACCGGTCGAGCACGCGCTCGAGTTCCGCCTCGGGAATGCCCGGCCCGGTATCGACGACTGCAAAACCGATACCTTGCCCGGTGCGCTGCAGGATCACATCGACCTTGCCACCGGCGGGTGTGTGCCGGATCGCGTTGTCGACCAGATTGCCGAGCAGAACGCTCAACCCGTGCGGTTCGGCCTGTACCGGGTAGGGATCATTGGGTCCGCTTGCTGCCTCGCACTCGAGACCGAGGTCGATCTGCTTCGCTTCCGCGAGCAGCGAGAAATCGCCCACCGCCTGCTCGCCGATGCGCCGCAGGCTGACCGGCACCATCTGTGCCGCCGGCTGCGCATCTTCGCGGGCGAGCGTCAGCAGTTGCTGCACGAGATGGATGATGCGATTCAACCGCCCTTCGATGCGCTCCAGCACCGGTCCCTCGCCTTGCAACGTGCCGTCGCGCGACGCGGCCTGCAATTGCAGCTTCAGCGCCGCGAGCGGCGAGCGCAGTTCGTGCGCGGCATCGGCGATAAACGTGCGCTGTGCCTGCGATGCCACACTGAGCCGTCGCAGCAGATCGTTCACTGCATCGACGAGCGGCCGGATCTCGACCGGCACGGGGCCGTCCAGTTGCAATGCATCGAGCGATTCGATCGAGCGTGTTGCGAGCGCACGCGACAATCCGCCGATCGGCGCAAGCCCGCGCGCAACCACCAGCAGTACGAGCACGATCGTCACCGGGACCAGCACACCGAGCGGCCACAGCGTATGCAACGCGAGACGCAACGCGAGGTCTTCGCGCACCGAAAACGGTTGCGCGACCTGGATGAACCGCTGCGACTGCTGCACGCCGAACATCCGCCAGTGATATTCGGCGCGTTCGATCGAATGAAAACCGGCCGGCTGGCGCTCCGGCACAGCTGTCTGGTGCGAGTGGTAAACCAGCTTGCCGTCGAGGTCCCAGATCTCGATGATGATGCGGTCGTCGGCGAGGTCGCCGAGATCGGGGCTGCGGTTCGCGTCGCTACCGGTAGACGCGATGTTCGCCGGCAGCGAGAGTGCCACCGTGCGCAGTTCGTAGTCGAACAGTTCGCTCGCCTCCTGGCGCGCGGTATGGAAGATGCCGAAGCCTGCGACAACCGATGCGCTCGCGAGGCCGAAAATCAGCCAGCCGAGCAGCCAGCGGCGTATCGACGCCATCAGATTCTCTTCAACCGGTAGCCCACGCCGCGCACCGTCACGACCTGCTCCGTACCGATCTTGCGTCGCAGGCTATGCACGTGGACTTCGATCGTGTTGCTGCCGACTTCCTCGCCCCATCCATACAGTTTTTCCTCAAGCTCGGTTTTCGTGAAGACCCGCGTCGGCTCTTCGATCAAGGCCTGCAGCAGCGCGAACTCGCGCGGCACCAGCGGCAGCTGCTCGCCGCTCTTCGTGACTTCGTGCGCGGCCGGGTCGAGCGTGAGCTCTCCGTGCGCGTAGACCGGCTGTTTCTGGCCGGTGCGTCGGCGCAATAACGCGCGCACTCGCGCGGCAAGTTCGTCGAGATCGAAAGGCTTGATCAGGTAATCGTCCGCGCCGGTATCGAGTCCGCGAATGCGTTCATCCACGGCGTCGCGCGCGGTCAGGATGATAACCGGCGCGATGCCGCCTGCCTTGCGATAGGCGCCGAGCACGTCGATGCCATCCTTCTTCGGCAGGCTCAGGTCCAGTAACACGAGATCGTACACGTCGTTGCCGAGCGACAGCTCGGCAGCGCGGCCGTCCTGGGCCCAATCGATCGCGTAGCCCGCCCGGCGCATCGATTCAAGCACGGTTTCGGCGATCATTTCGTCATCTTCGACCAGCAGCAGTCGCATTGTCGTTCCTGTCCGGTTCTGGGTGCCTGCATTGTCGAGGCTTACAGCTTAACGCGTCCTTAAGCGTTGCTTAAGGACGCGGCCGGCAGAATCGATTGATGTTGCGATGCGTCGACGCGTTGATCCGTCAACGCGGACGGGAGCGTCGCACGGCTGGGAGGTGTCAGGACTCGGCTAGCACGAACGGCCGGCCGGTAAAACGCAGGTGCAGTACCACCAGTTCGCGCCGCGGACAATCGTGCGACACGGCGACTGGACGTGCACGCTGGCTTTGGACGGTCGCGTGGGCGCTTTGCACGGCGGCATCGTACGCGAGCTGCGCGAAGCGGCGTGCGCCGATGACGGCAATGCCGATCAGCACGACTGCGCAAATGCGGAATGAGGTGGAATCAAACGTCTGTTCGGACAGCGGAGACACAAGCAAGGCCAGCAGCGCGACGACCTGTATGCCCATCGCCGCGAAGCACGCGGCCATCAGATGGACTCGCAACATGTCGACAATGACCAGCTTCATGGCATGACCTGATGTGACGCACGACAGGAACGACGCCGCGCTTTCATTTCCGTTTCGTCGATCTCGCCGCGCTGCATCGTGCTATTTGCACCGCGAGACGACCTGTTCGACATGCGGCTCATCGTATCGATTCAAGCTGAAGGTAACCTTAAGGATGACGACGTGAACGATCTGCAACGAGCGCTTGCCGTTACCGTGCATGACAACCGGTAAGCTTCTGCAAGGAACTCTCTCATGCGAGTGTTACTCGTTGAAGACGACGATCTGATCGGTTGCGGAATCGAAGCGGGCCTGCGCCAGGCAGGCTTCGCCGTCGACTGGGCACACGACGGCCGCAAGGCCGATCTCGCACTCGCCACCACAACCTATGCACTGGTCATACTCGATCTCGGTCTGCCGAAAATCTCCGGCATGACCCTGCTGAGGCAACTGCGCGACGCCGGTAACGATGTGCCGGTGCTCGTTCTCACCGCGAAAGGCACGGTGCTCGATCGAGTAGATGGACTCGAGGCCGGCGCCGACGACTATCTTGGCAAACCGTTCGATCTCGTCGAGCTGCTCGCGCGCTGCCGTGCGCTGTTGCGCCGTTCGCAGGGACGCAGCGTCGAATTGATCCGGCATGGCGATCTGAGCGTCAACCCCGCCACGCAAACCGCCATGCTCGCAGATGCTCGTGTCACATTGACGTCGCGCGAGTGGGCGATCCTGATCCAGTTGCTGACCCATCGCGGCATTCCTCAATCACGCTCGCAGCTCGAAGAGAGCCTTTATGGCTGGCAGGAAGAGATCGAAAGCAACGCGATCGAAGTGCATGTGTCGAATCTGCGCAAGAAACTCGGGGCCGCGCTAATCCGCACGGTGCGCGGTATCGGCTACGTGGTCGAACGCCCATGATGTGGTCGTCGATCCGTCGTCGTCTGATGCTGTTGATCCTGGCAGGCCTCGCGCTGATCTGGGGTCTTGCGCTGGTGTCGAGTTACCGGCAGGCCACACGCGAAGTGGCGGAATGGGAAGAGGCACGCCTCGCGGAGCTCGCGCAGATCCTGGCGCAACTCGGTCAGGCAGATCTCGTCACGCTGGCCAATGCGCGCATCGATGTGCGCGAAGAAGAGAAAGGCGGCGACCCCGGCGCAAACGACGAAGACGATGACGACACGCTGCCGCGCGACGCCTTGTTTCAGGTCCGCGATGCGCAGGGCCACGCGCTCGCAGGCAGTCCGCAACTCCATGTATTGCGCGCGTGGGACCTGCCGTTGCCGGCGTCGAGCGGCGCGCGGACCATCGTGCTTGGCAACGCCGCATGGCACACGTTTACGCTGCGTGAAGCGCCTTTTGGACACACGGTGCGCGTGTTCGAGCCCGCCAATACGCGCAGCGATCTGGTGAGCGGTGTCGCGCTGCGGATCGCGCGGCCGATGGTCATTGCGTTGCCGGTGCTGGCGCTGCTGGTGTGGTTCGGTATCGGCTGGAGTCTCGCACCACTGCGCACGCTCTCAACAGCCATTCGCGCACGCGATGTCAATCGCCTCGAGTCCGTCGACATCGGCCGCGCGCCCACCGAGGTCCGGCCGCTCGTCGATGCGATCAATCTCGTGCTGTCGCGTCTGCAACTATCGCTCGAACGCGAACGCGCCTTCACGGCCAACGCGGCCCACGAGCTGAAGACCCCGCTTGCTGCGATCAAGGTGCAGGCGCAAGTCGCATTGGGCGAGCCGGACGCATCGCTGCAACGTCTCGCCATGGAGCGTGTCGTGCAGGGTGTGGATCGCAGCGCTCGGCTCGCCGATCAGCTGTTGCTGCTCGCCCGTCTTGATGAACACGACAAGATGCCTGGTGCCGCACTCAAACCCGCTGTCGTGGCACAAGACGCGATACTGGCGCACAAGGGCCGCATGCAGCTGGCGCGTATGTCCATTGCACTGCGCGGCAGCCTCGATGCGCAGATCGCCGCCGAGCCGGTACTGATCGGCATCCTGCTCGACAACCTCATCGATAACGCGATCAAGTACGGACGCCCCGGCGGCCATATCGAAGTCGACATACGCGAAGAGGTCGGCCGTGTTTGCGTGAGCGTTCGCGACGATGGCCCGGGTGTCGCTACCGGCGACCTCGCGCATCTCACGAGCCGGTTCTTTCGTGCTACCGGCACACACGCAACGGGCAGCGGACTGGGTCTGTCGATCGTCGCCCGCATCGCCGAACACTTCGACGCGAACCTGCATCTCGGTAGCGGCATCGGTGGTCGCGGGCTGGCCGTCGACGTATCGTTTCCCGCCTACGTCGCCGCGCGCTGAGGCCCGGGCGCCCCCTGCCCCACACGCGCCGACGATTCAGCGAATTGCCACGCGAACAAACCGGGAACGAAGATCAGCAGGTCGCGAACTCGCCGTGCGCCCGCGAGAGCAAGACAGGTCGCCGGATCGAGACCGAACGCAGCGCCGATCAGAATGAAACCGCCCTCCTGCACGCCGAGCCCACCGGGCACGAAGAACGCAGCGCTGCTCACGGCCTGAATCAGCGATTCGATTACCACCGCCTCGATCAGCGTCACATGTGCGCCGAGAAAATGCAGCGCGAGCCAGATCTCGACAGCGGTCAGTACGCATTGCAGCGGTTGCCAGAAAAACAGATAGCGCAGCACAACCGCGCGCCTGCGCCAGATCAGCTTGATCGCCTGATCGATCTGCGCGGACTGCCCGACGAGCGCGGCCAGCTTGCCGCTCGTCATGCGGTTGAGCACCCGCGTCGCCCGCTCGAACGGACTCGCATGCTGAACCACTGCGAACAGCACGAGCAGCGGCGTCAGCGCGACGACACCCCACGCGAGCTGCCCGGCCAGACGCAACGTATCCGACTGCGCATGCGCGAACAGATAGCCGATGCCGGCCAGCGTGAACAGCAACTGGCTGATCACGGTCAGCTGCATATCGACGATCAGGCCGCCCGCTGCTGTCGACGGCCGCACACCGCGGCGTCGAAGCATCCGGAACGATACGACCTCGCCACCGATACGCGCGACCGGCAGCATGCTGTTCACCGACTCGCGAACCCACACCAGATGCAGCATCGCCGCGAGCGACGGCCGGTTTGCACCGCGCATCAGCGAACGCCAGTCGCAGGCGTTGGCGAGCATCGGCAGCAGATGGGCGATGGCGGCGAGCAGCACGCCTGCGCCCGCGGTGCGCAACAGTCCGAACACCGCTGCGGGGTGACTGCTCCACACGAGCCACAGCGAGACCAGCAGACCGGCGAGCGCCGTCGCGCGGCCCAGGTGTTTCATCGAAGCTGTGCTGTCGGGCGCGCTGTCGGTCGCGCTCTCGCCATCGCCGCGCCAACCCGGGAGTCCGCGCATCATCCGTTGCCCACCGGTCGTTCATCCTGCACCGCCGTCAGCAGCCCATCGCCGTCGACGTCGAAACGAAAGCCGCGCCACATCACGCGCGACGAGCGGAAGCTGAAGACGAAAATCGCGAACGAAACAAGGTCCCAGAACGGCAGTAACCACAGACCGCCATGCGCCTGGCGCAACGCGCGGTCAGACGACATCTTCAGTGCGAGCCGCGTAGAGATAGCCGCCGGCACCAGCAGCCACGACCACGTCAGCGCGCCGGACAGCAACACGGCAAGCAGCGCAAACGCTAGCGGATGCATCAACGCAGAGCCGACATGACCAAGCGGATCGATGCTGCGGATCGTGCGACTCCAGCGCAGTTCATGCGAGATCAACTGACGCGCACTGGTTTCGACGCATGCATGTGCAATCGCAAACGGCGGAACCACGACCTTCTCGCCAATCATGCGTACCGCTTCGCCGATCGCGTGATCTTCGGCGAGATGGTGCACGAAAGGCGCGAATCCACCGATCTTCTCAAGCGTGTCGCGACGCATTGCAATCGTCTGGCCGAAGCACGGGCGCGCAAGTCCGAGCGTCAGTCCGGTCACGACGCCCGGTAGAAAGTGATAGTTGATCGCCTTGGCCGATAGACGCGGCCAGAAGCCCGGATCGGGCTGCCCGTGATAAGCGCACGTGACAAGACCGACGCCAGGGTTCTGCAGTTCGCCGACCAGATGGCGCAGATACTCGGGTGGCACGCTTACGTCGCTGTCGGCGAACACGAGCACGTCGTGTTGCGCCTGCGGCAGCATGTTGAGGATATTGCTGATCTTGCGGTTCGGACCGTACAGACGCGCATCGGCGACGACCGTCATATGCGCATCGGGATGCAGGCGTCGAATCTCATCGACAGCCAGCAGCGCAGGATCATTCGAATCGTGCACGCCAAACAGGAATTGCACCGGACCAGGATAGTCCTGCTCGCAGAAACTCCGCAGATTGGCAAGCAGTGCCCACTCGTTGCCGTGCAAAGGTTTAACGATAGTGACCGGCGGAAAGCTCGTCGGCTCGGCCACCGGTCGCGCAAAAAAACGGCCGATCAGGACCGCCGCGAGCACCGTATAGACGATGCCAAGCACCGCCCCCACGCCGCACGCATAAGCGAGCACGAGGGCGATCAAGTGGGCGGTAATCACGCCTCGTGCGCACGCAGGAAGCGGAAGAATTCGACGCCTTCGCGCAGACGCCGCTTCATCATCTCCCAGCTCGTCAGCATCTCGCGCACGATCTCCCAGATCTTCGACGGCCGGAAATAGAACTGCCGGTAGAAGCGTTCGAGCTGGTGGTAGATCTCGTCGCGCGACAGATGCGGATAACCGATCGCCGCTAGCTGCACACCCGAGCGGCTCACCAGGTTGATCACCTTGTTCTCTTCGAGCCAGCCGTTCTCGACCGCCTGGTTGTACAGCGTCGTGCCCGGATAAGGCGCCGCCAGCGAGACCTGGATCGTGTGCGGATTGATTTCCTTCGCGTACTCGATCGTCTTGACGATCGTCTCCTGCGTCTCGCCAGGCAGCCCGAGAATGAACGTGCCGTGGATCTTGATACCGAGCGTGCGGCAGTCTTCGCTAAAGCGGCGCGCGATGTCCGTGCGCAGACCCTTCTTGATGTTCAGCAGGATCTGGTCGTCACCTGATTCGTAACCCACGAGCAGCAGGCGCAGGCCGTTCTCCTTCATGATCTTCAGCGTCGCGTACGGCACGTTGGCCTTCGCGTTGCACGACCACGTCACGCCGAGCTTGCCCAGCCCACGCGCGATCTCTTCCACGCGCGGCTTGAAGTCGGTGAACGTGTCGTCGTCGAACATGATCTCCTTCACTTCAGGCATGTTGTCGCGGATCCACTTCACTTCTTCGAGCACGTTCTCTACCGAGCGTGTGCGATAACGATGGCCGCCTACTGTCTGCGGCCACAGGCAGAACGTGCACTTCGAGCGGCAGCCGCGGCCCGTGTAGATCGAAACATACGGATGCTTCAGATAGCCGATGAAGTAGTTATCGATCTTCAGGTCGCGTTTGTAGACCGGCGCGACGAACGGCAGCTCGTCCATGTTCTCGAGGATCGGACGCGCTCCGTTGTGTTCGATGGAGCCATCCGCCGCGCGATAGCTCAGGCCCAGGATCTGCGCGAACGGCTTGCCTTCGGCGACTTCCTGGCAGGTGAAATCGAACTCTTCGCGACAGACGAAATCGATCGCCTCCGATGCCGTCAGCGAGTTATGCGGATCGACCGCGACCTTCGCACCGACCATGCCAATCAGCACGTCCGGACGACGCTTCTTGAGGTCTTCGGCAAACAAGGCATCGGTGGGAAAGGACGGCGTGCTCGTGTGGATCACGACCAGCTCGTAGTCTTGCGCGATATCGAGTGTCGCGTCGACAGACAGCTCGTCGGCGGGTGCGTCGAGCACGCGGCTACCGGGTACGAGCGCCGCGGGCTGCGCGAGCCACGTCGGGTACCAGAACGAGCGGATCTCGCGCTTCGCCTGATAGCGCGAACCCGCGCCGCCGTCGAAACCGTCATACGACGGTGCCTGCAAAAACAGCGTTTTCATGAATGCTCCGGCCAACCTCGACAGGCGCCGAGCGGGTTGTCGGCGCCTCGTGAACCGCTTCCCCGCAGGCTGCGCAGGCGATGGCGCGAATGGTACGGGGCAAAGCTGAAGGAAACCTTAAGGGCGCGCCTCGGGGCGCGACACGTAGTCTGCTTAGCTCGCGTGACTTCTACATGTCGCACACAGACCGAACAGAACGAGCTGACGATCAGCTAACTGAAAGTCCAGATCGCTGGCAATTGCAGCCTGACGCGCATCGATCACGGGATCGAAAAATTCCTGAACGCATCCGCAGCCGGTGCAGATCAGATGATCGTGGCGCTTGCCGTCGCTCAGCTCGTACACCATGCGGCCATCGCCGAACGTCACGCTCGCAAGCAGTCCAACGTCGACCAGTTGCCCCAGCACGCGATAGACGGTAGGCAGACTCATATGACGGACTTCTTCGGTGACGCGCCGGTAGATCTGCTCCGCGCTCAGATGCACATGGCCGTGCGTGCGAAACAGATCGAGTACCAGAACGCGCGGACGTGTGGCTCGCAGCCCGACGTTCTGCAAATCTTCGTGAATGGTCATGAGGGTGACATCGTGCTGTGAACGCCGGTTCCTGGTGGATGCGAGCCCGTGCGGGCACTCGACCGACGCAGCGGTCGCCTCCCTTCGGCGCGTAGCTGTCAGGAAGCGCGGCATAGATCGCGGCTACTATCGACGCAGCTTGCTTAAGGGAACCTTAAGTGCGTGGTGGACGGCGGGTGTGGTGTGGATTGGGGATTGGTGCGGGGGGGCACGTCGGCCGGTTACATCAACGCGCCTCTATCGGTGCGTTGCAGCGGATGAATACCGTGCGCCGAACCTTGCAACAGATAACCCGCCAGACGCGGGACGACACTCACCCACTCCTGTGCGTAACCGTCCGTCGCGAGTATCAGCCGATGCGTGGTGGCACAATCGCCATCGAACGAGATCGAATACTCGCCGATCACGATCCGTTCCCCGGGCTCGAGTTGCGTGTCGTCGTCGCACTCCGGTTCGTGAGGAAGCACGACCAGCTCGCCGTCACCACAACAGAGCGAGCTTTCATACGCGGCGATGCCGCTCGTGCTTCGGCCGAGGAAGTCGATGGGTTCCGAGGTCTTGTTCACGAGCCAGAGCGCCTGCAGATCCGAACACCGATCGAGGTAGGGAATCGCCAGGTAAAGGCCCGCCGGCGCATCGTCGAGATAGCGATCGAGATTGGCCGCAGCGAGCCTGTCCGCAAGCAGACGCCGGCGGTCGGCCAGCTCGGCGAAGAGATCTTCGTCGTCTTCGTCGTCGTCCGGCCGGTACCCTGCAAAGGTTTCGAGCGCATCGCAGGCGGTGTAGAGCCGGGAATATCGATCGATGTCGGCCGCAAGCGCCACACTCACATCGGGGTGACACTGATCCACTACCCAGCGCTTGATATTGAACACCGCTGTTTCTGTCGACCTTGCCATATCCACTCGAATGTCATCAAAAGATTGCCGGCAGATGCGGGGAACCCGACATCAGGCGATCACGCACCACGACGCGCATTAAAGACCGACTTCCCTCGGGTCGAGCTTGGACATCGGCACCGCGCACTCCATGACGATCTCGAGCGCAGCGCCGGGATCGATGACCGCTTTCGACACATCCATCGCAGCCTGTATCGCGAGGCCATACGCGACGTGCCACTCCGACGGCCCGTTGCAATGCTTCTGAACGGCGGGCTGGATCAGCGACCAGAATGTCTTGATGTAGTCGACGGGCAGGTCCTTGACCGGTCTGCCCTCGGGAAAGCGCGGCACGCCGAAATCGGTGCCGCCGCAGGTCCGGCTGACATGCGCGAATATTGCGGACAGATCGGGGGGCGTGCCGCCCAGTTTGCGCGCGTGGCTCGCGCTCAGGGACCAGACCGAATACTGGCTCTCGGCCAGCATCTCGTTGAGTGCATCGCCAAAGTAGAAGACGCGCCCATCGAGCGTTCTGACCACATGCAAAGGCGGCAATGCGTTCGCCCGCCGCGAATATTCGTCGCGTATGCCCATCTGGCAGGAGAAACCGGCAAGCGAGCCGAGCACACCGAAGAGCGTCTCCACCGGCACGCCCTGCCGGCTCTTGAGCAGCTTCATCAGCGTGCGCGAAATCTCCTTGCTGGCGGCTTTCACGCCGGCCATCGACGCGCAGGTCCGCTGTGCCCCGATGGCAGGCACTCTTGCGGCCCCTGACGAAGCCGGGCCGGACGAAAAGGTCTGTCGCACCGCCGCGGCCTTGCTGGCATCGACAGAGTCGGTTCGCACACTACGTCGCCTGCTGAACGGATTCTCGAACATCGCTTTTCCCTTTTTGGTGCATCGCATGCGCGGGTGTCGTCACTGGCCGTGGTACGAACCGGCTGCACCGGGCACTTACAACAAGACGATCAAGCTGGGCACGGCTTTCATTCGAAACGTCGTTTTATGCACATTGAATCTTCTGAACGACTTTCTGGAAGACACAAATGATACTAATCGGTCCACTTCGGCCGCTTGATCGCTTGAGACGGGCTGAGTCTGCCATCTGGCGTCACCGGTCGCATCTTTTATGGGATAACAAAGGAGAATTGAGCTTTGAAGTATCGTTTTTCGATACTGTGATGCGCGGATAGAACAGGCAAACGGCACGACGAAACACTGCTGCTTCACACGTCATCGCCGCCGACGACGTGTGCCTTCTCCAGCATTGGACATCCGCCGGACCATCACGGCGACGGCGCGTGGACACCTTGCGTCGTGCCAGTGACGACCGGGCACGATGCCGGTACCGCACCATCGAGCAGCACGGCCATGCCGCAATCCGACGTGAACATACCGAGGTTGTCGTGCCCGATGCCTGGCACTTCGACCACTTTCTGCTCGAGACCGGACGGATGTCGCCGTTTCAGATAGTCGAAGTACGCGAGCCCGCGCGCGAGACGATAAGGGCCTTGCGCCATGGCGGCACAGGAGCGATCGATGAAATGCGTGTAAGGATCCGTATCGGCTTCGCCGAGCAGATACACGACATTGCGCGCAACATACCGCGATTCGAGATCCTGCGGATTCTGCGAGGAAACGTAGGTCGGCGCGGACTTGAGACCATATCGCCACTGCGTCGCGCGAGGACAGGCATCGGCCAGACTGACCGGCCGTTCGTCGTCGAAGTACAGGTAGTTCGACGAATTTGCGACGACATAGCGGACCGAGACGCCGGCGCGAACCAGCGCCTCCCCCTCACGCCCCACTACTGCATACCGCTGCACGAACTGGGCACCCGCCGAATGACCGAGTACGACGACTGTCGACAGCGCGGGATAAAGACGCCGGTCGGCAAAATGCGCGAGCAATGCATCGAACGCCGTGAAGGAGCTGATCGCGCCAGGCTGGCGTGCCGACTCGCCGCCTTTCCATCCCTCCTGCGTCCAGGCGAGAGTCGACGCGGGAAGCGCGAATGCCCGCGCATCGGATTCGGTCAAAAACTGCGGTGCGACGACCATCGTCCCTTCGCCGAGGGCACCGGCCTTGTCGAGGATTTTCTGCCCGGTTGCATAGTAGACGTCGGCATTTCTGAGCGTGCCGTGAACCACGATGAAGACCCGCTTCACATCGGGCGCAGTTTCATCGATCGGGCGACTGGCATAGATGGGCAGTACCGCGCTTGCCTCCGGTGTATCGACGGGTATGCGCTGATTTGCGACTGCCTTGACGGGCGCGTTGAGCACGTCGTGCTGGGAGGCTGCATGGGCGGGTCGGGCACCGCCCAGCAAGATTGCGCCTGCGAACCAGACAGCCATGAATAGCGCGATCGACAACCGCTTTCTGCTGGCCGGTCGCGCAGTAGCGGGCAAGGTTCGATCAACGACAACAGAAGTAAGTGGCATATCGGTGGCCCGCGGTCCTCGGTGAAGGGGATAAAAATAGTCACCGATACCGGGAAAATCGTCAATTCGGCTCGACGCACAACGCAGAATGCCACATCGGCAACACCACGAACAAAACGGCCGCATGCACAGGCAGGCGGCCGTCTCATTGCTTCACAACGCAGCGCAACGCATCTGCGCATTGCGCGAGACGCGTCACAGCGGGTCCACGTTTACTTCGACGACTCCAGATAACGCTTCACATCGTCGGCGGTTACTTTGCCGGTGCCGTTGCGGTCGATCGCCTTGAAGTTATTGGCCACGTAACCGAGCCCGGCTTGCTGCGCCTGAGCCTGGGTCATCGCGCCCTGCCCCAGCGCCGTCGACTTGAGGCTCGCATCGAGCCGCGCATCCGCTTGCTGGTCGAGCGTCGTACCGGTGGACGGTGTCTGCTTTGCCGTCGGCAGGCGCGTCGGGAAAAACGGACCGTCCACACCGCCATGTCCGCTGGCATTCGCCGCTGCAACTGCCTGCGTGTCGCCGGCCGCGTACGCGCCCGATACGACGCCGAGCAAACTCGCGATCAGGCAGATTCGCACTGTCATACGCATCGTCATTGTGTCTCTCCTGTTAGGCGCGAATGCACAGCTACGCAGCTCCGCAGGCACGCAGCGCAAAACGTCGCTGCGTATGCTGTGTATTCGCCATGATTTAGTTTGCAGCGGCTTTCACCGCGCTCGATACAGTCGCCACATTCGTGGCAGCCGGCGTATTCGCAGGCGTCGCGTCGGGCCATGCGTTACCCAACCCGGCCAGCGTCGTCGCACCCTTCACCGCACCGCTCTGGTAGTACTGCACGAGGTCAGGCATCAATTGCTGACGCGAACCGTCGTCGAGGTAAATCATGTGGCCGCCCGTGTACTCCTTGATCTGGACGTCGGCCTGCAGATTCGCCACCGTCTTCAGGCGAGCCAGCTCATGTTCGGTGTTGACGTACGGCGTAGCCAGGTCATGCCAGCCGTGCAGCGTCAGCACCTTCAGCGCGGGGTTCAGCTTGATCGCGGCAAGCAGGTCCGGCACCGTATCGGGCAACACCTGTCCGCCGTGCGAGAAGTCCCACGCGTTGATGACGTCGTTGTTCAACGGGACATACGTCGCATTCGGCGCCTTGTACTTGAGCACGTTCGGCATCTGCGTCGCGAGCACGTTCGTGAACGGTGTCGAGATCAGGATGTCGGACGGATCGGAATCGCTTGCGAGTCGCGGGTCCGAATTCGGCAGCGACACGCGTCCGTCATACCGGCCGATCGTCGAACCCGGCACCAGCGACGTGCCATAGAACGCGTTGCCGAAATACGCATTCAGCGCGGATACCGACATGCCGGTCAGACTGCTCCACTGCGCGTAGGTGGGCGAATCGGGGAAAACCGGATTCGGCACGAGCGGCGAGCCCGCGAATTCGAACGTTTGCCCGTACTTCGCGAGCGTGTCGTACTGGGTCGTGACGAAGCTGCTCAGTTCCGGCGCGTAAGCAAGCGGGCTCGACGGCGCCGGGCTGACCTGGCCAAAGAACGCCGCGACCTGTGCAAACGACGGGAACAGACCGGCCATCGAATCAGTGCTGTATTTGAGTGCCGAAGTGTTGTCGCCGAAGGTCTGCGCGAGGTTCGGCATGCCCGAGAAGTAATTCAGAATCGGCGATTGCAATACGACACCGGTCAGATGCACGCCGGCCGTTTCGAGCGCGAGCGACAGCATCGCGGTACGCGGACCGCCATACGATTCCCCGTACAGGTAGGTCGGCGAACCGGCACGATGATTCGCCGCGATATAGCGCTTGATGAAGTCGCGCATCACGTTGACATCCGGGTCCGCGCCCCAGAATGTCTTGTTGGTGTTCGGCAGGATCGCTTCGGACAGACCGGTGCCGGGCGGATCGATAAACACCATGTCGGTGGTCGCGATCAGGCTTTCCTTGTTCGGCACTTCCGGATAGTTCGGCCAGTTGCCCATGTAGGGATCGGGCGTCGCGACCCGGGTCGGTGCAAACGAACCGAGGCGCAGCCAGATCGATGCCGATCCAGGGCCGCCGTTATAGAAGAACGTCACCGGGCGGTTCGAGCCGTCCTGGCTAGGCGCTGTGTAGGCCACATATGACATCGACGCTTCAGGTTGGCCCGAGGGACTGGTTGCCGTCAGGTGACCCGTGGTCGTCGTGTAGGCGATGTTCTTGCCGCTGCCACCGGTCCATTGATGATGTGCGACGGCGACCTGTTCATTGGCCTGCGCGGCATTCAATCCGTCGCCGGCCTTGGCGGAATAGGCGGTGTTATCGACGGTCGGCTGATCGGCTGCGGTGTTGACATCGCCGCCGCAGCCGGACAGTGCAAGCGCGAGTGTCAACGCACTGACGCCGAGACCGATCTGCGTGACGCGTCCAAGCGGCTGACGGGGCCGGGTATGGCGCGACGTCGACGTCGCAGATAGCGGGAGATAGTGGGAATCGTGGGTGCCTTGCATTGCTTCTTTTCCTCCTTGTGAGAGTGCCGTGTTTATCCAGCGTGCTTGCCCAGGCTCAGCCGCATGGACGTGCGGGAGCCTCCGCGCGAGCGGTGTCTCTGTGTATTAAGTATGTCTAGCTAATCTGCTTTTACTGGCCGCGACCGGAGTGCCGTGACGAACTGACAATCCGTCTCGCCTTGCGGGAGATCGCTTGGTGAACAACAGGTGGTGCCTTACCGGCCCTTACGAATTGAGCGTGACGATATCACAGGGTTTGTAATCGTTTGTCACATCTCGGTGGTAGGGATCGATGGCAAAAATAGCGGAGATTTGAAAGTCGTTTTGCCTCAGCGGTTTAACGCTTTTATGCCCAGCAGAAGAGCGATTTCTTCTGAGCCGGATTCGACGTGCAACAACACGGGAAGAAAAAAATAAATCGCTCGCGCCTCTCTTGCAAGGGACGCGGGCGATTCAGGGAACTAGCTGCTGCAATCAATCAGGCTTCGACCAGTGCCTCGTCGCGCGGGCTTTCTTCTTCGACCGAGCTGCGAATCAGATGATCGAATGCGCCGAGCGCGGCTTTCGCCCCTTCCCCCACGGCGATCACGATCTGCTTGAACGGCACCGTCGTTACATCGCCGGCGGCGAATACGCCGGGCACCGACGTTGCGCCCTTCGCATCGACCACGATCTCGCCGTGCTTAGACAGATCGACGGTGCCTTTCAGCCATTCGGTATTCGGCACGAGACCGATCTGCACGAACACGCCTTCGAGTTCGACGTGTTTCGTCTCGCCCGATACGCGTTCCCGATAGACGATACCGTTGACCTTGCGGCCGTCGCCGGTAATCTCGACGGTTTGCGCCTGCGTGACGATCGTCACGTTTGCGAGGCTGCGCAGCTTGCGTTGCAGCACCTCGTCGGCACGCAGTTGCGCGTTGTATTCGAACAGCGTCACATGGCTCACGATACCGGCCAGATCGATGGCCGCCTCGACACCCGAGTTACCCCCGCCGATCACCGCCACGCGCTTGCCCTTGAACAACGGACCGTCGCAATGCGGGCAATACGCGACGCCATGATTGCGATACTCGCGCTCGCCCGGCACACCGATTTCGCGCCAGCGCGCGCCGGTCGCGAGCACGATCGTCTTTGCGCGCAGCACTGCGCCGCTGGCAAGATGCACCTCGTGAATGCGGCCCGGAATCAGCGCTTCGGCACGCTGCACATCCATGATGTCGACTTCGTAGCTTTTCACGTGCTGTTCGAGCGCGGTCGCAAACTTCGGTCCTTCGGTTTCCTGCACCGACACGAAGTTTTCGATGGCGAGCGTATCGAGCACCTGGCCGCCAAAGCGTTCGGCCACCACTCCAGTCGCAATGCCCTTGCGTGCGGAATAGATCGCGGCCGCCGCACCAGCCGGACCACCGCCGACGATCAACGTGTCGAACACCGGCTTGTTCTGCAACGCTTTGGCTGCGCGCGCGCCAGCGCCGCTATCGAGCTTCGCGAGAATTTCCTTCACGCCGCTGCGGCCCTGGCCGAATACTTCGCCGTTCATGTAGACGGTCGGTACGGCCATGATCTGGCGCGTCTCGACCTCGTCCTGAAACAGCGCGCCATCGATCGTGACCTGCTGGATGCGCGGGTTGATCAACGCCATCACGTTCAGCGCCTGCACGACTTCCGGGCAGTTCTGGCACGACAGCGAAATATAGGTTTCGAAACGATAGTCGCCATCGAGCTCGCGAATCTGCTCGATCACCGCATCGTCGAGCTTGACCGGATGGCCGCCCACCTGCAGCAGCGCCAGCACGAGCGACGTGAATTCATGGCCGAGCGGAATGCCGGCAAAGCGAATACCCGTGTCCTTGCCCGGCTCGCCGATCGAGAACGACGGCTTGCGTTGTTCATCGCCGCGACGTTCGATGACCGTCACGCGTGCCGACAGCGACGCGACGTCGTTCAACAGCGCGAGCAGTTCCTGCGATTTCGCACTGTCGTCGACCGACGCAACCAGTTCGATCGGCCGGGTGAGCTTTTCCAGGTACGTCTTTAACTGAGTCTTGAGATTGGCATCCAGCATGGCGATTTCGATTCCGTGACGATGAAAGGCTGCACGGCGTCAGCGCCGCGCAATGCAGTAGAGAAAGCGTGTGACTCAGCGGCGAACCGACGGCAGCGAGGCCGACGGGCCGCTTGCAGGCGCGCCGATAAACGACGCGCCGCATGAAGACCTGAAGCGCTTAGATCTTGCCGATCAGATCGAGCGAAGGCGTCAGCGTTTCAGCGCCCGGGGTCCACTTCGCGGGGCACACTTCGCCCGGATGCGCGGCGATGTATTGTGCGGCCTGCACCTTGCGCAGCAGTTCGCTCGCGTCGCGGCCGATGCCGTTGTCGTGGATCTCGCACAGCTTGATCTCGCCGTGCGGGTTGATCACGAACGTGCCACGCAGTGCCATGCCTTCTTCTTCGATCAGCACGTCGAAGTTGCGCGACAGCGTCAGCGTCGGGTCGCCGATCATCGGATAACGGATCTTGCCGATCGTGTCCGACGTGTCGTGCCATGCCTTGTGCGTGAAATGCGTATCGGTCGATACGCCGTAGATTTCGACGCCGAGTTTCTGGAATTCGGCGTAACGGTCAGCCAGGTCGCCGAGTTCGGTCGGGCACACGAACGTGAAGTCGGCCGGATAGAACACGACGACCGACCACTTGCCTTTCAGGCTTTCTTCGGTGACCGGCACGAATTCGCCGTGGTGATAAGCGGTTGCCTTGAAGGGCTTGATCTGGCTGTTGATGATCGGCATTACTGGGTCCTTTATCGGAAGGGGTTAGAACATGGACGCAGTATGAAGGTGGCGCTTAATTTGTAAAAATTGATTGATTTCATTCAATCAATTGCAAAAAGCTATGATTCGCCGAAACCCGTGCCCAGCCTAGCCGATCGCCTGCAATAGCTGCTGCCGCACGGCCGCCGTGATGCCCGGATGGCGCCCGCTTTCGAGCATGCCGATCACCCGCGCGGCCGGACGGAACGGCAGCGGCAACGCCACCACCGACCGGTCGCGTGCCCACGCGACGTGCTTGAGCAGCGGCACGATCGAGATGCCGACGTTCTGCCGCACGAGATCGATGATCGCCGCCACCGAATTGACCTCCAGCACTTCGTTCGGCTTCACGCGCATCCTGCGCAACGTCTGCTCGACTTTCGCCCCGGTATCCGAGGCCCGGTCGAAGCGCAAAAACGGCCGGCTTTTCAGCAGCGCCCCGACATCCGCGTGTGCCGACGCGATCCGCGTGCTGGCGAGCAGCATCAGCGGTTCTTCGTAGAGCGGCGTCCATTGCACGCGCACCGGGATGTCGCGCTGCGGCTCGACGACGAGCACCGCATCGAGTTCGCCCGCCTCCGCCTGCTCCGCGAGCGCGCCCGAGTAGCCGAGCACGAGCTTGACCTCGAGCGCCGGATGGCGCGCCTTCAGCGCCACCAGACTTTCAGTCAGAAAGCCCATTGCCGAAACGATCGCGCCGACCGTGATCGTGCCGGCGATTTCCTCCGTGGCATCGGCGTCGGCCAGCATCGCCTCGTAAGCCGCGACGATCCTGCGCGCGTGCGGTATCAGCGCGCGACCGGCTGGCGTCAGCGTGACGACGCGGCGCGAGCGGTCGAACAGCGGGCGTCGCAGTTCGTCTTCGAGTGCGCGCATCTGCTGCCCGACGGCGGCCTGGGTCAATGCGACGCGGTCGGCGGCCGCGGCCAGCGAGCCGTGCTTTTCGACGGCGAGGAAAGTACGCAGAAAACGGATCGTGCTCATTGGAAAACGGCTGGCGCCGACCTCTCAAAGCTAAAGAGTTATTTTATCTTTGGTAAAGATAAATCAATTAGTGTTTTTGAATGGGTGAATCCACAATAGCTGCACGACGTTCACTACTCCCTGACCATCATGTCCAATCCCGCACACGAAACCACCGGCGACGCCAACGCCCGCGCCCAAGCGCTATACGACTACGGCTCGACCACCGTGTTCGCCAGCCGCAACGACCCGCGCTTCGCGTACACGCTCTACGTGCCGCCCGCCCTGCAGGACCCGTCGAACGACGTCGAACTCGTCGTCGCAATGCACGGCACCGGTCGTCAGTTCATCGGCTATCGCGACGCGTTCGCGGAATTCGGCCGCTGGAACAACTGCGTGGTGCTGTGCCCGCTGTTTCCGGTCGGCGTGCTCGGCGACGGCAATCGCAGCGGCTACAAACATTTGATAGAAGGCGACATTCATTACGACCGCGTGCTGCTCGACATGATCGACGAGGTTGGCAGCCGCTACGGCAAGACCTTCGATAGTTTTGCGCTGTTCGGTTATTCCGGCGGCGGACAGTTCGTCAATCGTTTTGCCTATCTGCATCCGGAGCGCCTGTGGGCGGCGTCGATCGGCGCACCGGGCTCCGTCACGCTGCTCGACGCAGGGCGCGACTGGTGGGTCGGACTGCGTGGCTTCGAGCAGCGCTTCGGCAAGCGCTTCGATCTCGATGCGTTGCGTCGTGTGCCGGTGCAGATGGTGGTCGGCAAGGCGGATCTGGAAACGTGGGAGATCACGTTTCAGGAAGGCGTCGGCAGCTACATGCCGGGTGCGAACGATGCGGGCGCAACGCGTCCTGAGCGGCTCAAAACGCTGCAGAAAACGTTCGAAGCCGCAGGCGTCAATGTGCAGTTCGACGAGTTGCCCAACGTTGCGCACAACGGGATGCAGGCCGTCGAAACCGTGCAGGAATTCTTCGCGAAAACGTTGCGTGCGCGCCGCGCACGAACGGTGCGATAGCAACAACATATCGCCCGCAAGAGGCGCAAGAGGAGACAACCGATGAATCCCGATTCCGTTGCGGACGCACCCTCCCCGTCTTCGCCGGCGCGATCGCTCACGCCTCGCGAGATGCGTCGTGCGATCGTCACATCGGTGCTCGGTAACGGCTTCGAGTGGTTCGACTTCATGGCCTACGCTTACTTTGCGAAAGTCATCGGTCAGGTGTTTTTCCCCGGCGGCAACAGCGTTGCGTCGTTATCGCTGGCGCTCGCGACGTTTGCGCTTGGCTTCGTGGTGAGGCCGTTCGGCGGCGTGCTGCTCGGCATTTACGCGGATCGTGCCGGCCGCGCCCGCGCGTTCTCGCTGCTGATGCTGATGATGGCCACCGGCACGCTATTGCTCGGACTCGCGCCGGGCTACGCGACGATCGGCATCGCCGCGCCGCTGCTGGTTCTGCTCGCGCGGTTGATACAGGGCCTCGCGATAGGCGGTCAGTTCAGCATGTCGGCGGTCATCGTGGTGGAGAGCGCGCCGCCCGGCAAGAAGATGTTCTACGGCAGCTTCAACATGTCGGCTCAGGCGCTCGCGACGCTGCTGTCGGCGGGTCTCAGCTATCTGCTGACCGACCACCTCAGTACCGCTGCACTGACCAGTTGGGGCTGGCGCGTCCCGTTCCTGATCGGCACGCTCGTCGGGCCACTCGGCTTCTATATTCGCCACCGGGTCAGCGAATCGCCCGAGTTCGACGCGCTGCGCAAACTGCCGCGTGAAAAGACAGTGGGACTCAGCGCCGCGCGCAACTTCATCGACAAACAGGGTGACGCCGCGTTGTGTGCGATCGGCGTGATGGTGATCGGCACGGCGTCGAGCTATCTGTGGAACGCGTATATGCCGGTGTACGTCGAGCGCCAGTTGCATCTGCCGATGAAGTGGGCGTTGTTCGGCACGTTCGTCGCGAGCAGCCTGAATTTCGTGCTGTTTCCGTTTGCGGGGAAACTGGTGGACCGCATCGGTGCTTATCGTCTGTTTTACCCGGTCGTGATTACGTGGGCCATCTGCACGCTGCCGTTGTTCTGGTTCATCGTATCGGCGCCGTCGGCCGGCAGACTTTTGACCGCGCAGATCGTCGCGGCGCTGTTTCAGGTAGCGATCGCGGCGGGGCATCCGGGCATGCTCGCCACACTGTTTCCGGCGCATGCACGCACGACCGGCGTGGCGCTCTCGTACAACCTTGCCGTTACGCTGTTCGGCGGTATGGCGCCGCTCACGGTAACGCTGCTCACGCAGCAGACCGGCAGCCGCTTCGTGCCCGCGTTCTATGTGATCGCCGCCGCGTTGATCTCGCTGGCACTCGTGCGCTTCACGCGGACCGGTCAGGCCGCTCTTGCGGCCGATCGCGCTCGCCGTGCGGAGCGCGTGAAGGTCACCACAGTACGGGCATTCCCCGCCGATTGACTGCTTCTGCTGAGATGTCTTCAGGCAGCGGTTCGCCCAAAGACCGCACGTCACTAGCAAGCGCCTCCACATAGCGTGACGCATGGACGGCTGCCTCGCCCACAGCATTGTTGCCGGGTTCGAGATGCAGCGGCCGCGCGACATGACGCGGGCGAGCGGATGCGCAGACCATATCGACGGGGTATGCGACAACAGCGGGCTACGGCCAGTCACTGGAATCGTCACATACCCGTCGATTGACACTGATAGTTCGCTTACGCTTTGCCGATGAACGAGGCAAACGTACTGCCGGTTACGGCAGCAACTGGTCCAGCAGCGGCGACGCAAAGATCCGCTGCGGATCGTACTGGTTGAGCGTGTTGTGCGCGGTATCCCAGTTGCTCGTAGCCGGCTGACCGTCGCGATACAGGTTCGGAATCGTCGTACCGAGCATCGTGCTGTCCTGCCACGCGGCGCTGTTCGTGTAGGCCCAACCCTTCGACCATTCCGGGCGCACCGTTGCGTATGAACCGGTGTAGTTCGACAGCATCCATTGCTCGATCTCGCGATAGAACTGGTCCGCGAGCGGCGTGCCCGGCAGCGTCAGGATATCGAACCAGACAGCGGTGTCCCATTCCGGATGATCGGGACGCGGCTTGAGCGCGGAAATCGTCGGGACTACGGCACCGGCGCCCGCATCCGCCGGTTGATCGAGTCCCGTCACGCGGATTTCGACCGGCCCGTTCATCGGATATTCGTTGAGCGCCTGATACGCACTGATGCGGTTCTGATAGAACTGCACGAACTCGTTGATCGCGCGCTGCACATTGGAGCGACTCGTGAGCACCGTATAGCCGTTGGCCGTGACACGCAGCGTCGTCGGGCGAATGTATTCGAGCACCGTGCGCGACCAGCCCCAGATGTCGCCACTTCCAGTAAGCGCGAGACCGGCCGTCGTGATCCCCAGTTGCGTTTGTCCGAACAACGGCGTCAGGTATTGCTCGCCGCCGATCACGATCTTCGAGACCAGATCCGACAACGACTGCGGAATCGAGTCCGAGAACGGATAGTTGTACGGACTCGTCACCGCGCGCGACGAGGATGGCTGGGTCGGTGCCACCGTCCAGACCTTGAGCCAGGGGTTAGTCGTAAACGGAAACCAGATCGCTTCCATCCGGCCCGTCTGATTGAGGAACGATTCGACTGTACGGCCTGTGGAACCCGCGGTCGCAAACAGTTCGGTCGACGGGATGTTGGTGAAGCTCTGGCAGCGCAAGCGCTGGTTCGGGCCGACTTCGAGCGTGGCTTCGACAATGAACGCGCGACCGACGTGTGTGAGGAAAGCGCCGATATCCGGGTCGGTGCGCTGGAAGGTACGCAACACGTACTGTTTCTGGCCGGCATCGTAGACCACCGCGGTCAACGACTGCACCAGGTTGCTAAGCGAACCGTAGGTGTTACCCGGTAGTTGGGATTCGCCTGTCGCGGGCACGGCGGTGCCATGCGCATCGATTGCGAGTGCGCCGCCCAATGTGATGTCGCCGGGTGCGGGTGCAGCCGTGACGCCGAGGTTGTATTGCTCGAGCGTGGCGAGCAACGATTCGAGCGACACACCGGTTTGCGCGGTGACACGTGCCGGGGTTGTCGTCGTATCGACGGTAACGGCTGTCAGCGATGCCGTCGTATCGAGCAACACGATTTGCGCGCCCGTGCTGGTGGGGTCGATCGTCAGCGGCGACCAGTTGTGCATGTGGCCGCGCGGCCGGACACGGTATCCGTTCGCACTCGCCCAGTTGACGATCGTGACGACGTCGGCGGCCGACGTGGGCGCGGCTGTCCACACGTTCGACACGACGATCTCGCCGCTCCAGTTCTGGAATGCCTGTTGGGAAAGCGGAATGTTCGCCGGAAAATTCGGCGGTGTTGCCGGAGCGGATTGCGCATTCGCGGCAATCTGATAGATCGGCGTCCAGCCGGCGACTACGCCAGCGGCCGCAAGTTTGGCCATGTTCGACAGGAACGCGCGGCGGGACGGATCGGATTCTTCCTGGATTAAGTCGCTCATCGTTTTTTTCGTCTCGTTCAAAGTTTGAATGGGTTATGCGACATGTGAGTCGATCTAACTGGCATGCGACACCAGCGTGACGCATTCAGGGACGCTGACACGCTGCCGGATCCGCTGATCGATTGAGCAGCAGGCCGGTAGAGGTAACCGTTCAGACTTTCCCTGAAGGCTGTCAGGGCGAAGCGTAAGGACGCCCGATCATTGCCGATGCAAGACGCCTCATGCGTGACGCATTCGGAGTCAAGCTTCTGGGCGGATCGACGATAGCAAGACTTGATGGAGGGCGAAACCTATCAAGGTAGACAGCGTACGTGACAGGTCGGCGGCTTGAAGACGCACGCTATGCGAATTCGTTGATGACGTTCGCGAGTATTTCAGGCGAGGCGTTTATTCGTCGCTTTCGCCTACGATTTGAGCGTGCAGATTGAATATTTCGTTCATCGGTTGCCAGAGGCCCGCACCCTTTGCATCCGCGAGCGGCCGCTGGAATGTCGCCATCAACTGCTCCCACTCCTTCACGCGCGGATGGCTGCTCGCGGTCACGACGAGCTGTGCGAGATCGAACGACGGAGACGTTTCGATCAGCATCGTCAGGCGGTTGCCGCGTCGCCAGATCGTCATGTCGTGAATGCCCGATTGCCGCAGATGTTCGAGCACCTCGGGCCACACTGCGCAATGGTAACGATCGTACTCGGCGATCGAAACAGGATCGTCGCGCAGATCCAGCGTCAGGCAATGGCGCAACATGGTGTTCTCCGTTCGCGTCAGGTCATGCAGCGGCCTGGTGGTCGACGAACAGATGCACGTGCTGTGTCGCGCTTATCGCATCCCAGTCCCAGTCGATGCCGAGCCCCGGTTCCTGCGGAGCAACGGCAAAACCGTCCTCGATCTGCACACGCCGGCCCGTCAGTGTATCGAGCTGCGGAATGTACTCGACCCACGTCGCATTGGGTACGGCGGCGCACAGGCTCACGTGCAGTTCCATCAGGAAATGCGGGCAGATATCGACGTTCAATGCTTCCGCGACGTGCGCAACCTTCAGCCACGGCGTAATGCCGCCGACACGCGCGACATCGGCCTGCACGATCGCACAGGCGTCGGCCTTCAGATACTCGCCGAATTGCCCCGCGTGATACAGCGATTCGCCGATCGCCACCGGCACCGACGTGGACAGACACAGACGCCGGTGCGCGTCGAGGTTCTCTGCCGGCATCGGTTCTTCGAGCCACGCGAGACGCAGCGGTTCGAACGCGCGCGCGCGACGCAGCGCTTCGGCAAATGTGAAGCCCTGGTTCGCATCGGTCATCAGTTCGAAGCCGTCGCCAACCGCTGCACGCACCGCTTCGAGCCTGCGTACATCCTCGGACAGATGCGGGCGCCCCACCTTCAGCTTCGCACCGCGAAAGCCGTCGGCCTGCGCCTGTAAGGTCTGCTCGACGAGTTCGCGCTCCGACAGATGCAACCAGCCGCCCTCCGTCGTGTAGGTGCGAATACGTTGCTTTGCGCCGCCCGCCGCGACCCACAGCGGCAATCCCGCGACACGCGTATTGCGATCCCACAGTGCGGTGTCGATCGCGGCGAGTGCAAGACTCGTGATCGCACCCACGGCCGTTGCGTGCGTGTGGAAGAACAGGTCGCGCCAGATCGCCTCGTATTCGGCGGGACGACGCCCAATCAGTTGGGGCGCCAGATGGTCGCGCAACAGCGCAACGATCGACGAACCGCCCGTGCCGATCGTGTAGGTATAGCCAGTGCCGGTACTGCCGTCGCTACAACGCAGGGTCACCAACACGGTTTCCTGCACGACGAACGACTGGATCGCGTCGGTGCGTTTTACTTTCGGCTGCAGGTTGATCTGGCGGATCTCGACCGCATCGATTGTCGTCATGAGTGCCCTCTTCTTTTGCGCTGCGCCTAGCCCTTCACACCGCCGAGCGTTAGCCCGGCGATCAGATGCTTTTGCACGATGAATGTCAGGATGACGGCCGGCACGATGATGACAACCGCCATCGCACACATACCGGCCCAGTCGACCGAAAACTGCGCGGTGAAGTCCATCAGGCCGACCGGCAACGTCTTGGTATCGGGGCTGCGGCACAGTTGCGTCGCGAGTGCGAATTCGTTCCAGCTCGTCAGAAACGCAAAGATACCGGCCGATGCGATGCCCGAGCGCGCGAGCGGCAACTCGATGCGCCAGAACGCCTGCCAGCGGTTGCAGCCGTCGATCTGCGCCGCCTGCGACAGCTCGATCGGCACTTCGCGAAAGAATCCATCGATCAGCCACACGGTGAACGGGACATTCATCGCGAGATACACGATGATCACGCCGATGCGCGTGTCGAGCAGACCGGTCCACGCCCACAGCATGAAAACCGGCAGCGACAGCGCGATGCCGGGAATCGCACGCGTCAGCATCAGCAGCACGAAGAACACGTTCTTGCGGCGAAATTCGAAGCGCGCGAACGCATAGCCGCCCAGCACGCCGACGACCAGCGCGGCCGCCGTGCTCACGCACGAAATGATCACGGAGTTGACGAAGTACTGCCGCACCGGCAGCGAAGCCATCTGCCCGAAACCGAACATGCTGCGGAAATTGTCGAGCGTGTAGCTGCTGGCCGCGAACGGTGACTGGTTCGACAGGATCGCGACGTTCGAGCGGAACGCGTTCAACACGACCCATAACCCCGGCAGACAGATGATCGCCATCACGAGGAACACACCGAACCACAGCCCGAAGGTTTTCAGCCACTGGCGCGGCACCGGTTCATCCGGCGGCATGGCGCGCAAAGAGAGATCGCTCATGATGTCAGGCCGGCCCCATATGCCGGCGCGCGGCGTTCAGTTTGCGGAAGAAGTACAGCGTGAAGAGAATCGATACCAGCACTGACACGTAGGCGATCGCGTTGGCATAGCCCATGTGCGAATCGTCGTAGGCAATGCGTCCGACCATCGTCCACAGCAGTTCGGTACGACCGCCTGGACCGCCGTTGGTCATGATCCGTACGATGTCGTACGCGCGGCCGACGTCGAGCGAGCGGATCGTCATCGCGATGTAGATAAACGGCATCAGGTACGGCAGCGTCACGTAGCGAAACGTCTGCCACGGCGAGCAGCCGTCTACTTTCGATGCCTCGATCGGATCTTTCGGCAGCGCCATCAGACCGGCAAGCAGAATCACCGCGAACACCGGCGTCGAGTTCCACACTTCGGCTGCAATCAGCGATGCCAACGCAGTGTGCTCATCGACGAGAAACGGAATCGCGTTCTTCACTCCGAACACCGATTGCAACAAGCTGTTGATCACGCCGGTGCTGTCGTTGAGCATGAACTTGAACTGAAAACCGACCAGCACCGGCGAAAACATCATCGGGAACATCATCACCGTGCGCAGTGCGCGCTGCCCGGTCGTGACGCGGTTCAGCAGCAGCGCGATGCCGAGGCCGAACAGCAGTTCGAGGTTGAGCGCGACCGTTAGAAACAGCACGGTGCGCCCGAATGCCGCCCAGAAATCGGCATTCGAAAACGCCCTTAGATAATTGCGCAGACCGATTACATGCCACAACGTGTCCGGATCGGTGAGCCGGTACGACGTGAAGCTCGTGTACAGCGAGAACAGCAGCGGCAGTACGACCACGATCGCCACCGATACGAACGCCGGCAACAGCAGTCTGGCCGGCAGCGACAGACGGCCGCCGAATGCACGCAGGCCACCGGTGGCGCCCGATACGCGTTGCGAGTGAGTCGGCAAGTCTTCGCCGCTGCGAGGTTCGACGTTCATCATCAGTCGCGCTCAGTCATTATCGGCTGCGTCCTGCATGATGTCCGACACACGCTTTGCGGCATCGTTGAGCGCCTGCGTCGAAGTCTTGTCGCCGATGATCGCCTTCTGCAATTCAGGCCACAACGCGTTCGAGATCTCGTTCCATTGCGCAATACGCGGCGGCGTGAACGAATCCTCCTTCGCGGCGGTGCTGAACACGGCAATCGCGTTAGCCATGAACGCATCGTGTTTCGCGTCGAACTCTTTCGCGGCGTCGCGTTGCGCATCGAGCCGCGACGGAATCGTGCCGAGGCGTGCTTCGACCATCTGCGAATCGTGGCTCGTCAGGAATTGAATGAAGCTCGCCGCGACTTCAGGCCGGTCGCAGGTTTTCGTAATCGAGAAGCTGTGCGAACCCGACCAGCCCGGCCGCCGATTACCCGCCCCAAGCGGTGCGCGCACCACACCGACCTGGCCCGCGAGCTTCGATGTCTTCGGGTCGTTGTAGAACGACGCGAAGCCCGGCCAGTCCATATCGAGCGCGACCTTGCCAGCCGCGAAATTGTTGCCGAGGTCGTCCCATACATAGCTCGGCGCGCCCTTCGGCACGGCACCATCCTTGTACAGATTGACGAACCAGTCGAGCGTCTTCACACCGATCGGCGAGTTGAAGACCGGGTGCATCTTCGCGTCGAGAAGCTGGCCGCCGTTTGCCACCAGCAGCGAATAGAACGTGCCCGTCAGCGCTTCGTCTTTGCCCGGAAACTGCGTGCCGTAGAAGTTCGGCGCCTTCGTGAAGAACTTCGCCTGCTGGGTGAATTCGGCGTAATTGGTAGGTGGTGCGAGCGCCTTGCCGAACTGCTTGCGATACGCGGCCTGGTTAGCCGGATCGTCGAATGCGACCTTGTTGTAGTACAGCGCCTCGACATCGGTCGAACGTGGAATCTGCACCAGATGTCCCTTCACTTCCGACTGCTTCAACAGGTTCGGTGCAAACTGCGCCAGATAGTCGGCTGGGAACAACCCCTTCAGGTCGCGGAAGATCGGATACTGCGCGGCGAAGTTCGTATGGTTCGAGGACACGCAGTAGTCGATGTGATTCGACGCGATGTCCTGTTTCAACTCGCGGTCGAGTTCGAAGTGGCTCTTGCGCGACACAATCTCGACCTTCGCGCCGGTCTGTTTTTCCCACAGCGGAATGCGCGTATACAGCGCTTCGTACTGCACGCCGCCGATCAGTTTGACGCGCAGCGTATAGCCCTTGTATTCGTTGTCGGCACGCGCGACGCCGGCCGACACGATACCCGCCAGCGCGAGTAGCGAAACCGCGACGCGTACGATCGCGCCGCTCCTGGCTGTCTTTGTCTTCCTGATGTCCCGCATGGCGTGTCTCCTGATGTCGTTATATGAACGTCGGTTCGTCGTGCTCGTCCTGATGATGTCGATGTGCGCGCGTTACCGCAGCCGGCGCCCGCTGTCCGGGTCGAACAGAAACACGTGGCCGGGCGCAGCGCGCAGCCGCGCGAGTGCACCCGGTCGCAGTCCGGACCGCCCGTTGACCGTCACGCAGCACGGTGCACCGGCAACCGTGCCGAACAGTTCGGTGGCCGCGCCAGTCGGTTCGACGACGTTCACAGTGAACGCGAAGCCGTCGGCCTCGCTCAACTCGAGATGCTCGGGCCGCATGCCGATCGTGACCGGCTGGCCGTCGGCGGCATGCACGCGCGGTGCGGGCAACATGACGTCGTCGATGCGTACGCGCGCGCCGTCCGCGGTACTCGCGTAGTGACCGGTGAACAGGTTCATCGCCGGCGAGCCGATGAAGCTCGCGACGAACAGATTGTCGGGATCGTCGTACAGGTCGAGCGGCGCACCGACCTGCTCGATCGTGCCGCCGTTCAGCACGACGATGCGATCGGCCATCGTCATCGCTTCTATCTGATCGTGCGTCACGTAGACGGTGGTCGCCTTCAGCCGCTGATGCAACGCGCGGATTTCCGCGCGCATCTGCACGCGCAGCTTCGCATCGAGATTCGATAACGGCTCGTCGAACAGAAACACCTTCGGGTCGCGCACGATCGCGCGGCCCATTGCGACACGCTGCCGCTGGCCGCCCGACAGATGCCGCGGATAACGGTCGAGTAGCCCCTCCAGACCGAGGATCGACGCTGCCTCACGCGCCCGCGAGTCGATCTCGGCGGGTTTCAGCTCGCGCAGCTTCAGTGCGAACGTCAGGTTCTCCAGCACGCTCATGTGCGGATACAACGCGTAATTCTGGAACACCATCGCGATGTCGCGATCTTTCGGCGGCAGATTGTTCACCACCCGACCGTCGATCAGGATGCGTCCACGCGTCACCCCTTCGAGTCCGGCAAGCGCGCGCAGCAGCGTCGACTTGCCGCAACCGCTTGGGCCCACCAGCACGAGGAACTCTCCGTCGCGCACGGTCAGATCGATCTGCTTGAGCACCTGGACGGCACCGAAAGACTTCTGCACCTGCTCGAATGCAACCTCGGCCATCCGGCGTCTCCTCCTTCTGCGTTCGTGTCGTTGCCCAGTTCGTCGACTGGCCGGAGCCGGTTTTTCCCACGCCGGAGCATGCTCATCGAGTCATGCCTGATATTTTATTCGTAAAATTTGATTTTATATTTGAAATTATGCTTAGTGTTTTCCCCAGCGTGCCGGCGCGGGTAGCCGGCATGAAACGCGCTCTACAATCACGTCATCGCTGCTGCTGTCGCCGCAGCCATGCCATTGAAGGGAGTCACGTTGGACACCACGCGTTATTCGGCCCCTGCGCTCGAAAAGGGCCTCGACATCATCGAGCTGCTTGCCGGTCATCCGGGGGGGCTGTCGCTCGTCGAACTGGGGCGCGCGCTCGGCCGCACGACCGCGGAAATTTTCCGCATGGTCGTCACGCTGCAAACGCGCGGCTATCTGGTGGCGATCGGCGAGCGCTATGCGTTATCGCTGCTGCTGTTCCAGCTTGCGCACCGGCATCAACCGGTGCGCTCGCTCGTATCGACCGCGTTGCCGCTGATGACCCAGCTCGCCGACGAGGTCAAGCAGTCGTTCCATCTATGCGTCTATCAGGCGGGGCGTGTGCTGATCGTCGCGGGTGTCGAGAGTCCGGAGCGCTGGGGGTTTTCGTTAAAGGTCGGCACACTGATCGGCATGACCGATACCGCGTCGGGACAGGTGCTGATGGCGTTCCAGGAAGAAGTGGAGCGCCAGCAGATGTTGAGGCTGCACGTGCCTGTGGATGGCGAGCAGACCGTCGATGAAAAGACGCTCGCGCACGATCTTGCGCAGATCAGGCAACGCGGTTTTGCCCGCATGCAGAGTCGTCAGGTTAAAGGCGTGCGCAATCTTGCGTACCCGGTGTTCGGTCGCCACGGCCATGCGATCGCGACGCTGACTACGCCGTATATCGAACGCATCGATAACGCACCCGTGCCATCGATGGCGGAAGTCGGCACGCGGATGAAAGAGGCTGCGCAAACGCTGACTTCGTTGATGGGGCTCAACGTGTATTGGGAAAGCGGTCAGACCGAAGCGGAGGGATAGCGAGGGTTAAGCGTTGGTCAGCACGAGCTTGCCCTGCACGGTACCGGTTGCCAGCAACTCGATCGCCCGCCTTGCTTCGAACAGCGCAAACGTTGCGCTGACCAGCGGATCGATCCGCCGCGTGGCGACTAACTCGAAGATCTTCGGCAGGTCTTCATGAAACGGCTTGCGGTCCTTGCGATACAACGCAGTGATGCCGTAGAACGTGCCGCGCCGCCCGCGCAGACGCGCCCCGACAAAGAGATTGGCGAACATGCGCGCGGTCGCGAGCTTGCCGCTGACGGCCATAAATCCGAAGCCAACGACGGTTCCGCCACGACGCGCAGCACCGATGCACGGGCCGATGCTGGCCCCACCCACCGCATCGAACACATGGTCGACGCCGGCTGGCTCGAGCGCACGGACGAGGCGATCGAGCGGCCCTGCGCGGTAATCGAGCGGAATCGCGCCAAGCGCGCTCACCGTGCCGTGCTTGCCCGCCGATGCAGCGCCATAGGCCTTGACTCCGGCCAATCGCAGCAACTGCAACAACGCGCTGCCGACACCGCCTGCCGCTCCGGTCACCAGCGCGGTCTGACCCGCGCTCACTCGCGCCACGCGATGGATCATTTGCCAGGCCGTCACGTAGTTGAGTATCACCGCGGCCGCATCGACATCGGAGACCCCGTCGGGAATGGGTACAAAATCGGCGGCGTCGCGCACCAGCGCTTCGCCGAAGCCACCGTGCACGGTCAGCGCCGCGACCCGTTGACCGATTTCGAAACCGCTCACACCGTCGCCGATCGCATCGACGACGCCTGCAATCTCATAGCCCGGCACGAAGGGAAACGGTGGCGCATAGAGATACTGGCCGGCCAGCATGATCAGGTCGGTTGAACCGACGCCGGCGGCGCGAACGCGCACGCGCAACTGTCCCTGGGCGGGTGCCTCGACCGGCAGCTCCACCGCTTGCAGAGACTCGGGGCCGCCGGCTTTTGTCAGCATGATCGCGCGATACGTAGCTGCCATTGGTGTCCTCATCGCATCCCGACGCACTCAATCGGAATTATTGGTCTGCGCCATCAGCGCCGGAATCCATGCCATGTCACTACCCGCCAACGCATCCTGTCCGTACAACGCGACCGACTGACCGAGCATCTTGATGTCGATAGCGTCGCCGCGATCGGCACGCGCGGTCTTGAAGTCCGGGTGATGCTGCGTCGCCGACCAGACGATGTAGCGTCCCAACGGGGTGACGCGTCCCGGCAACGCCACGACAAGCATGGCCAGGAAAGACCACCCGATAAACTCCTGCAACAGATCCTGCGCGTCCGCAGCCATCGCGAGGCCGGCGACACCTCCGGTCTCCGTCGTCATCGACCGCCCAAGGTATGCAACACCACAGGCTTCTGCGGCCAGCAACAACGCGAACGGCAGCATGTTTGCCAGGTAGTGAATCCACCACGTTCGCGACCCAAACGCTCGCATGTAGCCGACCGCGATCAGCTCGCCGCGCATCTGCGCAATTACCTTTTTTCGTTTGAGCAGCGACTCGAGTCGTATCAGCAGTTCTTTCAGCATGGACGGCGTCTTCGCGGCGTCCACAACGTGACGTTCGACCTCGTCGAGTTCATCGTCGGACGTGCGGTTCGCGGTGAGGACGCCGGCGACGCCCGGCACCAGAATCTTGCGCCCGATCAACCGCACCACGCCCGTCAGCGCAACCCGCGACCCACCACCGCTGATCAACGCCATCTTGTAGGCCGAAATCTTCTCGATTTTCATCGTCGAGCCGACGCGCCAGACCCTCCGTTCGTGCACCGCGCGCCACACCAGTGTCATGAAGAGCGCGAACGCAAACGCGGAGCCGTACGTTAGCCACACCGCTGTCGAGTCGAGCATAGATGTCCGTAAGAATAAGGTGCCCTTCTTCCGCTGCAATACGGCCGCCTCGAATCAGCGGGCGGCATTCGCTATTGTGCCCAATGAAGTGTTTCGATTCGATATCGGGCACGGCGAGAAGACCCGATCGACATCAGGGCGTCGCCCGAATAAATCCATCTATCAGCTCACTCACTTCACCCGGGCTCTCAAAGCCCGCCAGATGCGCAACGCCTTTCAACACAATAAACGACGCACCAGGAATGGCATCCGCCGCCATACGCGTTTCATCGATGGGAAAGGTCGCGTCTTCCTCACCCGCCACGACCAGCACCGGCGCCCGCACGGCCTTATACAACGTGCGTTGATCGGGCCGGCGAGGCACGACGCTTTCCACGGCCCACCGTACCGAATGGAAATCGACCCGCGCCAACGTCTCGCGCAACGCGCTCACCACCGCAGGACGCTTCGCCCGGGTCGTCGGTCCAAGAAACGCCTTCTCGGCACTTCCACGCAGCGGGCCGCGAATACCGCGCAATAACAGACCCATGCGAATCAGCAGGCCGTATTCGATGCGCTGCCAGGCACCGCACGGCGAAGCGGTGCCGTTCATCAGCACGAGCCTGCCCACACGATCCGGATAAAGCGCCGCGAATGTCCCACCAATCATCGCCCCCCACGAATTGCCGACATAGTGCACGCGGCCCAGTTGCAGGCCATCGACGATTTCTCGCAGGCAGATCGCACACGACGCAAAATCGAAACCGCTCGCGAGCGGCGAACTCGCGCCGTGCCCCGGCGGATCGATCAGTATGACCTTGTAATGTGGTTGCAAGCGCCGCGCAATGTCGAGCCACATGCCGCCATCCATCAGCAGGCTCGGCCAGAAAAGAATGACCGGGCCGTCCCCGCCCACCCGCAGACGGATGCGTCCAAGTACGGTCTCCACATAGACATCTTCAAGCAGGCTCTCGCTCATGCGACATCTCCTGACGCCTCTGCGGCGTATGTCGTGTTCTTATCGCAGTCGCAATATCGGCTGCCGTATGATGTGCAAAATCCGGCTAACGCCCAAGCCTTTTACTCTTGCACCGCATGCCGTCAGAAACACGCACGATCGCAATCATAGGGGCTGGGTTCAGCGGCACACTGACCGCGGTCAACATTCTCCGCTCCAGTCAATCGCACGATCTGCGCGTCGTGCTCGTCGAGCAAGCTCCGATCCATGCACGTGGTCTCGCCTATCGTTCCCGCGACGACAACCACCTGCTGAACGTACCCGCCGGCAATATGAGCGCGCTCGTCGACGAACCCGATCACTTCGTCGCCTGGTGCCAGCATATCGATCCCGCGCTGAATGCCGGATCGTTTATTTCCCGCAGATTGTATGGCGAGTATCTGCAGAGCACGATGGAAAGCGCCGAAACGCATCATCCAGGCGTTCTCGAGAAAATCACGGACGAGGCGATCGCCGTCTCTCCCGATGCTACCGGCAACGCGTTCCGAATTGAGCTCGCAAGCGGTACATCTTTAAGCGCCGCGCAAGTCGTCCTGGCGTTAGGACACTTTCCGCCGCGACCGCCAGCGGCCGTACCGGAAGCACTCTATCGACACGTCGTCGACCCATGGGATTTCGCTACGCTCGACAGCCTCGATCCCGCTAAGCCGGTGGTGATACTGGGCACCGGGCACACGGCCATCGACGCGCTATTCAGGCTAACCAGTTGCAACACGACCCGCAAGGTCATCCTGCTATCGCGACGCGGCCTGTTGCCGCACGGTCATCGTTTCCATCCCTCGCCGCCCTGCACCTCGGACTACCCGACCTATCTTGCCGGACTGCCGCCCACGATCCGCGCTTACACGCGAGCACTACGTCGGGAGGCCAGGCGAAGAGAGGCCGATGGAGGCAACTGGCGCGATGTGATCAATGAGCTTCGGCCGCATGCCGCACGTCTGTGGCAAGGGCTGCCGGAATCCGAGCAACGCCGTTCGTTACGCGGTGTCGCTGCCTACTGGGATATTCATCGGCATCGTCTCGCGCCTGTGGCAACGCGGCGCCTCGAGAGGTTGCTCGAATCGGGGCAAGTGGAGCGCATCGCGGGGCAAGTCGCCGGGCTCGCTCTGCATGAAGCGAATCTGCGTGTCCAGATCAAGGAGCGGCATCACGCAGACGCGATGAGTCTCGACATCGGCGCAATCGTCAACTGCACCGGCCCGAACTACGATCTGTCCGCCCTTTCCTTACCGCTCGTCACCCAGCTCAGAGAAACGGGCCTGATACAGCAGGACCGGTTAAAACTCGGCTTGCTCGTCGACGATGACTATCGGGTAATCGGTGCACACAACGAGGCCATTCCGGGCCTCTTCTACGTCGGTCCGATGCTCAAGGCCCGGTATTGGGAAGCGATCGCCGTTCCCGAACTGAGACTGCACGCGTACCAGCTTGCAAGAAACCTGACGCGGCCTCGTTTACACGAGGAAAGGTAGCGCGCCTCGTCGTGCCGCCTGCGAATCGGGCGACCACCTTCATCGCGCATAAGATCGCATCGATTAGCAGGCACCCTCGGTCGCAGCGACACTTTTTCGCCACGCGATTGTCGTAACGTTCGTCGATTGCGAAGAAACAACGACGACAGGGCGCGGGTTGGCCCTCTGCCCGACCGATTCCCCAAGGAGACGCTGATGCCGGCAAAGTCCGAATCGAAACCGCGGAACCCGAAGGTCAAGCCGAAAGAAAGCAGCAAGAAAGTAGACCGTAAAAAAACAGCCCCCAGCACCAAGGCCGCAGCGCGCAAACCGGCACCGGCGTTCGTACGCCCCGCCGATCACGCCGCCACCGCCACCCCCACCGCACGCGTACTCGACCAGCCGGTATTCGCTCAACCGCAGCCGACCGCCGACCCCACCGTGTTTCGCGTGGTCCATCCCTCCGACGATGCCGCGTACAAGGAAATCGACAAGCTCAACGCCGAGCACAAGCTGTTTCCGCTGCCGTTCCCCGCGCCGCGCGGCGGCGTCGAGCCGCAGTTGTCGCTCGCGAGCGTGCTGGGCGACAACACGGCTGCGATCGACAGGATTACGGCGGCCGGGCAGCTCGTGTTTCATGCGCTCGGTGATTGCGGCAATACCACAGGCCCGGCAACCCAGAACGAAGTCGCCGACAAGCTGACCGCCGACTTCAACGAGTCCAATCCCGCCGAAGTCCCGCAGTTCGCGTTGATGCTGGGCGATGTCGTGTATAGCTTCGGCGAAGGCAAGTACTACTACGACCAGTTTTACGAACCGTATCGCGACTATCCGGCGCCGATCCTCGCCTGCGCGGGCAACCACGATGGCATGGTGTCGCCCGAAGCGCACGCCACCAGTCTCGCGGCATATCTGCGCAACTTCTGCGCGCAGACTTTCACCGTGACGCCTGAAGCCGGCGGACTGTCGCGCACCGCGCAGATCCAGCCCGGCGTGTTCTTCACGTTCGAAGCGCCGTTCGTGCGCGTGCTGGTGATCTATAGCAATACGCTCGAAGACCCCGGTGTCATTTCGGACCCGCACATCGGCGATAGCCAGCTCGCGTTTCTCGACGCGGCGTTAAAGCGCGTGAAGGCCGAGAAATTTACCGGCGCATTGCTGATCGCCGATCATCACCCGCCGTATTGCGCAGGCGGTCATGGTTCGAGTTCCGCGATGCTCGCGCAGATCGACCAGGTGTGCAGCGCCAACGGCGTATGGCCCCATGCGTTCCTGTCGGGCCACGCACACAACTATCAACGCTTCACGCGCACGCGTAACGCCGACGGCACGCAGATTCCGTACATCATCTGCGGCAACGGCGGACATGGTCTGATCAAGCTCGCCGCGCGCGGTGCGGCTGCGATCCGCGCGCCGCAGGTGTTGCAGGCGAAGTCCGCGACGACCGATCTGGTGGTACTCGAGAATTACGACGACACCAACTACGGCTATCTACGGCTCGTCGTCACCGCGACACAGCTTCGCATCGAATATCACTCGGCATCCGATGGCCCTACCAGCAAGGCACCCAACGACTACGTCACGGTAGGCCTTGCCGATCGCCAGATCGCGCATTTCGTCGCCGCCGACATGGGCCGACCGCAGGCAGCCGTCGCAGCGCGTGCGTTGATGCGCCGACAGCAAAGCTGAACGCAGACACTCCACACCGACCATCGGAACATCAGTCTTGGCTAAACCTCTCGCACTCAGCTTGGCGATCCTGCTGTCGATTCTCGGTATCGGTCTGGCGATCGGTGCGCCGTTCGTGGTGAGTTTTCACTCGGCATTGGCGGGGCTGCGCACCGTCTCCTGGCAACTGATCGCGGCGCTCGCCGCGAGCGCCGCCGCAAGTGCCGTGGCCAAAGCGGGCAAGCTGCATCTGATGCAGACCGCGCTAGGCGTGCGCATGCGCTTCAGACGCACGCTAGCGATCACGCTCGCCACCGACTCCGCCTTTCTCGTCTCGCCTTTCGGTGCGGCAGGCTACGGCGTCAATATCGGGCTGTTGCAACGTGCGGGCGCATCGTGGGCGCAGGCGACCACGATCGTCGGTTCCGATCAGGCGCTCGACATGACGTTTTTTGCCGTGGCGTTGCCGATCGCCCTGCTTTCGGGTCTCGGCCCGCTCGCTCAACTGGTGCCGGCTGTCAGCCTGCCTGTGCTCGCCGCGGTACTGGTTGGCGTGGCGCTCATCGTATGCGGGGTGTGGAGTAGCCGGCGCCGCATCGCCGCCGCCTTCGAAGTCGCGGCACACCGTTTTCGTGGTCGCAGCGAGCGGCGGGCGCGTCTTAGCGGATTCTTCGGCAACGTCCGCAGACAATGGCTGCAACTGATGACCGGCCCGCGCTGGCAGGTCGCCGCGCTCCTGCTGCTCACTACGACGCAGTGGCTGTTGCGTTACGGCGCGCTGTGGTTCATCTTGCGCGAGTTGGGCTACCGGTTGCCCGCCGGGTTCGTGGTGGCCGTACAGGTGCTGGTACTGCATGCGGCGCTGTGGACAGGTATTCCCGCGGGCGGCGGTGGTGGCGACCTTGGGCTCGCCGCGGCGTTCGGCGAGTGGGTACCGCGCGCGGCGATCGCCACCGCGTTAATCCTGTGGCGCTTCGCTACGCTGCTTTGCCCGCTTGCACTGGGAGCGGCCAGCTTTGTCGCGCTCGCTTCGCGGCGTCTGTGTGTGCGGATGACGGCGCAGTAGACGCCCCACGCATTAACGCAGGTTGTTGCGCGCCCTTCTCATCCACAGCGCGAACGATGCCCGTGCGTGACCGACGCGCAGCAGCGACATCTGCAGCGTCTGCGTGACGAGTGCGAGCGGATAGACGACTTTCAGCAGATCGGCAATCATCCGCCACTCGGCGCGCATGCCCCGCCAGTAGCCGAGTTTTTCGGTCTTGCGCGCCTGCGTCACGTGGGGCCAGCGCGTCACCGCCAGCGGCAGGCGCCGCTCGATGATCCGGCGATTCATGAACACCTCGATCCCGAAGCGCGGCAAACCGTGGATTTCCTTGAGCACCTCGCCGAGCAGCGCCTTTCTGACCACGCGTTCGCCGGACACGAAATCGAGGCCGATCAGGCGGAAGATCGGCAGACTGTTCTGCCGCAAGCTCAGACTGACCTGCGCGCTGCCCCGCAGCACGGGCGCGGCGAGCTTGGTGATGTTCTCGGCGGCGAGGCCCTTCAGGTCGGCGTCGAGCAGCATCAGCAAGTCGCCCTGCGCGGCCGCGATGCCGGTCGCCACCGCCGCACTTTTGCCGCCGTTGGCTTCGCGGACGATCAGACGGACGGAGGGAAATTGCCTGACGACGTCGGCGGTGCCGTCGGTGGAACCGTCGTCGACGACGATGACTTCACCCAGCAACGGGTGGCAGGACGCTACAGCCAGTACCGCGCCGATGCGCGGCGCTTCGTTATATGCACAGATGATGCAGGAGATGGAGGTGGGGTTGTCGCGTGCGGAATCAGCGGTCATGTGGTGTCCATGAGAACAGCTTGGTCAGGGCACAACGGCAACGCCGCAGGCGACACGGCGCCGGTCAATGGTAGCCGGTATCGTGCCTGACCTTGCCGCGAAAGACCCAGTAAGACCAGAACACGTACATCAACAGCACAGGCAGGATAAAGGCCGTCCCGATCATGAGAAATTCATGTGACAGTGGTGAGGCAGCGGCCGCACGCAATGTAAGGGTGGGTGGCGCGACATAAGGCCAGAGGCTGATGATCAGCCCGCTGAACGCCAGCAGAAACAGGCCAATCGAGCACAAAAACGGCACGACTTCGTGGTCGCGCTGCAGGCTGCGCAGCAGTTGCCACGCCAGCAACGCGGTCAGGATCGGCACCGGCGAGAAGAAAATCAGGTTGGGCAGGCTGAACCAGCGGGCCGCGATGCGCGGATCGACCGACGGCGTCCAGATGCTGACGGCCACGATAAACAGCACGACGCCCGCCAGCGTGCGGCGCGCGATCATACGGGCCCAGCGTTGCAGTTCGCCCTCGGTTTTCATGATCAGCCACGTCGAGCCCTGCAGCGTGTAGCCGAATACGAGCCCGACACCGGTCATGAGCGGAAACGGTGCAAACCAGTCCCAACTCGTTCCGACAAACTGCCCGTCCTTGACAGGAAAACCATGAATAAAACTGCCGAGCACGATGCCCTGCGCAAACGTCGCGAGCAGCGAACCGCCGCAGAATGCCCGGTTCCATAGTTGCTTGCGCGCGCCGACCACTTCGCGAAACTCGAATGCGACACCGCGAAACAGCAGGCCCAGCAGCATCAGCAGGATGGGGAAGTAGACCGCGGGGATGATCACCGCGAAGGCAACCGGAAAGACCCCCATCAGCGCGGTGCCGCCGAATACGAGCCACGTCTCGTTGAAGTCCCATACCGGTGCGACCGAACTGACCATCAGGTCGCGCTCACGGTCGTCGGTGCGCTGCAGAAAGATGATGCCGACGCCAAGATCGAAGCCGTCGAGCAGCACGTACATCAGCACGGCAAGCGCGAGCAGGCCGGCCCAGACAGGGACGAGGTCAAGCGCCATGATTGCCTCCGTTGTCTGGGTTGGTGCTTGTGCTGCTGTGCGTTGACGTGCGAGCCGAGCTCACCGCGGATAACGGCCGTGCCGCCCGTCCACCGGGTCCGGTGGCGGCAACGGCCTGAACGACCTCCGCCGGCCCGACACGAACCAGCCGGCGCAGCAGCACGAAGCCCGAACCGAAGATCACCACATAGCTCACGACGTACATCGCCAGCGACAGCGCGACGTCGAACGTCGTCAGCGACGGCGTGACGGAATCGGCGGTACGCATCAGACCGTAGACCGTCCACGGCTGCCGTCCAGTTTCCGTGGTGGTCCAGCCGGCCAGCACGGCGATGAAACCGACCGGCATCGCACACAGGCAGACACGCAGCCACGTGCGGCTGTCATAGAGCCTGCGGCCGCGCCACAGTACGAGCCCCCAGACGATGATCAACAGCATCAGCAGCGCAACGCCGACCATGATGTGAAAGGCGAAAAACACGAGCGGCACCACGGGCCGGTCGTGCTTCGGCCAGTCCTTGATACCGTGCACGAGACCGTTTGGATCGTGCGTCAGATAGAGACTGCCAAGCACCGGCACCGAGATTTCGAAATGATTGGTTTCGGCCTCGTCGTCGGGGATCGAAAAGAGATTGGCGGGCACCCGCGTGCCGGTTTCCCACAACCCTTCCATCGCAGCGACCTTGAGCGGCTGGTACTTGAGCGTATTCAGACCGTGCGCGTCGCCGATCACCATCTGCACCGGCACCATGATCGTCAGGAAGAACAGCGACATGCGCACCATCACCTGACTTTCTTCGCGGGCTCGCCCGTTGAGCAGATAGTACGCACCGGTACCGAGAATCACGAACGCGGTCGTCACGACGAACGCGGTGACCGTATGCGCGAGCCGGTAAGGAAATGAAGGATTGAAGATGATCGATGACATGCTCGCCGGATAAAAGCGGCCGTCGACGATCGTGTAGCCGACCGGCGTCTGCATCCAGCTATTGACTGCAAGTATCCAGAACGACGACATCAACGTGCCGAGCGCGACGAATACCGCAGACAACGCATGCGCCCACTGCGGTACCCGCTTGCGCCCGAACAGCAGCACACCGAGAAACGCCGACTCGAGGAAGAAAGCGGTCAGCACCTCGTAAGTCATCAACCCGCCGATCACGTTCGACGTTGCCGAAGCAAAGCGGCTCCAGTTGGTGCCGAACTGGAACGGCATCACGATCCCCGACACGACGCCCATGCCGAACGACACCGCGAAGATCTTGATCCAAAACGTGGAGAGCCGGCCGTAGACGTCCTTCTTCGTGGCCCACCAGAGAATCTCGAGCGTCGCGATGAAGCAGGACAGACCGACCGTGAAAGCCGGCAGGAGAATGTGCAGCGCGATGACCCACGCGAACTGGAACCTCGACAGCAACAGTGCATCGACATGCATTGTCGTCTCCACAGCCACGTGTGCCCGGGAACATGTGTCTCGCGGGCTGGCGGCAGTCAGCGCAACGGCGGTCCCCGCATCCGTTGCCGGTTGAAGCTGGCCGGTGTGCATGCGGTGTGCGGCATGCGCATTGGGACAGCGAGGTCTGTGACAGATTCTATTGGCAGCGATATCTATGTCGACGCGCTACGCGCATCGGGAGTCATTATGAACTCGATGCGCACGCGATGGTCGTGAAATCGGCTCGCCGGTCGAGCGTTCTAGAAATCGTCGCCTGTGCCTAGTTCCGTTCGATGCTCATCGGTGTAGCGATAGAGCATCGTAGTAAGGTCGTCGGGGTATTGATAGAACGCCTCGTCCAGCGACTCGAATACTTCAGGGCTGATCGCTTCGAGACGTTCGGTGCGTGCGCTCTCGTCGTTCCACGGCATGTCTGCGCCGAGTAGTTCGATTGCCTGCTCGACGATGGTCGCGGCCTGCTGCGCGCCGAGGGTATGCAGTGCTTCTACGGCATACGGCGCCAGCTTTCCCGAGTCATTGTAAAAATATTGATGGAAGCCGCCGTTGTTGACTTCGGATTCAAGCTCCCAGATACACAGAAAGACCTGCTCCGGCCGCGACAGTTCGATGTAATCGACGCCCCAGAGGCGACGTGTCGCAGGGCCGCTTGCAAACTTCACAAGACGCTGATTCATTTCGCGACGATCCGTGATCATGTTCTCTTCTCCAAACGAAAAACATGTGCCTGCCGGGATGCGTGGTCAGAAGCATTGTCGATGCATTCTAGGACAGATAACGGCTCGTGACGCACCGATCGCGTGGGCAGCCTGGTATGGTCGTGCCGACCGGGGCTACTGCGTTGTGTAATCAGTGCTTGTGACGATGATGGATATCCGGGTAATGCGCATGCGCGTGCGTGACTGGCGCGTGACGGTGCGCATGCGTGTGCGGTTCTTGCCCGTCGTAAGAAAAGGCGTGCTCATGCTGATGATGTTCATCGTGCCGGTGCGCGTGATTGTGTTCGAGCGCCTCATGCGTGTGCGGATGCTCGTGACGCTCGCGGACATGAAGCCAGATGCCCAACGCCATCAACGCGGCCGCGATCCAGAACAGTGCCGACGGCATGCCCGGCCAGATTGCGAGCGAAAGCGCCACGCCGAATAATGGCGCCACCGAGAAATAGGCGCCGGTTCGCGCAGTGCCGAGGTTACGCAGCGCGACGACGAACATCACGAGACTGACGCCATAGCCGGCGAAACCGGTTGCCATCGCGGCAAACGCCTTCATCGCCGACGGCATGGATGCGCCGAATAGCAGTGCGATCGACAGGTTCGCTGAGCCCGCCACCAGACCTTTGATGCATGCAAGCACCATTGCATCGTTTGCGGATACCTTGCGGGTGAGGTTGTTATCGATGGCCCAGCACAGGCATGCGCCGACAATCAGCAATGCGCCGAGCGGAATGCTTGCGGAGCCTGGTTGCCACGACAGCAACAGGCCGCCGGCGACGATAACCACCATGCCCAGGAACACCTGAAGGTCGACGTTTTCGCGGAAGGCTACCCATGCGATTACTGCTGTGAATACGCCTTCCAGGTTCAGTAGTAACGAACTCGTCGAAGCTGGGGTTGTTGTCAGTCCCAGCATGAGCAGTGCGGGGCCGGCTATGCCGCCGGCGATGATCGCGCCGAGTAGCCAGGGGATTTCTGCCGGTGCGATGCGGTTGACGTTGTCGCGCTCGTCTGCGGTGCGTCTTGTTCGGCGGATCAGGATGCAGATGGCTAGACCTATGCCGCTGCCGAGGTAGAACAGGCCCGCTACCATGAATGGGGAGACGGAGCCCAGGAGGATTTTGGCTAGCGGGGTTGCGGCACCGAACAGGGCCGCGGCGGTGAGCGCTGTCAGGGCGGCATTGAAGCGGGAGCGGTTGAGGGTGTTGGTCATGGGGGGCTGGGGCGTACGGGATGCGGCGGATATGTGCAGTCTAGTGGAATTAGCGAGGCTCACGTCTCGATGAACTTCGAATTCCGTGAAGCGGTTAGTCTCGTTGGCACATCGCACGATCAAGCTTCGCGCCGTCCCGATGAGCTACTCCCAGCAAGATCCCAGCAGACCTGTCAAACTTTGCGCAGACCCGCGCATGCCTGCCGCACGACGTCGAACGGCACGCGATGCCAGTCAGGAATGCACCGGCCCACCCACCGCCCTCCGCAACACGATCGCTACACGAAGGAGTTCGACTATGAACAAGCCAGTCAAGCAGCCCGGCCCCGATCACCCGATTACGATCGAGCCCAATCCGGCTCGCGTCGTGGTCTCCGTGGCCGGCCGCGTCATCGCCGATACGCAGAATGCGCTGACGCTGCGCGAGGCGAGCTACCCGGGGGTGCAATACATTCCGCGCAAGGACGTCGACATGTCGCAGCTCGTGCGCACCGAGCACCTCACCTACTGTCCGTACAAGGGTGACTGCTCGTATTACAGCCTCGCCGCTATCGGCGAGCGCGGCGTCAATGCGGTGTGGACCTACGAAACACCGTACGAAGCCGTCGCAGCAATCGAAGGGCATCTCGCGTTCTATCCGGACCGCGTCGAATTGACCGAGCAGAAGGTCTGACCGGAGCACGGCAAACCACGCCGCCCTGAGCGATCAATCAAAGATCAACGACCGGTGCGCCACCGCGCCGGTCATATAACCATCACCCACCGCAATCGCCACGCTTTTTGCGCCCTGCGTAGCGTCGCCGCACGCGTAGACGCCTCTGACGCTGGTCGTCTTCATCCCATCGGTGCGAATCATTTCGCCAAACGCACTGTCATCGATATCGCAGCCAAGCTGGGCCGCGAGTGGACTCGAAAGACGCATACGCGGCCCCGTAAAAATGCCGTCCTGTTCGAAGCGGCGTCCGTCTCCGAGCACGATCGTCGCGCGTCCGTCGATCTGGCACACGACACCAGTTTCGATGCGCACGCCTCGCTCCGTCAGATGATCGATTTCTGCCTGCTCCGGCATTGCATGACCGTTCATGAACAGTGTCGTCGTGCCCCAGTCCGGTAACAGCAGCGCCTGATGCACACCCATCGGACCCGTCGCGATGACGCCGATGCGCCCTTCGTTCAACTCGTACCCATCGCAGTACGGGCAGATGAAAACGCTCTTGCCCCAGCGCTCGGCCAACCCGGCGATATCGGGCAGTTCGTCGGTAACACCGGTGGCGAGAATCAACCGGCGCGCCGCATACGATGTGCCGTCTTCGAGTGCGACCTGAAACGCGTCGAACTCGCCAGACGCGTGCACGGCATCGCCCTCGATCCACTGCACGGTCGCATAACGCAGCAGTTGCTTGCGCGCGTCTGCGGCGATATCGGCGGGATGCCGGCCGTCCTGGCCGAGAAACCCATGCGACGCTTCGACGAAGCGATTGCGGCGCTTGCCGCCGTCGATCACCAGGATGCGTCGGCGCGCCCGCGCAAGCGGCAGCGCCGCGGACATACCCGCATAACTACCGCCCACGATTACCGCGTCGTAGGTTTCAGTGTTCATCGTGGAGATTCCTGTTCGAGCAATGAGGGATCGTGTTCATGCGTCGGGTGAATTCGGCGGCGAGATCGGCCACCATCACCTGGCCGAGACGCTCCATCAGCAACGCTTCGGCGTCGCGCAATGCATCGCCGAGCACACTGTTGACCGCCTGCTCGACGAGGCATGTAGGCGCGTCGTTGCGATCGCCGATGGCGAAGATCTGCGGAGTGCCGAGCGCATCGAAGATGTCGCGCAGCGACACCTGCGACAGGTCGCACGACACTGTCCAGCCGCCGCCGTGCCCCTTCTCCGAGCGCACATAGCCGAGCTCGCGCAGCCCCGCCAGCTCGCGGCGCACGAACGCGGAATGGGTGCCGAGAAAGGCGGCCAGTTCGTCCGACGTCAGCGGGACATCGCTGTGCGCCATGTGGAGCAGAACGTGGAGGATCGAGGAAAGTCGGCTGTCGCGATTCATATAACTCCAAATGATACATGAGATGACGGACAGACGATCGGGTATGCTCCAGCCGTGCGCCGGCCGACCCTGGCCGGCCGTTCGCTCATATGAGGCGCCCGCCAACGGCGCCGTTTTTTGATCCGCAAGGCAACTGCGCGGCAACCGCAACCGCGCAAGCTGCCGGAGATGTGTGATGCCGCTTCGTCTTCCCCCCCTGTCGTCGCTGCGTTTCTTCGAAGCGGCCGGACGACATCAGAGTTTCAAGCTCGCCGCAGCCGAGCTGAACGTGACGCCGAGCGCGGTGAGCCATGGCATCGTTGGACTGGAAGAGGCGCTCGGCGTCGAGCTGTTCGTGCGGGAAGCACGCGGGTTGTCGTTGACGCCGGCGGGCGCCGACTACCTGTCTTATGTGTCGGAAGCGTTCTCGTTGATCGCGGCAGGCACGCAGCGGTTGCCCACGCGCGGGACGCATCGCGCGATCGCGGTCAGCTGTGCGCCGACTCTTGCGTCTCGCTGGCTGCTGCCGCGGTTGCCGGGTTTTCGCAGCCGCTGGCCCGATATCGACGTCACGGTCGACACGTCCCATCGCCAGGTCGGCTTCCCTGTGGACGGTTTCGATTTCGCCATCCGCCTGAGTCGCGTGCCCGTTGCGGGCGCTGCGTGGACCCGGTTGTTCGGCGAGCGGCTGGTGCCGGTGTGCAGCCCCGCCTATCGCGACAGCCTGGTCGACGCACACGGCAAGATCGACCTGCGCCGCGCGACGCTGATACATGTGAGTACCGCAAGCGAGGACTGGCAGGCGTGGCTCGAGCGGACCGCCACCGAGGGCGTCGAGTCGACCGGCGGCCTGCGTTTCGACACGATCCAGCTGGCCACCGAGGCAGCGACGATGGGTCTAGGTGTCGCGCTAGGCAGGCGACCACTCGTCGATCGCGATCTCGCGGCCGGTGCGCTGGTCGAAGCCAGCTCACTGATGATCGCCGCAGGCACCGTCTACTGGCTCGTCAGCGCCGAGCATGCGGACCGGCGGCCCGACCTGCTCGATTTCCGTCAATGGTTGCTGACAGAAGCCGAGGGCTTCGAAAACGACCCGCTCGGGTCCGATACGGCAGCCGCTTCGCGCGCGACGATACGTTAGTCGCTTCGTTCAGCGTGCATCCTTCGATCTGCGCGACACGACCGAGGGTCGTTGCAAGGCACGAGTAGCGAGCGGTGTCGACATGACGAGCGACGTGCGGGTTTCGCCGTACAGATTGATTCTCTCGATCAACCGTTCCAGGTCGGCCATATTCGTGGCAACCAGTCGCATGACGTAAGAATCAGCTCCGGTCACGTGGTGACATTCGAGCACCTCGGAAATCGTCTCGAGAAAATCAAGAAACTTCGCTTTTGCAGGTTGAGGGACCGTGATGCCGACCAGTGCACTCACCGCGTAACCCGCCATGGCTGGATTGACGCGAGCCACATAACCATCGATGACGCCGTCCTCTTCGAGACGCTTCACACGCTCGGTCACTGCCGGCACCGACAGATGAACCTGACGGGCAAGTGCCGTATAGGTTATGCGCGCATTCTGCTGCAGAAGCGAAAGCACCTTCCAGTCGAGATCGTCCATGGTGGAGATTTTTTAAGGTGAAAAGGCCATTTTCCCTTAAAAACCATCTTCTAGAGCACGCGAGTTTTGCCTACGATGCCTCTCCATATCAACGCATATCGCAGGAGCAGGAAAATGTTGTTTGTCAGGTCTATGGCGATCGGTTTCTCCATCGCAGCTCCGGTCGGCCCCATTGGCATGCTGTGCATCCAGCGAACCCTGAGCCGTGGTTTCCGCTCCGGCTTTGCTACGGGTATCGGCGCGGCAGCTGCGGATACGGTTTATGGACTACTCGGCGCACTCGGTATTGCAGGCATTGCGACGACGCTGCCGGCGCTGACCACCGCCCTTAAGATCGGTGGCGGCGTGTTTCTCGTGTGGCTCGCATGGACGATCGCACGTGAGGCATCGCGTGCGCCGTCAGTTCTGGCAGAAACGCCGAACACCACGATCGCACGCGACTTCCTCACGACGTTCGGTCTAACGCTCTCCAACCCGATGACCATTCTTTCGTTCATCGGCGTTTTTGCCGCGCTCGGGCCGCTGCCGGTCGGGCAAGCGGCACCAGTGGGCGCGCAGTGGTTCACGGTCTGGCCGATGGTTGCGGGAGTCTTTGTCGGATCCGCGGCCTGGTGGCTATGTCTGAGCAGTGTGACGACGGTACTGCGCAGGAAGATGCCGGCCTCGTTCATGCACGGTATCGCTCGTCTGTCGGCTGTCGTAATCGCGATGTTTGGGAGTATTCAGGTGCTCGCCGGGCTCAGTCATCTTCTTTAGAGCGACCAACGTCCGCTCCCGCGCGATTCACAGATGAACAGGTGAATATCCCTCACCTGTCATCAAAATCTTTTCCTTTGTCGCCCCGCTTGCCCGCTGCCACTATGGCCCGAGGAGGAAGGCGCGATGGCGACAGTGAGGAAAGGACACCTTATCCCGGCAATACCCGCGAAGTATCAGGTTGCACTCGTGGTCATTTCGGCGGCGCTCGTTCTCAGCGCCGCGATGGGTATCCGGCAGACCTTCGGGTTGTTCGTCGGCCCGTTCTCCTATGACCGCGGCATTCCCGTCACGCAAATTGCGCTGGCAATCGCCCTGCACAACCTGGTCTGGGGCTTCGCGCAACCGTTCGCCGGTGCAGCCGCCGACCGTTATGGCTGCGCGCGCGTCGTCGCGTTCGGCGCAGTGGTCTTCGCAGCCGGTCTCACGCTCGCGGCACTCGTACCGTCGGGTGCGATGCTGGTGGTCGGTATCGGTCTGCTGGTCGGCATCGGCATCAGTTGCACGAGCTTCGGTATCGTGTTGACCGCGGTGGGCCGTGCCGCGTCCGCGGAAAAACGCAGCCTGGCAATGGGTCTCGCAAGCGCCGGCGGATCGCTCGGCCAGGTCCTGATGATTCCACTCGCGCAAAACGTCCGGCAAAGTTCGGGCATCGCCATATCGCTGCTCGTGCTCGCGCTGTTGATGCTCGCCGCGGCGCCGCTCGGCATCGTACTCGACCGTCGTTCTGCGGCCGATGCAACGCGCGTCGAGCCGCCTGCTGCCCCATTGCGCCAGGTACTCGGGCAAGCATGCCGGCATCGCGGTTTTCGTCTGCTGACGCTTGGCTTCTTCACATGCGGCTTCCAGCTCGCATTCATCGCGACTTATCTGCCCGGTTATCTGTTTCTCTGCCACATGCCAGTCGGCCTCGGCGCGACTGCGTTGATGCTGATCGGCCTCTTCAACATGCTCGGTAGCTGGGCGTGCGGATGGCTCGGCGGGCGCTTTCGTCAGCAGTACGTGCTGGGGTGGCTGTATCTGATTCGCGGCGTCACGATCGGTGCGTTCTTCCTGCTGCCAAAGACGTCACTGTCGGTCGTGATCTTCGCCGCCGTGATGGGCCTCACGTGGCTCGGCACCGTACCGCTGACGAGCGGCCTCGTGGCGAAGGTGTTCGGCACACGCCATCTCGGCACGTTGTTCGGTGTGTGTTTCCTGAGCCATCAGGTCGGCTCGTTTCTCGGTGCGTGGTCGGGTGGCTTCGTGTTCGATACGACCGGTTCCTATTCGCTGGTGTGGGGCGCCACCGCACTGGCCGGCCTGTTCGCCGCGTTGCTGCACTTCCCTATCGACGACACCACCTCGCATGCGCCGCGTCTGCCGGTTACGCCGGCTCGCGCATGAACCGCGCGGCGATTCTCAACGATGCGCTACCTGCCACGCGCCTCCTCGATTCAACCTGAACGACCCGGAGCAAACAGATGAGCGACGCCGCACGACCGATCGGCTTTATCGGGCTTGGCGCCATGGGCGAGCCCATGGCGTTGAATCTTGTGAAAGCCGGCACGCCGCTGCTGGTATGGAACCGTTCGCCGCAAAAGACGGCGCCGCTTGCCCCTGCCGGCGCGCAAATCGCCGACAGTGCCGCCGACGTATTCGCGCGTGCGGACATCGTGTTCCTGATGCTGGTCGACGGCGCTGCCGTCGATGCGGTACTCGACCGCCATGGTCCGGACTTCGCCTCGCGCGTCGAAGGCCGGATCGTCGTTCACATGGGCACGACTTCGCCCAGTTATTCGCGCGGGCTCGAAGCCGATATTCGCGCGGCGGGCGGGCATTATGCCGAAGCACCCGTGTCGGGCTCGCGCAAACCCGCCGAAGCGGGCCAACTCGTCGCGATGCTCGCCGGCGACGCCGACACGACCGCGCGTGTGCGTCCGGTGCTCGCACCGATGTGCCGCGAAACGATGCTCTGTGGCAGCGTGCCAAACGCGCTTCTGATGAAGCTGGCGGTCAATCTGTATTTGATCTCGATGGTGACGGGTCTTGCCGAGGCCGTGCATTTTGCCGATCGTCACGGGCTCGATACGGCGCAGCTCGTCGCCATCCTCGACGCCGGTCCGATGGCGAGCGACGTATCGCGTGTGAAGGGACCGAAGCTCATCGGTCGCGACTTCGCGGTTCAGGCTGCGATCTCGAACGTGCTGGAAAACAATCGGCTGATTGCCGAAGCCGCGCGCGATGCCGGCATCGCTTCGCCGTTGCTCGATGTGTGTCACGCGCTGTACAGCGAAACGCTGGCGCTCGGGCATGGGGGCGCTGACATGGCGGCCGTGCTGACGGCGATCGAGGCGCGCACCGACAGCCCGAAAGTGACAAAGAGATCCGCGGGGGTATCGGGTTAGTCGCGTAGCATCACGAGGTCTGGTTTTCCCGGCAAGCCCGGATGTGACAAATCTGCTCACGGCGTCGCGCCGGCTACATGCAATACTGCGCGTTGTTACATCGCCCGAAGACCTGATCTCCGCAAAACCTGCCACGCATACGATGACCTCTCGCTTCGTTACATCCTCTCTTGCCGTTGCCGCGTTCGCTGTGTCGATTGCTGCCCAAAGCGCATTCGCCCAGCAACCCGACACAGCATCGTCAACACCGACGCCGGCCTCGACCAAAGCCACCGCCTCAGCCTATAACCAGCCGTCCAAAGCGATTCTGGATGTGATGCTCGCGGCGCCGCTGCCAGTTCCGGTCATCAGCCCGGGTGCCGACCGGGCGCTGCTCGTCAGCGCGCAGGAATATCCGTCCATCGCACGCGTGGCGACGCCGTTCCTGCGCCTTGCAGGCGTGCGCGTCGAACCCGCCAATCGCAGCCGGCACGACACGCCGGGCGGTTACGGCATCCCGGCATGCGCGACCCGTTTCGAACTGGTGCCGTTCGCGACCGACGCGACTGGTGCAACGCGGCCGATAGCGCTGCCGCCCGGCGTCTGCGCGACGCGTCCTCGCTGGAGTGCCGACGGCAAGCGCTTCGCATTCGAAAACGTGACCGCCCATTCAGTCGACCTGTGGATCGGCGACGGCGAAACAGGCGCGGTGCGTCGTATTTCGGGTGTGCAATTGAATCCGATGTTCGGCGACGATCTGACGTGGATGCCCGATCAGACCTCGCTGCTCGTGAAAATGATTCCGACGCACCAGGGCCCACCGCCAGTTGCCACCGACGAGTCAGTCGGCCCAGGCATCCAGGAGTCCGACGGCCGGCGCGGCCAGAGCAGCACGTACGAAGCGCGCGACACGCTCAGGAACGTCCACGACGAAGCGCTATTCGACTATTACGGCACCTCGCAGCTCGCGCGGATCGACACACGCACGCTCGCCGTCACGCCGCTCGGTGCACCCGCGTTGTTCGACGGCATTGCACCGGCGCCGGATGGGCGGCACGTGCTGGTGTCCACGATCCAGCGGCCGTATTCCTACGTGACGACCGCCGAGCGCTTCCCGCACGATTACACCGTATGGGACATTGCGAACCGCACGCAGATCGCGACACACCTGATCGCGTCGCGTCCGCTCGCCGACCGCGTGCCGGTCTCCGGCGTGCCGCTCGGGCCGCGCGACTTCTCGTGGCGGGCAACCGAACCGGCTACGCTCGTGTGGGCCGAGGCGCTCGACGGCGGCGACTGGAACGTCGATGTGCCCGAGCGCGACAAGGTCATGATGCTGAAGGCTCCGTTTAACGAAGCGCCGCGCGAACTGACGCGTCTGCACCAACGTTACGCAGGCTTCGGCTGGACCTCGCAAGCGGATCTCGCGCTGCTCTCCGAGTACGACAACAACCGTCACTGGCAGCGCACCTTCATGGTCGACGTCGACGCTCCGCAGGTCACGCAACGCGTGCTGTGGGATCTGTCGAGCGACGAACAATATGCGGACCCCGGCGCACCGGTCACGCGAATTCAGCCGAACGGTTTTCGCGTGATCCGCATCGACGACGGTGCGATGTTCCTCAACGGGCAAGGCGCATCACCCGCCGGCAACCGGCCCTTCCTCGACCGGCTCGATCTCGCCACGCTCAAGACCGAGCGCCTGTTCCGCAGCGACAAGACGGCCCTCGAGTCCTTCGTTGCGTTCACGGGCTCCGGTACCCAGTCGTTCCTGACCTGGCGTCAGACGCCGCTCGATCCGCCGAACCTGTTCCAGCGCACGCTCGGCACCCCGGTCGACGCGCCGGCCGGTGAAGCGCGCTACGCGTCGAGCGAGACTGCCGTCACCCATCTCGTCGATCCGACGCCGGTGGTACGTCAGATCAAGAAGCGTCTGGTCAAGTACAAGCGCGCCGATGGGCTCGACCTGTCGTTCACGCTGTACACGCCGCCGGGCTATCGGGAAGGCACGCGCGTTCCCGCGATCCTGTACGCCTATCCGCTCGACTATGCCGATGCGGCGACGGCCGGCCAGGTGAGCGGTTCCGAGCAGACGTTCACACGCCTGAAGAATTACCGGCTGATGCTGCTGGCCGGCTACGCAATCATCGACAACGTGTCGTTCCCGGTGATCGGCGACCCGAAGCATGCCTACGACACTTACAACGAGCAGCTCGTCGCCGATGCGCAGGCCGCGGTCGACGAAGCAGTACGGCTGGGGGTTGTCGACCCGGACCGCATCGGTGTGACCGGTCATAGTCACGGCGCGCTGATGACCGCCAATCTGCTGGCGCACTCCAGTCTGTTCCGTGCCGGTGTGGCAACGAGCGGTTCATACAACAAGACGCTCACGCCGTTCGGCTTCCAGAACGAGCGGCGCTCGGTGTGGCAGGCGCAGGACGTTTATCTGAAGGTGTCGCCGTTCTTCTACGCCGATCAGTTGAAGACGCCCTTGCTGATCGTGCACGGTATGGACGATGCGAATCCAGGCACCACGCCGCTTCAGTCGACGCTGCTGTACGAAGCACTGCGCGGCAACGGCGGGACGACACGGCTCGTGATGCTGCCGCACGAGCCGCACTGGTACTCGGCACTCGAATCGAATGAGCAGCTTGTGTACGAGATGGAGCGCTGGTTCGACCGCTATGTGAAAAATGCACCGCCGCGGGCGGCTGCTGCGGCGTCGGGCGCATCGGATTCAACCGCTGCAACGATCGCGACGCCACACGCGCAATAAAACCCATCGCCCGCCGACAGCATGCGCTATCGCGTGCCGCCGACGGGCGACGACTCCATGTAAAACGCGCGCTCGCGGCCAGCAAAATCTACATCGGCATGAACGAAAGACACGTGGATCGGTGAGGTCTCGCGCATCGGCCTGCGCTGAAAGACGTTGAAGCAACGGTGTGTCACGCCGACTCCGCGTGACGATCCGTTCGAGGAACGAGGTTTGCTCACCTCCGCCCGTGTCGTCCCTCACGGGCCTCTCCTCGTTCCGGTAAAAATTCTTTTGGCGCTTTTCTTCCGTTCGACCCTACCCGCCAGGCAAACACGTTACGCGCGTTGTTCGAGAGGTTGATCCTTTGATGAACGACGGTGCCCGGCCCAGAAGCTCGTACTTCAAGCAACTCGACGCGTTACGCGGCATCGCCGCGCTGACCATCGTATTCAATCACCTCTCAATCCTTACTCCGCTGCATTGGGTCTGGAACACACCGTTGCGTTTTCTTCTGACAGGTCATGACGCTGTCATTCTGTTCTTTATCATCAGCGGGTTCGTGCTGACCCTGCAGCTGACTTCGCGGCGAGGGCCGACCTTCGGCCAATACCTGATCAAACGCATCTGTCGGATTTACCTGCCCTATATCGTCGTGCTGGTTTTTACATACGGTGTGATCAGCGTGGTGTTTCACGGCCCCGTTCCGTGGGCAGGCGGGTGGGCCAACAGTGCGTGGGACGGTTCGTTTTCGAAAGACGATGTCCTGAGCCATGTCACCTTCATCGGCAAATACCACGCCGATCATGTCATCCCGGTGATCTGGACGTTGATTTACGAAATGCGGATCTCGCTGTTCTTTCCGCTCGTGGTGTATGTAGCCGCACGCGCGCAGCCGCGTGGGTCGCTTGCAACGGCCATGCTGATATCCGCCGGTGCGTACGTGCTCCTGGTCGCGCGGAGCGCCGAACCGTCAAATGCGAACTTAAGAGTCGCCTGGACCTTGACAGCTCATTACGCGAGCATCTTCATCGTCGGCGCCGTGCTGGCCATTCACCGCGCGCGCTGGCAAGCATGGCTGTCGAGTCGCGCCCGCAAGACGGCGGTCCTCGTTGTATCGCTCGCGCTTTACTTTATGTCGAGGGCGCTACCCGGCATCGCGCCCGATGGAGTCGGAGATTTTCTCTTTGACTGGGGATGCGCCGCAGGCGCTGCGGGAATCATGTGCACCTCGATCGCATCGAGCCGCATCACATCGTTGCTCGAGCTTAGGCCTGTCATGTATCTAGGCTCGCTCTCATATAGCCTCTATCTCACGCATACGGTCGTGCTGCTGTCGATCATCCATTTGATGCCCTCCGCCGATACGGCATGGGTCGCGCTCGGTCTCGCTGCTGCGCTGGTCATTCCAGTGGCGGCTGTCACGTACCATCTGATAGAACGCCCATCGATGATTCTCGGCAAAGCGCTGACGAGACGCAGCGCGCAAGGCGCCGCACCCACGAGTTGACCCCGAAGTTGATGCCGAAGTTGACCCCGCTACCTGCCGCCGCCAGGTAGCAATCCGCGTTCCTGTAGCGGCAGTTTTTCGAATTCGCCTCCGTGTCCCGGTTTGTCGTGGGCGCGAATTTTTTTATTGTCAGACGAATATTTTTTTCTCCGATACTCAGTACGCGCTGCCGCCCATCTTGAGCACCGTGTGAGATTTTCATCTCGGCTCTTCCCGGTCGCGAAGCCCCAACGTGATCGCACCCTGCGATCGATGTTATCGAGGCGCTACAGTCAGGAGATCATCGATCATGATCAAGCCACGCATCCATTGCGCATTTCTTGTCGCAATGCTGATCGCTACGATTTCGCCGGCGTCTCAGGCTCAGCAATACACCACCGAGTGGATCGCGAACACGTTTGGGACCAGCACCACTTATGTAGGTAGTGCCGCGCGTTCCATCTGGGTCGCGCCCGAAGGTGTCATTTACACGGCTTCGTTCTGGGACGAAAACGAAGGCGGCGTTGCGCTCTACCAGAGCGGCAAGAGCATCGGTTCGTTTGGCCTGCACAACGAGTTCCAGGGTAGCGCCATTACCGGCAATGCCACATCGATCTTCGTCGCCTTGCAGTCCAGCCGGGTGTACGGAAGCGGCGCGGTGGGACGCTACAACCGCAGCACGCAAACACGCGATCTGCTCATCAACGTCAGCGCCGATACGACCGAGAAACGTGCCGATGTGATCACCGGGCTCGCCACGTCGGGCTCGCTGCTTTACGCGAGCGACCTTCCTGGCAACCGGGTTCGCGTCTATACAACGGCCGGCGTCTGGCAGCAGGACATCAACGTGACGGGCCCAGGCGCCCTCGCTATCGACGGCTCCGGCAATCTCTGGGTCGCCCAGAAAAGCGCGGGCACGATTGCCGAATTCAGTTCGACCGGCGCGCAGCGCAATACCATCCAGATGCCCACTGGCTCGCAGCCATCGGCGTTGTACTTCGATGCGTCGACGGGGCTGCTGATGGTCGGCGATGAAGGGCCTGACATGAACATCAAGCTCTACTCCATAGCGGGCACGCCATCGCTGGCAAGCACATTTGGCATTCAGGGCGGATATCTCGACAACACGTCTGGGACCAAAGGTCAGGTCGGCGACAAGCGCTTCACGCGCGTTGCGGGCATCGGCAAAGACGCCGCGGGCAACCTCTATGTGCTGAACAACCCATGGGGCGGAGGCTGGGATCTCGGCCGCAACGGTGGCACCGACATTCACGCCTATAACAATCAGGGCACCCTGCAGTGGAAACTGCAGTCACTGAACTTCGAGGGCGTCGCCGCGCCTGATCCGGGTACGGACGGCGCCTTGTTCTATAGCGGCACCAACATCTATAGCGGCACCGCGGGCGGAACCTTCGTCGCGAACACCGTCAACCCGATCGACTATCCATCCGATCCACGCATCAACATCAACGACACGCAGCGCGACGAACACTTCGGCCAGCTCGTCTCGGTAGGCGGCAATCGAATTCTGGTCGCATCAGGACAGAACCCGGCGATCTTCTACCTGTTCCACTTCAACGCCGCGAACGGCTACATCGCGATACCTGATGCGTCGCTTCCGGGTACGGCGTTCAATACGACCGCACCAGTCACGGCAGGATTTTCTCTCGATAGCAAAGGAGATGTCTGGGCCGGTCTCGATCAGACGAACCAGATCTATCACTATCCGTTGACGGGCTTCGATGCGAGCGGCAAGCCGTCATGGGGCCCCGCGATTGCCCTGCCCATTCCGGCCAGCGTTCAACCGCTCACACGCATTCTCTACCTCGCGGACAGCGATACGATGATCCTCGCGCAAGGCATTATCGGCAGCGTTGACTGGACGTCGATTGGCACGCGGATCGAGGTGTATCACGGCTGGGCTGCGGGCAACATGACTCACCCCAATCCGGTGTTCACCGTCAGCAACCCCAAGTCGATCACAGCGGCCGGTAACTATCTGTTCGCCGGATACGTCCACACCGTACCCAACATCGACGTGTTCAATCTCACCACCGGCAACCTGGACACCACGCTGATCAACGCCGACACGAGCACCGTGAGCGTCGGTAACGATGTCGATTCGATGTATGGCCTCAGGGCCTACCTGCAGTCGACCGGGCAGTATTTGATCACGAAGGATAACTACAACAACTCCAGCATCATCGTTCATCGCTGGACGCCGTGATGGGTCGTGCTTTGGTTTCGCTTTCGACTACGTGCCGCCGGAAAAACCGTTGGTGAGAGTCCGGCGCACATAGCCGACCGGACCCTCCATGATCTCTTCGTCGACGCACACAAATGAAGCCGGCAGCTCTGGAAACCGTGCGTCTCCAGCAGGCGCGAGGTCTACTTCGGTCAGATAGACCGTGTCGGCATACGGAAGAAACAAGCGGTAGATCTGCTCGCCGCCCGCGATGAACACTTCGCCGCGAGCGTCACGGGCAATTGCATTCGTCACCTGTTCCATGGAGGTACACGTCATCGTGCGCGGTGCGATGACAGGCACCGAGCCGATGACGAGCAAGTCGCGATCCGGCAGCGGTCGTCCGATCGATTCATAGGTGCGTCGCCCCATCACGACGAGCTGCCCTTCGGTCAATTGACGAAAGTGCCGCTGCTCGCCGGGAATCTTCCACGGAATGTCGTTGCCCATTCCGATCACCCGGTTGCGGCCCATTGCCGCCACCATCGAAACCCGTTTGCCGTTTAGCATCGCCTGTCTTGTTTCAGTTGGCCGAGGGCGCCTCGCCGGCCGCGGCCAGTCTCGCTCGCTGCCGCATCTGTCGTGCGTACCACATCGTCCACAACGTCAAGCCGCCGAAGATGCCATAGCCGATAACCGGCGACACAACCAGATATCGCTCGACCGACCATTGCCAGACGAGCCAGCAACGCAACGCGCATTCTCCGACAAGTCCAATACCCCATATCCAGGTCATCAGGCGGATCGACGCGCGCATCTTCGGCCATTTATGCCATCCAGCCTCGAAATCCGCGTCGCCGTTTTCGCGCTCCCTCGCCACCGTGGCGCGTGCAAGATAGAAGATCGCCGGCTTGGTGAACATCAGCGACAACAGGAACACCGCGCCTATCGCTCCGGTCACCAACGACTCGCGTATCAGCAGCAGGCGTGGACTCCCACCCAACGCCATCATCAGCAGCGACAGCACGATACCGAGCAGAACCAGCGCACTCAACGCATCGACCCGGCGCGATCTCGCGAACTGAATGACACTCCACACAATGGGCGGAACAGCCGACGCATAGAGTGCTCCAACAGGCCCCCAAACCGGTAGCGCCGCGCGGTACGCGACCCACGGCAGCAATAGATTACACACCAGTTCGACAACGAGACCCGCGCGTATTTTCATGACGCTCCTGCGTTCAAGGGGCTTTAGTCTGGTTCAGGTATTTCTCGATCTCCGCCTTGCGCTGCCTGAGCGGCATCAGATCGTCTTCACGAACCAGCGGCTGCAAACGGGCAACATCGTCCCCCGCGATCGCGCCTAACTCCACCGCGTATTCATGCAGTCCTTCGAACAACATCGTGTCGTCGAAACTCCGGTTCTGACGGGTATTTTCGTACGTTGAAATTTCGTCCCCGATAGCGGCGAGTCGTGGATCATTCGCGTCCTTGATTTTGCCCGAGAGAACATCGAATTCCACGGCCTGTAACTCTCCGTAGAGGTGAGCGCCGATAGTGCGGGTCGTCCTCCCTGGGTCGCTCCAGGCCGCGTGCCATGTGTAGACCTCTAAGCCGAGCACGCCCGCGAGTATCAGTACGACGATCGCCGCGCTGACAAAGATGGATCGGTGTCCGGGTGGCTCCGTCTGGAGTGTCTTTGCAAAGTCTTGCGTCATGAGTTCACCCATTCACGGATACATCGATCGACGCGAATCGTTGCCCCCGCGTCCGCTCGCCTAACCCGCCTCTGGCCGAAATACGCGTTGCTGGATATCCTCGCCGCGCGCAACGATCGCCGTCGCCTCCGGCACCTCTTCCCACACGCCCGGCAGATCGACGAGCGGTTCGGACAACACGAGGTACGCATCGTCGCCCACCGCCTTGATACGCGGATCCTCCGGATAAAGCTCGTGCAGATGCCTGAACGACGTGCTATGAAACAGCGACCTGGAATCGGTCTCGCTCGAATAGCGGACCGCGATGATCCGCTCGCCGTCCATCGCGCACACGGTCATGGTGATCGGATGCTCGACACCGTGCCGCCTGCCGGTTTCCTCGACGAAGCCCACCATCCGTTCGAGCGCACGGACCGGTTCCTGCTCGAGCCCGAACGTCAGCGCGAGAAAGAACATCAGTTCCGAATCGGTCGAGCCTTCCATGCCCATGAACAACTCGGGCGCGACGGCGAGTATCAGGTCGCGCCGCACCGCCGGGAAATTGCGGATCGAGCCGTTGTGCACGAAGAGCCAGCGCCCGTGACGGAACGGATGGCAATTGGTTTCCTGCACCGGTGTGTCGGTTGCCGCGCGGATATGCGCGACGAACCGTCCCGCACGCACCGCACGCGCAGCCTCGCGCAGGTTGCGATCGCTCCACGCCGGTTGCACGCAACGATAACGAAACGGAATGTCGGTTGGATGTCCGTACCAGCCGACGCCGAAGCCGTCGCCGTTGGTGGTCGTCGCGCCGAGGCGCGCATGCAGGCTCTGGTCGATCAGCGAATGTTGCGCCCTGAACAGCACGGTCTCGAGCTGGATCGGATTCCCCGTGTAGGCAAGCCAGCGGCACATGGTCGGTCTCCCTTCAGTTGGCTCCGCGCACGCCGGCAAGCGGCGCGAGAAATTCCGAAACCCCGGTCAGAATGATCTGCACGCCAATGCACAGCAGCAGAAACGCCGACACGCGCAGCGCGACCTTCGTGCCGTCCACACCCAGGTAGCGCGCAAACACCTCCGCGCGGCTGTAGGTCAGATAGATCGCGAACATGACCAGCACGCTGATCGACACCGACGCAACCGCCGACATGACGAACTCCGAGAGCTTGTGCGTGCGGTTCGCGTTCAGCGCGATCGCGGTGGCGATGGTGCCGGGGCCGGTGGTAAGCGGCATCGTCAGCGGGAAGAACGCTTTCGATTTCACGTCGTCCGCGCTCAGTTGCTGGACCGCTGCTTCGTCGGGACGCCGGTCGGGAGCGTTGAGCATTTTCCAGCCGCTCACCGCCACCGCCAGACCGCCGCCGATACGCAGCGCCTCCATCGAAATACCGAAGAAATGCAGGATCGGTGTGCCGACGAAGAACGCCACCAGCAGCACGAAGAACGAGTTGATCGCCACGCGCCGTGCGAGAGCGGTCCGCTCTACGCTGCTCAGCGATTCGGCGCGGTCGAGAAAAACAAAGGCAACGCCCACCGGGTTGATGATGCTGATCAGTCCGGTGAAGCCGAACAGAATGTCTGGAATCAGGCTGTTGATCATGTCGGTGTCGAGTCCACATCGGCTGACCGCTGGCCTGCATCGTCGCTATCGTCGGGATGCCGGCCAGCCGTTTTTTCTTGCGTCGCAACATGCTGCTGCCCGATGCGACGCGCCGCTCAGTGTAACCGCAACGAATCGTCCGCAGCATGCCGCAACGCTCGCTATGGATGGTCACGGCCGACCGCACGACATCTTTCACCCGCCCTTCACATTTTTGACAACCTTTACGGCGCAGAACCATCCGGCATACAGTCGGGGCCGAAGCCCCGCCCGTCCATGCGACGCTCAACCCGGTTCCAGGAGTGGTCCCTATGTTCCTTCGCCTGCTCGCCGCGCTGCCGTTTATCGGCATCCTGCTCGGCGTTCCGTTCGTCAACCGCGTCGAGCCGCTGGTGTTCGGCATGCCGCTCGTGCTCGCCTGGATCGTGCTCTGGGTCGTGCTGAGCGCGGTCATCATGGCCATCGTCTACCGTTTCGATCCCGTCAACCGGCAAGCCGCCGACGCAGCCGCCGAGGTCCGCTCATGAGCAGCGCTCTCGTCATCATCGCGGCGGTCACGCTGTTCGCGCTGTATCTCGGCGTACGCGCCCGGCGCGGGCACGACATGAACCTCGAACAGTGGACCGTGGGCGGGCGCAGCTTCGGCACGGCCTTCGTGTTCCTGCTGATGGCCGGCGAGATCTACACGACCTTCACGTTCCTCGGCGGCAGTGGTTTCGCCTACGGCAAAGGCGCGCCGGTTTACTACATCCTCGCGTATGCCACGCTCGCGTACATCCTGTCGTACTGGATGCTGCCGCCCGTCTGGCGCTACGCAAAAGCAAACCGGCTCGTGTCGCAGCCGCATTTCTTCACGCGCAAATACGCGAGCCCGGCGCTCGGCGTGCTGGTGGCGCTCGTCGGGGTCGCTGCGCTGATTCCGTACCTGGTGCTCCAGCTAAAAGGGCTCGGCATCATCGTTGCGATTACATCGTATGGCGCGATTTCGTCGAGCGCCGCGGTATGGATCGGCGCGGTCGTCGTCACCGCCTACGTGATCGTCTCGGGCGTACGCGGCTCCGCATGGAATTCGGTGGTCAAGGACACACTGATCCTCGCGATCGTGCTGTTTCTCGGCATCTATCTGCCGATCCACTACTACGGCGGCCTCGGCGACATGTTCCATGCGATCGATACCGCGCGGCCCGGCTTCCTGAGCTTCCCTGCCAAAGGCTCGAGCGTGATCTGGTTCCAGTCGACCGTGCTGCTCACGGCACTCGGCTTCTTCATGTGGCCGCATACGTTCGGCTCGGTCTTCACCGCGAAAGACGAGCGCATCTTCCGCCGCAACGCAGCCGTCCTGCCGCTGTACCAGTTGATCCTGCTGTTCGTGTTCTTCGTCGGTTTCGCGGCGACGTTGAAAATACCGGGCCTGAAAGGCGGCGACATCGATCTGTCGCTGTTCCGCTTGACGATCCAGACCTTCGACCCGTGGTTCGTCGGCGTGGTCGGCGCGGCCGGCGTGCTGACCGCGCTGGTGCCGGGTTCGATGATCCTGACGACCGCGTCGACGCTGCTCGCCAACGACGTGTATCGCGGCGGTCTGCAGCGCAGTGCGTCCGACGCGACCGTCACGAAGATTGCGCGCGTGCTCGTGCCGGTCGTTGCACTGGTCGCGGTGGCGTTCACGCTGCACGGCGGCGAAACGATCGTCGCCCTGCTGCTAATGGGTTACAGCTTCGTCACGCAACTGTTCCCGGCGCTGATCTGCAGCCTCGCGCCGCGCAACCGCGCGACGAAGCAAGGTGCGTTCTGCGGGATCCTGGTCGGTGTCGCCGTGGTGGCGGTGACGACGCTAATGCACCTGAGCGTCGGCCAGTTGCTGCCGTTCCTGCCGGAGCCGCTGAAGGACATGAACATCGGCTTCATCGCGCTCGCGTTGAACATCATCGTGTTCGTCGTGGTGAGCGCGCTGACGCAGCCGCGCGTGCAGTCTGGGGAAACCGCTGCGCAGACGCGGGCGTAGTGAGCCGTTCGTCGTGAGTCGTTGGTAACTGAGCGCTGTTAGTGCAATGAGCCGCATGCCGTGAACACGGCGTGCGGCTCATTGCGCATCGCACCCGGAATTCACGCCCACACTCAACTCGCCGACCGTCCCGCATCCTTCGCATACAGCGTCGAGTCCGAAAACTTCTCCGCCGTCAGCACCCGGCCGACCAGGATCAGCGCCGTCCGCTCGATATCGGTTGCTTTCACCTTCGCGACGATATCGGCGAGCGTGCCTGACACGCGCTCTTCATCGGGCCAGCTCGCGCGATAGACCACGGCCACCGGACACGTCGCACCGTAGTGCGGCATCAGTTCGTCGACGATGTGCGCCAGATGCCGCACGCCGAGATGGATCGCCATCGTCGCGCGATGCCGCGCGAGGTCGCCCAGTTGTTCGCCGGGCGGCATGTTCGTCTTGCGCGCGAAGCGCGTCAGAATCACGGTCTGCGAGACGTCCGGCAGCGTCAGTTCGCAACCGAGCGTCGCAGCCACCGCCGCGACTGCGGTGACACCTGGCACGATCTCGTAAGGCACGCCCTGTTCACGCAGACGCCGGATCTGCTCGCCGATCGCGCCGTACAGCGACGGGTCGCCGGAATGTACGCGCGCAACGTCCTGGCCTTTGCGGTGTGCCTCGACCAGCAGCGCGACGATCGTGTCGAGATCGAGATCCGCGGTGTTCACGACGCGCTCCGCGGCGTGCCCGTCGAGCACGGCAGACGGCACCAGCGAGCCTGCATACAGAATCACCGGGCAGGTGCGCACGAGACGCTGCCCCTTTACGGTGATCAGTTCGGGATCGCCCGGCCCTGCGCCGATAAAAAACACCGTCATGCCACACTCCGTGATCAGAAAGAATGAATGAATGGGAAGCCGCGATGAGGCAGCGCTCGTCGAGCGCTGCTCGATGTCGCACGCACGTCGTATCAGGGTACGTTCCGCAGCGCGTGCAGCAGGTCGGCCGGATCGTCGAACTCGCGATCGGCCGCGGGCAACGTGGGGCGCCGCAGGATGATCACCGGCACGCTCCGTTCGCGTGCAACGTCGAGTTTTGCCGAGGTCGCACTGCCCCCGCTATTCTTGCTGATTACGACGTCGAATGCATGTCTGTCGAACAATGTGCGCTCGCCTTCGTGCGAAAACGGTCCGCGCGCATCGAGCACACGGGCGCGGGCATTGCCCGGATGCGCGTCGAGACAGCGGATGGTCCACTGCTGATGCGCGGGGATCGCGTCGAGATGGGCAAGCGGTTCGCGTCCCAGCGTGAAGAGCGGGCGCGCAAACGGCGCCAGCAGGCTCACGATGCCGTCCCAGTCGTCACACCAACGCCAGTCGTCGCCGGCCCGCAGCTGCCAGGCCGCGCGTCGCAGGGCCCAGTAAGGCAGGTTCGCCGAACGGCTCGCTGCCGCTGCATTGGCGCTGATCTGCGAGGCGTACGGATGGGTTGCATCGACCACCAGCCCGATCCGTTCGTCCAGCAGATAGCGCGTAAGCCCGACCGCGCCGCCGAAGCCGCCGGTGCGCACCGCACACGCGAGATCGTCGGGTACCTTGCCGAGGCCGGCGAGGCTGTAGACGTGCGGGCCATCGGATGTGCCGGTCGAAGGCAACGCACGCGCAATACGCAGCGCGTCGCCGGTACCGCCGAGTAGCAGGAGGCGTGTCATCGAGGCGGCGCGGTGCCGACAACCGCCGCGATAGTCGACGCGGGTGGTTCATCGAGCGGCTTGCGGCTATCGAGCAGCGTGACCGGCAACGCCGGCCGCCACGCATCGAAACCGCCAAGCGGCTGCACATGCGCGAGCGCGATACGCGTCAGCGTGCCGCCATGCGTGTCGCGCCACTCGACGAGCCTCGCCTCGCCCTGCACCGTCACTGCATTCGCGACCAGCCGGCCACCGGGCCGCAGGCGAGCCCAGCACGCATCGAGCACACCCGCCGTCGTCACCCCGCCGCCGATAAAAATCGCGTCCGGCGCAGGCAGCCCCTCTAGTGCGGCTGGCGCGCTACCCGCGACGAGTTGAAGGCCAGGCACGCCGAGCGCATTGCGATTGTGCGCGATGAAATTTTGCCGCTGCGAATCGGCCTCGATGGCGATCGCGCGGCACGATGGATGCGCGCGCATCCATTCGATCCCGATCGAACCCGCGCCCGCACCGACATCCCACAGCAGTTCGCCAGGCACGGGCGCAAGATGCGCAAGCGCCAGCGCACGGATGTCGCGCTTTGTCAGTTGACCGTCGTTGAGATAGGCGTCGTCGGGCAGACCTGGCGTGAGCGGCCATGTGGTTGCACCGACGCTTGCGCGGCATTCGAGTGCGACGAGATTCAGCGCCGCGACCTCGCCGGCCTGCCAGGCATCGGCTCGTGCATCGATACGGCGCTCGAGCGGACCGCCCAGCCGTTCGAGCACGATCATCCGCGTGGCACCGAAACCGCGTGCGTCGAGTAGCGCCGCAAGCGCCGCCGGGGATGCGCCGTCGCTGCTCAGCACCAGCAGACGCGCGCCGTCGTGCAGATGCGCATGCACCGCGGCAAGCGGCCGGCCGACCAGCGACAGCACCGTCACATCCTGCAACGGCCAGCCGACCCGCGCCGCGGCCAGCGACAGCGAAGACGGTGCGGGCAGCACACGCAGTTCGTCGGCGGGAAGCTCGCGTGCGAGCGTCGCGCCGACACCGAACAGCATCGGATCGCCGCTTGCCAGCACGCATACCGGCGTATGGCGATGTGCAAGCAACGGCGCGAGATCGAAGGGTCGCGGCCAGGACTCGCGACGTGCGCGCAAACGCGCGGGCAACATCGCGAGATGGCGCTCGCCGCCCACCACCACCGAAGCATCGAGCAGCGCGCGCCGCGCCGCGCGCCCCAGACCGGCGAAACCCTCTTCACCGATGCCCACCACCGTCAACCACGCAGGCATCCCGCCATCCTCATCGTCGTTCTCTCGCTTGCTCGCCATGGCACGCCGCATAAGGACTGCCCATCGTGGCGCTATGGAAAGAAGGCATAATACAGCCTCGCCGGTGCCCTTCGGGGCCGAACAGGGAACACAGCGACACTGTGGCTGCCCCCGCAACTGTATGCAGCGAGTCCGCGCTCCACACGCCACTGGTTTAACCGGGAAGGCCGGTGCGGACGACGACCTGCTAGCCAGGAGACCTGCCGGCCAGACTGTTCGCGCCAGCCATCATCGGGCGGGGTGTACCGATGCCGCGTTTGCCTCCTTGAGGTACAAACCGGGCCGTCGCGCGACGCCAACCCGGTAATCGCTTGAACCACGTTCCGTCCGCTGCTTTATCTATCGCTTCGTCTGGCGCGTCGCCTGCGTCGTCGGCACACCGCCGCGCGTCGGCGTGTCCGGCGCTCACGCGCATCGTCGCCGCGCGCGATGGCGGGCTGTGCCGGATCAGATTGCCCGGCGGCGTGCTGCACGCGCACGAAGCAGCGGCCATCGCCGAGGCCGCAACGCTGCATGCGTCGGGTGTGATCGAGTTGACCAATCGCGCGAATCTGCAGCTTCGCGGCGTGCGAGCGGGACACGAAGCCACACTGACCGCACGGCTTCTGCAAGCGGGCCTCGGGCCGCAGATGCCGGCCGACACCCCGCACACCATCGAGGCAATCGACGGCATCCGCAATCTGATGATCAGCCCGCTCGCCGGCCACGATCCGCAGGCGCTTTGCGACACCCGCACGCTGGCCGCGCAGATTCTCGCGCTGCTGCAAAGCGAGCCGCGTTTCGCGGCGCTGTCGCCGAAATTCGCGCTGCTGCTCGACGGCGGCGAACAGCTGATGGCGATCGATCATCCGCACGACATCTGGCTCGCTGTGATGCCAGCCGATTACGACGAGCCGCGCTTCGCGATCGGTTTCGCAGGATGCCCGTCGCTCGAAGCAGGCAGCGCGCTCGCTGCGGTTGCGCAAGCGGACGTGCCGGCGTTGCTCGATGCGTTGCTGCACACCTTTATCGATCTCGCCGGCGCCGACGACACGCGCATGCGCGACCTGCTCGTCGCCCACGATGCACACGTGTTGCTGCAACGTTCCGCCGATCGTGCCGGCATCGCCCTGCAACGCGGCGCGCAGATCGACGCGTGGCACCGCGCGCCTGTCGATCCAATGCTGCGGCTCGGCGCACACCCGCAACTCGATCCACAACGATGGTACGCGGGCGGTCAGCCGCTCGCCGGACGGATCGATGCCGCGACACTGCGCGAACTCGGCGCACTGTCCGCGCGACATGGCGACGGCTCGCTGCGCGTGACGCCGTGGCAAAGCGTACTGCTACCGAATCTCACTGCGAACTCTGTCGAAGCCGCGTTATCGGGCCTGCATGCGCTTGGCTTCGCGTGCGATCCAGCGCATCCGTATGCGGCAATCGTCGCGTGCGCCGGTTCGACCGGTTGTGCGAAGAGCGCCGCCGATACCAAAGCGGATGCTCAACGACTCGCTGCCCTACTAACCCACGATACTGCCGTTCATTTCACCGGTTGCACGCGCTCCTGCGCGGCCGCCCACTGCGCGCCGCATACGCTGCTCGCAGTCGCAGCCGGTCGCTACGACCTTTACCAGCTCACGGACACGTTCAGTGAAGGCCGCTTCGGTGTGCGCATCGCGCGCCACCTGACTATCGAACAAGCCGCCGCGCAACTGAACCGCCCAGCCCGGAACCCACCCGATGCATGACTACCTTCGCGACGGTCAACAGATCTACCGTCAGTCGTTCGCGACGATCCGTGCGGAAGCCAACCTGTCGCACATCCCCGCGGACCTCGAAAAACTCACCGTGCGTGTGATCCACGCATGCGGGATGACCGACATCGTCGACGACCTGCGTTTCTCGGCGAGCGCGGGTCACGCCGGACGTACGGCGCTCGCCGCCGGCGCCCCGATACTCTGCGATGCACGCATGGTTGCAGAAGGCATTACGCGCGCACGGTTGCCCGCGCGTAACCCCGTGCTTTGCACGTTGGGCGAACCTGCGGTGCCTGAACTGGCGCGACAACTCGGCAATACCCGTTCGGCGGCCGCACTCGAATTGTGGCGACCGCATCTGGCAGGCAGCATCGTCGTGATCGGCAACGCGCCGACCGCGCTGTTTCACCTGCTCGATATGCTCGACGCTGGTGCTCCGCGGCCCGCGCTGATTCTCGGCTTTCCAGTCGGCTTTGTCGGCGCCGCCGAATCGAAGGCGGCACTCGCCGCGCGCGGCAACGATGTGCCATGGGTGATCGTCGCGGGTCGCCGTGGCGGCAGCGCGATGGCCGCTGCCGCGGTCAACGCGCTCGCCTCGGAGGACGAATAAATGGCGCAGTCAGGACGTCTCTTCGGCATCGGCGTCGGTCCCGGCGACCCCGAACTATTGACGCTGAAAGCACTGCGTCTGCTGAAGGCCGCACCGGTGGTCGCGTACTTCGTTGCCAAGGGCAAGAAAGGCAACGCATACGGAATCGTCGAAGCGCATCTCGACGACACGCAACTGCATCTGCCGCTCGTCTATCCGGTCACGACCGAAGCGCTCGAGCCGCCACTGTCGTACGAAGCGATCATTGCGGACTTCTACGACACGGCGGCCGGTGTGATCGCCGCGCATCTGCAGTCGGGGCGCGACGTGGCGGTGATCTGCGAAGGCGATCCGTTCTTTTATGGCTCGTATATGTATCTGCACGACCGGCTCGCCGCGCGCTTCGATACCGAAGTCGTGCCCGGCGTCTGCTCGATGCTCGGCGGCGCGGCGGTGCTCGGCGCGCCGCTCGTCTATCGCAACCAGTCGCTGGCAGTGCTGTCCGGTGTGTTGCCCGAACACGAGTTGCGGCGACGACTCGCGGATGCGGACGCGGCTGTCGTCATGAAGCTCGGTCGTAATTTCGACAAGGTGCGGCGCATTCTCGACGAACTCGGGCTCGCGCAGCGCGCGCTGTACGTCGAACGCGCGACGATGGCGAATCAGCGGATCGTGCCGCTCGCCGAGGTCGACCCGATGGCATCGCCGTATTTCTCGCTGCTCGTCGTGCCGGGGAAGAAATGGCAAGCATGACATCGCCGGCTATCGTGATACTCGGTGCGAGCGCCCTTGCGCTTGCGCGGCGCGTGCAGGCTCGTTATCCAGGCTCGCAGGTGCATGGCCTCGCGGAGCGTGTTGACGCCGACGTCCGCTACACCGAGCTCGGTGTGCATCTGCGCGAACTGTATGCACGCGGTACGCCGATCGTTGCGCTGTGCGCAGCCGGTATCGTGATCCGCTGTGTGGCGCCGCTGCTCGCGAACAAGGGCGTCGAACCGCCGGTGCTCGCGTTGGCGGAAGACGGGAGTGCCGTCGTGCCGTTGCTCGGCGGTCTCGCTGGCGTCAATGCAGTGGCGCGCGAAATAGCGACGATGCTCGACATCGCCCCGGCGATCACGACCAGCGGCGAATTGCGCTTCGGCACCTGCGTGTTGAATCCGCCGCCTGGCTACGCGCTTGCAGATCTTGCTCAGGGCAAGCGCTTCATCTCGGACCTGCTGGCGGGCGAGTCGACGCGTATCGAAGGCGATGCTTCGTGGCTCGACGATGCGTCGTTGCCGCTCGCGCAGTCGGCGCGTCTTGCGATCCGCGTGACACCTTTTATCACTGTCGGCGGGCCTGACGATCTGTTGATTCATCCGCGCAGCGTCGTTGCCGCAGTCGGTACAGCGAGCGATGTTGCAGCCGGCGCCACGATTGCGGAACACATCGTTAGTGCGCTTGAGGCACACAAGCTTGCCCGCTCGTCGCTCGCCATGCTGCTCGCACCGCTCGATCGAATCGGCGATGCTGCGTTTGCCGATGCTGCGCGCACGCTCGATGTGCCGCTGCGATTCGCTGAACCCGGTACTAGCGGATCAACTGACGAAAGCGAAGAAATACATCATCGCCTGCTCGCCACAGCGCTGCCGGTTCCGCACGACGTGCTGCACCGCTCCGGTTCGCCGATCGCGCTGGCGGTCGCCGCCGCACCGGTCGACACCGCCCGCATCGGTCAGGCACGCGGCCGGCTCACTGTCATCGGCATTGGTCCAGGTTGTGCCGAACTGATGGTGCCCGCGGCCCGCGATGCACTCGCCGAAGCGACCGACATCCTCGGTTACGCAACCTACGTGAAAATGGCCGGCCCGTTCCGCGACGATCAGCAGGTGCATCGCAGCGACAATCGCGAGGAACTGCAGCGCGCACGCCACGCGTTCGAACTGGCGAGCGCGGGCCGCGCAGCCGTCGTCGTTTCGTCCGGCGACCCGGGCGTGTTTGCAATGGCCGCCGCGGTCCTCGAAGCGCTCGAAACTTCCGGTAACCCACGCTGGGCAGCGGTCGAACTCGACATCGTGCCCGGCGTATCGGCAGCGATGGCGACCGCCGCGCAGGCGGGTGCGCCGCTCGGTCACGACTTCTGCATGCTGTCGCTATCGGACAACCTGAAGCCGTGGTCGATCATCGAGGCACGTCTGCGGCACGCGGCCGAGGCCGACCTCGTGATGGCGTTCTATAACCCGATCTCGCATGCGCGCCCCTGGCAACTCGACCGCGCGCTCGATATCGTGCGTGCCTATCGCGCGCCCACTACACGTGTGGTGCTTGGGCGCGATATCGGCAGACCGGGCGGTGCGCTCACTACCACCACGCTCGGGAAATTGCGTGCATCGGACGTGGATATGCGCACGATGGTGATTGTCGGATCGTCGACGACACGTGGTTTTGCTCGCGATGGCGAACGCGAGTGGGTCTACACGCCGCGCTGGTACGGCCAACCGTAGCGGCTCGATCGCATCAGCCAGTAATCACCGTGCCTCAAGCGCCGCGACGAATCGCCCGACGATCTGCGCAAGCTCCGCCGGTGCCTCGAGTGGCAACAGGTGTCCGGCCCCCGGCACGATATGCATGACCGCTTGCGGAATGCGGGGCAGCAGTTCTGTCTCCAGCGTAGCGATGCGATCCACCTGATCGAGTTCGCCGGAAACGACAATGGTCGGTATATCGATTGACGCCACCGCTGCGGTAATGTCTTCGCGCATGGCCACGTTCGGCCACGCCGCCTTCGCCTGCGGCGCGCCTTTGAGACTGTCCTCGATGATCTGCTCGCGATACGCGGCATCAAGTTTCTTTGCGGTGAGAACGTGATCGATGACGAATTCGATCGACTCGCGTGATCCATACGCGCCGGCTAACGTCGCGCGTTGCTCTTCGGAGAGAAGCATCGGTGATGGTGGCGACGGTGCAACCAGCACGAGGCCTTCGAGCCCACCTGGCCGGCGGGATGCGATGAGCTGCGCGACCTTGCCACCCATCGAATGACCGACGAGTACATAGCGCTGTAAGCCCAACGTCTCAATGACGCCTTCGGTGTCGGCGGCGAGATCGGCGATACGGTAACCGTCGGCGGGTGCGCCGGAATCGCCCCAGCCCCGATGATCGGTGGCAACGATCCGATATCGGTCCGACAACTCACCGGCTACTGCATCCCACGTGCGCGATGAGCCGCCGTAATAATGCAGAAACACCAGCGCTACCTCCCCCGCCACCTCGCTGCCTTGCTGCGCCACATGAATCCGTGTGCCGTTCGTTTCGATGTCCACTTGAGTCCTCCATCCCGGTTAAGTGCCGCTATCGTAGATTCGAGTCTCGTGTTTGATAATTGCCAGCTTGATAGCGACAGTCGACAATCCAGTTATCGAATAGGAGGGGCAATGGACCGACTGACCAGTCTTGGCGTGTTCGTCGCCGCGGTGGAGGAAGGCAGCCTTGCTGCGGCCGCGCGGCGTTTCGGGCTATCGCCGGCGATGGCCGGCAAACATGTGGACGCAATCGAAGCTCAACTGAATGCGCGGCTGCTCCAACGAACCACGCGGCGCCTGAGTCTGACCGATGCGGGCCAGACGTACTACGAACGCAGCAAGCAGATTCTCGAAGCGTTCGACGACGCCAACCGGGAAGCGAGCGATTCGCAAAGTACGGCGCGCGGCGTTCTGCGCGTCGCCGCACCGGTCACGTTCGGCTCGATGCATTTAGGCAAAGTGACGGCGCGCTATCTCGAGGACCATCCGCAGGTGAACATGGAGGTGGTGCTCGGCGACCGCTATGTCGACCTGCTCGATGCCGGTATCGACGTGGCGATCCGGATTGGGCGGCTACGCGATCCAGCACTCGTTACACGCCGGATTGCGCCGTGTCGAATGGTCGTATGTGCGGCACCTGCCTATCTCGAGCGACATGGAACGCCGCGCACACCGCGTGACCTGCGCGATGCGCCACGGCTCGCCTTCAGCGAGGCCGTGTCCGCCGGAGACTGGACGTTGTTCGATTCGAAGAACCGCGCGCATGTCGTCGACGGACCTGCCCGGATCGCCGCTAACAACACGCAGATGCTTCTGTCCGTCGCGCTAGCCGGCACCGGCATCGTGTACGGTCCGACCTTCGTCTTTGGCGAGCATCTTCGGCGCGGCGAGCTTGTGGCGCTACTGCCGGCGTACCGCGCCACCGAGTTAGTGATCCAGGCGGTTTATCCGGGCGCGCGACGCATACCGCTTAAAGTGCGCCGGTTCGTCGATTACCTTACCGAAGCGTTCGGCGATGAACCGCCCTGGGACTCGAGCCCTGAATAAGCCGGGCCGAAACCTCAGCGCTCTATCAAATCTTCGGGCACGCAATGTAGCGCACCCCAGGCATGCGCGAGCTGCGCGCATCGCCCGAGCTTCACTCCCGCGTGTTCGAAATCGACGAACACGATCCGGTCTGCGGCGGCGGGCCGCACCGGCCAGTCGCGACTGCGGCCATCGGACAACACCCACAGCCAGCGCTGCTGCGCAGGCTTGCGGCGCGCCGCGCGTTCGAGCAGATGCGCCGCGCGCCGCACACCGAGTGCGAGCGGTGTGCCTCCCGCGCCGCCGATCGGCATCAGCCAGCGCTCGTTCCACCAGCGCGGCACCGCGGGCCCGAACCGTAAATCTGCACGTGTGCCACCGAAACAGATCAGCGCCGCTTCCGCACGTTCGCGTGCGGCGCGGTTGAATAGCGCGACCAGTAGACCCTTCGCAAGCGCAAGTTGCGCACCGGCAAGCATCGAAGCGGAGCAATCGAGCGCGAAGCAATGCAGTTCGCCGCTTCGCGATGCTTCGCGCACGAAGCGCAGATGGTCGGCGCGCAGCGGCGCGTGACGTTTCGCCGCGAGCGTGGCGGGCCATGCGATGCGTGTGCCGGGTGCGCCGTCGACAGTACGGGTACGCGTGCGGCTGCGGGTGCCTTGCAACCACCGGAAACCGCTGGGCTGATCAGCGGCGGCACCGTTCCGGTGGCTTAGCGTTTTTTTGCGGCGAGCGGAACGACGGTTTTGACGTTCGCAATGCCGGCCGGCTGCGGCGGCAGATAGCCCCAGTCGCTAGCCGATCCATCGGGTTTTGCCTGCGATCGATTGCGTTGATCGCTTTCCGTCTGCTGATCAGCGCTTGCGTTCGTTGTTTCTTGCGCTTCTTGCTCTGACGTGCCGGCCTCTGCCGACGCATCGTCCGCATGCCGTCGATGCAACAACACCGAGGCTGCGACCCGCTCGACATGCGCCACGGTCACCGCATCGGCACCGTCGAGCGCTGCCAGCGCGCGCGCAGCGCGCAGCATCACGAGATCGGCGCGCAAACCATCGACGGCCGCCTCGATACAGAGTCGGCTTACCAGCGCATGTACGGCATCGTCGAAGGACAGTGCGGATAACGCGGCACGCGCCGCGCGAATCCGTTGCACGACATCTAACTGCTGCGTTGCGTAAGCACGGCGAAAACCCTGCGGATCGAGATCGAAGGCGAGTCTCGCCTTGACGATGCGCTGCCGCACGGCCGGATCGAAACAGTTCTCCAGCTCCACCATCAGGCCGAAACGATCGAGCAGTTGTGGTCGCAACTCGCCCTCTTCCGGATTCATCGTGCCCACCAGCACGAAACGCGCATCGTGGCTGTGCGATACGCCATCGCGTTCGACGGTGTTCACACCGCTCGCAGCGGCATCGAGTAGCGCGTCGACGAGCGTATCGGGCAACAGGTTGATTTCGTCGACATACAGCACGCCTCGATGCGCCTGGCCGAGCAACCCCGGTGAAAATTTCACGGCACCATCGCGCAACACCGCGTCGAGATCGAGTGTGCCGATCAAACGCTCTTCGCTCGCGCCGAGCGGCAGTGTCACGAACTGGCCTTCGGGCAGCAGTTCGGCAAGCGCGCGCGCAGCGGTCGACTTCGCCGTGCCGCGCGGCCCGCTGACCAGCACGCCGCCGATGCCGGGGTCGACGGCTGCGATCAGCAGCGCCTGTTGCAGCGGCTGTTGATCGATCAACGCGGTGAACGGAAAGGCAGGCAGTGACCCATTCATGACCGTATTCCTTCGATATGTTGCTCGCTCGCCAGCAGATGATCTTCAAGCTGCGCGCGATACGCACCGGGCTGTTGCCACAGTCCGCGCTGCATCGCTTCGAGCAACCGCTCGCAGATCGCATGCAGTGCGTGCGGATTGTGCTTTTCAAGAAACGCGCGCGTGTTGGCGTCGTTCAGGTATGCATCGGCGACGAGCGCGTACTGATGATCAGCGACGACGCGCGCAGTCGCATCGTAGCCGTACAGATAGTCGACGGTCGCGGCGATTTCTGCCGCGCCCTTGTAGCCGTGCCGCTTTACACCGTCCAGCCACTTCGGGTTCACGACGCGCGAGCGGATCACACGCGCAATTTCCTCATGCAGCGTGCGCACGCGCGGCGCCGCCGGATTGCTGTGATCCGCGTGGTAGATATGTGGCTGCGCGCCGGCCAGATGCCGCACGGCCGCGGCCATGCCGCCCTGGAACTGGTAGTAGTCGTTCGAATCGAGCACGTCGTGTTCGCGGTTGTCCTGGTTCTGCAGCACGACGTCGAGCGTGGCGAGCCGCGTGCCGAAGGCGTCGTGCGCTGCGTCGCCGGCACTCTTCTGCGCATACGCGTAGCCACCCCACGCCTGGTATGTGTTCGCGAGATCCGCGTCGGTCTGCCATTGACGCGAGTCGATCATCTGCTGCAAGCCCGCACCATATGCGCCAGGACGCGAGCTGAACACACGCCAGCCGGCGCGCTGACGCGCCGTTGCTGGATCGAGCCCGCGCGCAATCCATGCGTCGCGCTCGGCCATCACGCGTGCGCGGATCGGGTTCAGTTCGGGTGGTTCGTCCAGTTCCGCCACGGCCTGCACCGCGGCGTCGAACAGATGCATCACGTTCGCGAACGCATCGCGGAAAAATCCCGACACGCGCAGCGTCACGTCGATGCGCGGCCGGTCGAACGCTTCGATCGGCATGATTTCGAAATCGGTCACGCGATGGCTGCCCGCTGCCCATTTCGGCCGCACGCCGATCAGCGCCATGGCCTGGGCGATGTCGTCGCCGCCGGTGCGCATCGTCGCTGTGCCCCATACGGAGAGACCGATTGCGCGTGGATAGTCGCCGTGTTCCTGCAGATGTCGTTCGATCAGTTGCTGCGCGGACTTGAGCCCGAGCGACCACGCGGCCTGGGTCGGCACTGCGCGCGTGTCGACCGAGTAGAAGTTGCGGCCGGTGGGTAGCACATCGGGGCGGCCGCGCGACGGCGAACCGCTCGGGCCGGGTGGCACGAAGCGGCCTTCAAGGCCGCGCCGCAGGTGACGCATTTCCTGTTCGCCGCATGCGTCGAGGTTCGGTAGCACGCTGTTGCGCAAGCGCGTGAGGACGCGCTCGGCATGGGGTAATTCGGCCGGTGCCGGTAGCCACGGTGGTACGGCTGCGTGTGCGTCTACACCAACACCCGCGCCGTCGCACAACACCGCTAACAACGCAGCCGCCAGCCCCTCAAGCCGCTCACGCGCATCGCCGTTATGCCGCCACGGCGCATCGCTGACCCGCTCAAGCAGCGCGGGACGCGGCCCGCTCCACGGTGCGGACCAGTCCGCCGACAGCGGATCGAACAGATGATCGATCTGCAGGTCGCGCGCAAGCGCATCGATCAAACCAGCATTCGCACCCTGCCCATCGCCGACCGGAAAGCGCCCAAGCGCGAGCAGCGTATCGCGGCGTTGCACACCTTCCGGCGATTGCCCGAACGTATGCAGACCATCGCGAATCTGCGCTTCCTTCAACTCGCACAGCCACGCATCGACGCGCGTCAGCACTGCGTCTTCGGCATCCTGCCCGACCGGCTCGGCGAGGCTCAGTTCCCCGTGCAACCGATGCTCGACGATGGTCGCAAGTATCGTGCGTCGCAGCAGCTTTGCGCGCCGCGCATCGACCATCAGCGCATCGTAGTACTCGTCGACCTGCCGTTCGAGATCCTGCAGCGGTCCATAGTTTTCCGCGCGCGTGAGCGGCGGCATCAGATGATCGATGATGACCGCCTGCGCACGCCGCTTCGCCTGGCTACCCTCGCCCGGATCGTTGACGATGAACGGATACAGATGCGGCAACGGCCCAAGCACGAGGTCGGGCCAGCACGTATCGCTCAGCGCGACGCTCTTGCCCGGCAACCATTCGAGGTTGCCGTGCTTGCCGACGTGCACGACCGCATCGATGCCGAAATGTGCGCGCAGCCAGACATAGAACGCGAGATACGCATGCGGCGGTACGAGGTCCGCATCGTGATAGCTCGCGTAGTCGCCTTCGCCGCGCGAGCGCGACGGCTGGATACCGACGAACACATTCCCGCAGCGCCAGCCGGCGATCATGAAGCGCCCACGACGTAACGTCGGGTCGCTTTCCGGCGGTCCCCAGCGAGCGTTCAACGCATGGCGCACTTCCTCGGGCAATTGCGTGAAATAGGCGAGATAGTCGGCGAGCGCGAGACTTTGCAACGCGGGTCGCAGATCGCGCACGGCCGGATCGTTGGTAACGCCCTGCGTGAGCCGTTGCATCAACCCGGCGCCATCGACTGGCAGGTCGCTCACGCGATAGCCTTCGTCGCGAAGCATCGCGAGAATGCCGACCACCGACGCCGGCGTGTCGAGACCGACACCGTTGCCGATGCGTCCTTCGCTCTGCGGGTAATTGGCGAGAATCAGCGCGAGTCGTTTCTCGTCGTTACGCAACTGACGCAGCCGGCACCAGCGTCGACTCAATTCGGCGACGAACGCAACGCGCTCCGCATCCGGCTGATAACGCACCACATCCACTTCGGTATGCGCACAGCGATACGCGAGCCCCTTGAAACTGATCGCGCGCGTAATGATCCGCCCATCCACTTCAGGCAGCGCAACGTGCATTGCGATGTCGCGCGAATTGAGTCCCTGGTTGTCCTTCACCCAGTCGTCGCGGTTGCCGCCGCTCAGGATTACCTGCATTACCGGCGCGTCGCCGGCTAGCGCGAGCGGTTCGGGATCGTCGATTGCGCTAGCGGCGAACGCGGTTGTGTTCAGCACCAGCGCAACGTTGTGGCGCTCGCACAGTTGTTGGACCACGTCGCGGCTCACTGCATCTTTCAGCGAAGTGAGCGCGATGGGTAGTGGATTCATTTGACGTGCTTCGAGCTCTTCGATCAATGCGTCGAAAACCGCCGTGTTGGCCGCCTGCAGATGCGCGCGATAGAACAGGATCGCGACGACCGGCGCTTTATCTGCTACAGCGTGAGTTTGCCAGCGCGTTTGCCACGCTTCGATAGTCGGCTGGTCGTGCTGCGGGTGATACAGGGCGGCAGCGGGTAGCGGTCGCGGCAACGCGGGCTCACTTCCCCAACCGAACGCCTGCCACGCTATGCAGCGCAGAAATGCCTCGGCATTCTGCGGACCGCCTTCGCGCAGATAGCGCCATAGCCGCTCGCACAGCGCGGCATCGGCGGTACTTTTGGCGACGAGGTTCGGGTCTTCCTGGAGATCGCCTGAAAACATCGCCAGCAACTGCCCACGTCGCCCAGCAAGCGCGACCACCTGTTCGATGCCGTACGGCCAGTAGGCTTCACCGCCCAGATGGTCGACCACGATGACGCGCGCATGTTGCAGCACGTCGTCGACATAGAAGTCGACCGACGCGGGTTGGCGCAGATAAGTCACGTTGGCGAGCCGCACGCTCGGGAAGTCTGGACCGAGCCGCGTGACGACGCTCGCGAGCAGCGACAGCGTGGTATCGGCCGAGCTGAGTACCACGATGTCCGCAGGCTGCTGATCGATCCGGACGACACCGGCCGTGTCGTCGACGAAGCCACCCGGCGTGGTACGCAGCAGATGCATAGCGCGTCAGGCCCGCTGTGCTTCGGCGTGTACCGCGGGGTTCAATGCGGCATCGAATGCGCGTTGCAGCGCGGCCTGGTCGAGATCTTCGCCGATCAGCACGAAGCGGCTCTTCTGCGGCTCGTCCGCTTGTTCGTCCGCTCTCCAGCGCCGATCGAAGTAACTGTCGAAGCGCCGTCCCACACCCTGCACGACGAGCCGCATCGGCGCGCCCGGCAATGCCGCGAAACCCTTCACACGATAGATCGTGTGCGTCTCGACGAGCTGCTGCAACGCGGCGATCGTCGCCTCGCGCGATAGCGCTGTACATTCCACCACCACCGAATCGAAGTCGTCGTGATGATGATCGGGATCGTCGGCAGAACCGTGGTGATCGTGCCGTAAATGAATCGTGGTTTCCGACGCCGCCTCGAGCCCGAGCAATGCGTGCAGGTCGAGCTGACCGTTCTGCGCGCGGACGATCTTCACCTGCGGCGGAATCTCCTCACGGACCAGCGCTTCGACAGCGGCCTGCTGCGCGTCGTCGAGCAGGTCGGTCTTGTTGAGGATCACGAGATCGGCGGAAGCGAGCTGGTCTTCGAACAGTTCGTGCAGCGGCGATTCATGATCGAGATTCGGATCGGCCTTGCGCTGCGCATCGACGGCGACCGGATTGTCTGCGAACTGGCCGCTCGCGGCAGCGGGTCCATCAACCACCGTGACGACGGCGTCTACCGTGAAGCTGTTCTTGATCGTCGGCCAGTTGAACGCCTGCACGAGTGGCTTCGGCAACGCGAGTCCCGAGGTTTCGATCAGCACATGATCGATCTGCTCGCGCCGTTCGAGAAGCTGCTCCATGACCGGGAAAAATTCTTCCTGCACGGTACAGCACAGACATCCGTTCGCGAGTTCGTAGACCTGTCCCGCCGTTTCGCGGCCGTCCTCATCGCAGCCGATACCGCAGCCCTTGAGAATCTCGCCGTCGATGCCGAGTTCGCCGAACTCGTTGACGATCACCGCGATGCGCAGGCCGCCGGCATGTTGAAGAATATGTCGCAGCAAGGTCGTCTTGCCGCTGCCGAGAAAGCCCGTGACGATCGTGGCGGGAATCTTGCGCATCTGTGTCTGCATCGCTGCTCCGTGGTGGCGGTGAGGGATTCGCCGACAACCCGCGTGTGTCCACGCCACCGGAGGGCTCCGCCACGTGCTTCGCGATACGTCGTTCAACTGCTCGTCCATACGACAGAACGCCGCCGTGACAGGCCAGTAGAAGACGAAACGCGGGGACGATGACGCGGAGTACGGCGCGAATGGAAACACAAGGAAATCGTGGACGACACGCCGCATCCCCGCGGCGCGAACCCATTTTGTCTGGCCGGTATCCGGGCTAACGAATGAACCGCTTCACCTTCCCACGCGACGCTCATGTCGCGCAGTGGTCGATTGCATGCGGGGTTGATGTGCATGCAGCGAAGCCGGTCTTGCAGCGCTTGCGCGCTGCTTTCGCTTACCGTTGCGGGGGCAGCACAGGTTGGTCCGTTCCGCGGTGGGAGGACGCCCTGTTTCCCGTTTAACTGCGTGCGCGGGAGGCGCGCACGCGAGCACCAGAGTGCGTGCGAGTGTAGGCCGCCGGCCTTGCTGCGTCAAGGAAGGCACCGTGTTGCGCTGTGATATCGTATGCGCTCGTTTGGTGCCCGCACGCGCGCTCGCGTGTGCAGTTAAACGGGAAACAGAAAGCGCGCATTGCGCTCAACCTGTGCTGTCCCCGCAACGGTAAACGGCCCGCGGCCTTCGAGCCGCACATGTCGTTCGAAGCCACTGTCCGCCGCGTGCGGATGGGAAGGCAACGACATGAGGCCGCCAGCCCGGATACCGGCCAGACGAGGGGGCGAACGTCATCGTCGAACTCGACGATGACGACGCCGAACGCCGGGTCTGCGGGGGACAGACACACGGCGCCCAGGTAATAAGCGATCGCTACTGCGACGTCGGTCTGCCGACACGCATCGCCACATCCGAAATCCACCCATGACGAAGACCCTGATCGCCGGCATCGGCTGTCGACGCAATGTGTCGGCCGATCAGATCGATGCCGCGCTGCGTGCCGCGCTCGGTACGCGCTCGCTCGCCGAGATCCGGGAAATCGCTACTGTCGATACCAAAGCGAACGAACCCGGCCTGCTCGAGTTCTGCGCCCGTCATGCGTTGCCACTGCGTCTTTTCACATCCACGCAGATCGCGGCTGTACTGCTCGCGCCGCCTGCACGTTCGGCGGCCGCGCGAGTGCATCTGGGCATTGATGGTGTGTGCGAACCGTGCGCGCGACTCGCGGCACCTCACGGTTATCTGATCGTCGGCAAGACGGTGCACGACGGCGTCACCGTCGCACTCGTTGCCGATCCACTCGTTCACTCCACTCTCTCCGCTTCCACTGAACAGGACCTCGACCGATGAAAACCGATCCCGAATCGCATCAACGCATGACGCAACGGCGTCGCGAAGGACACGAAAAGAAGCAGGCTACGGCCACCGTCGAAAAAGGCCTGCTGATCGTCAACACAGGCAACGGCAAGGGCAAGAGTACGGCAGCGTTCGGCATGGCCGTGCGCATACTCGGTCATGGCATGCGGCTTGGCGTCGTGCAGTTCATCAAAGGTGCACTACATACGTCGGAGCGCGATTTTCTCGGCGCCCAGGCGCACTGCGATTTCGTCACGATGGGCGACGGTTATACATGGAACACGCAGGACCGCGACGCCGACATCGCCACCGCGCGCAAAGGCTGGGACGAGGCGCGCCGCATGATCGACAGTGGCGACTACCAGATGGTGATCCTCGACGAACTCAACACGGTGCTGAAATACGAATACCTGCCACTCGACGAAGTACTTGCGGTGTTAAACGCCCGGCCCGCCGCGCTGCACGTCGTCGTGACCGGCCGCCACGCACCCGATGCGCTGATCGAAGCCGCCGATCTCGTCACCGAAATGCGCCTCGTCAAACATCCGTATCGCGAGCAGCACGTGAAGGCACAACGCGGCGTGGAGTTCTGAGCGATGCCGGCGTGTCCCGCGTTGTTCATCAGTGCGCCTGCATCGGGTCAGGGCAAGACGACGGTCACGGCAGGGCTCGCTCGTTACCATCGGCGGCTTGGACGGCGCGTGCGGGTCTTCAAGACCGGCCCCGACTTTCTCGACCCGACCATCCTCGAGCGTGCAAGCGGCGCACCGGTCGAATCGCTCGACCTGTGGATGGTCGGTGAGGACGCATGTCGCCGCCTGCTCGCCGAGGCTGCGGCGCAGGCGGATCTGATCCTGATCGAAGGGGTGATGGGTCTCTTCGACGGCACACCGAGCAGCGCCGATCTCGCCGCAACGTTCGGCGTGCCGGTCGTCGCGGTCATTTCGGCGAAAGCGATGGCGCAGACATTTGGCGCGATCGCCTTTGGGCTTGCGAAATTCCGGCCACAAGTCCCGTTTCATGGCGTGTTCGCCAATCGCGTGGGCTCGGCGCGCCATGCGCAGTTGCTGCAGGAAGCCTTGCCGCGGGACATCGCGTGGACCGGTCACATGGCAAGCGAAGCCGCCATCGAACTCCCCGACCGGCACCTGGGCCTACGGCACGCCGACGAAATCGACGATCTCGATGCTCGACTCGACCGCGTAGCAGATGCACTCGCCGCAACCGCGCTCGCCACCCTGCCGCCCACCGTCGAGTTCGCCCCCGCATCCGCTGCGCATGGAAGCACTGCGCTGCCGCGCCTGCTCGACGGAATGCGGATTGCCGTCGCACGCGATGCCGCGTTCTCCTTCATCTATCCGGCGAATCTCGCGCTGCTCGAAACGCTCGGCGCAACGCTCGCGTTCTTCTCGCCGCTCGCCGACGAAGCCGTGCCAACCGATGCTCACGCGCTCTATCTGCCAGGTGGTTACCCGGAGCTACACGCCGCCACGCTCGCGCGCAGCACGCGCACGGCAGCCTCGCTTCACGCACATGCAGCAGCGAAAAAAACCATCGTCGCGGAATGTGGCGGTATGCTGTACCTGCTCGACAGCCTGACGGACAGCGACGGCACGCAGACACCGATGCTCGGACTGCTACCCGGCCGCGCAACGATGCAGGCGCGGCTCGCGGCGCTCGGCATGCAACAACTGGACGGGCGACACGGCACACTGAGAGGCCATACGTTTCACTACACGCAGATGACCACCCCGCTCGACCCCGTACTGACCGCCACCCGGCCGCACGCCATGGGGCCGGCCGCGGGCGGCGAGTCCGTATACCGCTGGGGTTCGATCGTCGCGACCTATATGCACGGCTACTGGCCGTCCAATCCGGCTTTCACGGCCGCCCTGTTCCATGGCGAAACCCTTTGACGACAGCGAGCGCGCGGCGGTCTATCGCGCGATCTACGAACGGCGCGACATGCGTCATTTCGTGCGCGATCCGATCGATCCGCCCACCCTGCAACGTCTGCTCGACGCCGCACACCACGCGCCGAGCGTCGGCTACATGCAGCCCTGGCGCATCACGCGCATTACCGATGGCGCACTACGTCACGCGCTGCATGCGACCGTCGAGCGCGAACGCCTGAAAACCGCCGATGCGCTCGGCAAGCGGCGCGACGAGTTCATGAAGCTGAAAGTCGAGGGCATGCTCGATTGCGCCGAGCTGCTGGTCGTCGGTTTGATGGACGGTCGCGAGAAGCATGTGTTCGGACGACGCACGCTACCGGAGATGGATCTCGCATCGGTGGCATGTGCGATCCAGAACATGTGGCTCGCCGCACGCGCGGAAGGACTGGGGCTGGGCTGGGTGTCGATCTTCGACGTCGACGAAGTCGCCGCGCTGCTGCATATGCCCGCCGGCGCGCGGCCGGTGGCGATCCTGTGCGTCGGCCATGTCGCGCAGTTCTACGACGAACCGATGCTCGAAAAAGAAGGCTGGGCGACGCGCATGCCGCTCACGGGCTGTGTGTTCGAGAACGGCTGGCCTGAAAGCGAACCGTCGTCGAGCTAGGGCGCGCTCACGTCAATAATGGGTTTGCGCCGATCGCGACGCGACGGTGCGACGGCGCGTGGTCCTCACCCGACGAAAACCACTCGCACGAATAGGCTTCAGGGCTCGACCGGTTTAACCGAGACGACGTCCGGTACGCTAGCCTCGTCCTTCGCTTGCAGCTTCACCTGCCAGTCCGTATGCCCCGAGTACGGAAACTGCGCGAGTGCGCTCTTCACCAGGTAAGGAATTGCGTGCAGCGGGTCCGCGTCGTGATCGCGGCTCGTCGCGCTGACCTTGTAAGCCTCCTCGCCGGAAGCACGCTCAAGGAAGCGCAGCGTCAGCGTATGGCGATACGCGCGACGGCCGAAAAAGGACACGGAGGTTTCGCCGGGGCTGCGGCAGTTTGCGGTGGCGGCGCTCGCCACCGCCGCGCAGTCGCCTGCTGCGAAACCGACCGTTGCGGGTCGCGTCTCATAGGCCAGCGAAAGCAGATAGCGCGTATGGGCATCGTTTGCGGCGCTGAAGCCATACTTTGCGAGCTCGCTCTGCACGAGTGCCTCGTACTGCGCATAGGCCGGATTCGAATCCTGCGACGGCAGACGCGTCACCGCATAGGTCTTGCCTTGCAGCGGAGCAGCCGGCGCCGACGCATGCACGTCGGTCTTCACGCCGGCGCATCCCGCGAGCGCCACCGCGAAGCTTGCCGCAGCGAGCGTGGTGCGGATCGACCTCAGTTTCATCATGTTCGTGCTCCGATAAGAGTGCGGTCCGCGTGTGTGTCCGTATCCGTGTCCGTGTTCATCAGTCCACCTCGAATGGCTGCGCGTCGGTCTCGTCGAGTGCCGGCAGCGACACGGTGAACGCCGTGCCCTTACCGGGCTCGCTGTCGACGTGGACGTCGCCGCCATGCCGCGTCACCACGGTCTTGACGAACGCCATGCCGAGCCCGGCGCCGCCCACTTCGGGCCGCTCCGACTCGTGAAAACGCCGGAAACGTTCGAACAGCTTCGCCTGCTGCTCGGTTGGAATGCCGTAGCCCTCGTCCCGAATCGTACATTGCACATGGGCCGGCGTGCCCTCGACGCGCTCAATCGTACAGACGATGCGCGTATCGGGCGGGCTATATTTGACCGCGTTGTTCAGGATGTTGACGAGCGCACGCGTGATCAGCGAGCGGTCCGCGCAGATCCAGTAGGTGTCGTCTACGGCAGTTGCTTCGGCGTCGCCGGCATCGCTTGCGTCTGTTTCTGCGTCAGGCAGCGGTGTTTCGAGGCGAATCTGCTTCGCATGGGCCTGCGGCCAGACCTCGTCGCTCGCATCGATCAGCAGTTCGGCGAAATTAACCGGCTCCAGCACATAGGTCTGCGATTCCGCGCGGGCCAGTTGCACGAAATCGTCGGCCAGCGTCAGCGCACGCTGCGCATAACGCTCGATCCGTTCGAGCAGTTCCTGCATGCGGCCCGATTCGATACGCGAGCGCTCGATCTCGACCAGCGCGAGAATCGACGCCTGCGGCGAGCGCATGTCGTGCGACAACAGCCGCAAAGCATCTTCGCGATGCCGCTCGGCCTCATGCAACGCGGTCACATCGACGAGACCCGCGATCCACCCGGTCGCCTCGCCCTGTGCATTCGCGCACTTTGCATAGCGCAGCAGATGATCGCGCGCGTCGCGATCCTGCACTTCGATGCCGCGCTCCATCAACGCCGCGAACTCGGAGCGCGCCGGGTCGAGCAGCGCGGGCCAGTGCGTGCGTGCAAAACCGTCGCCATCCGCGTTCTCATCGATCGACTTCACGTACGTCAGGTCACCGAACACCTCGCGGATCGGCTTGCCTTCCGGCGTCGGCGCACCGAGCCGCGCGAAGTGCGCCTTCGCCGCCTGGTTCGCAATCAGCACCACACCCTGAACATCGCTCACGAGAATCGGTTCAGGTACGCTGTCGAGGCTGTCCCACACGAAGCGCTTCATGTCCTGCACGCGCTGCGCCGCCTGCGCCATCAGCGCCATGTGTTTTTCGAGCGCATCGCCGCCGAAGTCGGCACGCTGGCGCGGCGCGCCTGGCAACAGGTACGGTTCGTCGGCAAGACGCTGCAGTTCCTTGCGCAGATACGACATCGTCATTTCGAGGCGGCGCCAGTTCCAGATCGGATAGACCGCGATCAATCCGACGATCGCCGGCATCGGCGACATCCAGATCCGCGCACCGTATAGCAGCGCAGCGCTGCCCGCGGCCATCGCCGCGCACAAACCCGCCGTAAGCAGCAGCGAGCGCCACGGCGACAACACGAGGAAACCGGCCAGCAACACTGCGAGCGGTAGCAGCGAGACGATGAAGACCTGCCAGCCCTGAGTCGGCTCGATCGTGCGGCCGGTAAGCAGCGCGTCGAGCACGTTCGCGTGAATGTAGACACCCGGCAGCAGACCGAGCTCGCCCGACACCGGCGTGGCAAACCGGTCGTAGAGGCCCGACGCGGTCGCACCGATCAGCACGATGTGCCCGCGCAGGACGTCGGGCGGCACCTCGCCGTTCAGCACGCTGGCAAACGACACCTTGCGATAGCTTTCGGCTAGCGGACTGAACGGGATGAGGAAGCGCGACTCGCTATTGCCGTCGAACTGCGGACCGGGCACATGCCACGCGGCACCCGAAGGCGACGCGAGCGGCACCTTGCCGGCGCCAATCGCGCGCCACAACGGCACGGTGAGTTGCGGCCAGTGCGAGCGCGCGTCGCCTTCGAACAGCGCGACACTACGCACGATTCCATCGCCGTCCACTTCGAGATTGATGTGACCGAGGCCCGCCGCAGCCTGCGCGAGCGGGTCGACCGGCTTGACGATATCGCGGTTGCCATCGGCGCCTTCCGGGCTCAGCAGCACCGGCAGGTAGGTCCGGTTAGCAGCGATTGCGCGGGCAAACGAACTATCGTCAGACGATGTTTCGGTGAAGAGCACGTCGTAGATGACCGCGGCCGGCTGCGCCTGCGCGAGCCGCGCCAGCAGTTGCGCGTGAACGTTACGCGACCACGGCCAGCGGCCAATTTGCGCGATGCTCGCATTGTCGATCTCGACCACGACCAGCTTGTCGAGTACCGGTACCGGATGAAAGGCCAGCAGGCGGTCGTAGACCAGATGGTCGACGCCGGTGGTGAGGCGCCCCAACGCGCCGAGCAGAATCACGATGAGGCCGAAGCAGCCGATGCCCGCCCACTCAAAAAGGAACCGGCGCCCGACTGGACGCCCGAGGCGCGCCCGCGGATCGAGACTCATGCGCGAGCCTCCCGTGCCGGCATCAGCGGGCGAGTGTGAACGAGCGGACCGAGCTGCCCTTTGCATAGAACTTGCCGTTCTCGAACTGCTCGGCGATCACGGTCCAGTAGTAGACGCCCTTCGGCAGGTCGCTGATCACGATCTGGCCGTTCGTCAGGTCGGGGCGGTCGATGATCGGATCGTGCAGATCGGCGGAACCGGCGAGCACGAAGCGGAACCGGGTCGGCACACCCTGGCGGCCGACGAACCAGCGGAATTCGTAATCGTGTGTGCCGGCGCGTTGCGCGGCGGATGCGGTCAGCCCGAGCTGACGACGCTCGAACGCGTAGACCTGCGGCAGGCCCTGCAGACCGTTGACGTCGATACTCGATACGCGTACGAAGTACGTGCCATCCGGCACGTCGCCAAACGATGCCTTCGGTTCGCCTACGCGCTGGTCGCGGATCATGTCGAGCAGATCGGCATCGCGCGCGATCTGTACCCGGTAGCCGCGGGCGCTGGCCGACGGCACGACGTCGAACACGACGTCTTTGGCATCCTGGATCTTGCCGGGATCGGCAACAGCCGGCGGTGGCAGCAACTCGACCGGACCGCCTACGGCACCGCTCGCATGCGTGACGCTACCGAAGTGCGCGGGCACGAGTTGCGAGGAGGCGTTGAGTGGAACGCCCGGCGCGCGCGGTGCTGTTGCCGCGGAATCGACGCCAACCGCGCCGTCGAGCACTTCGACCGCCGTCGATTGATCGGCGCGATCGTAACTCACGCGAAACACCGTCCCGCGCACACCGGCCACCACCGAAGGCGAGCGGATCTGGAAGCGATCGTCTTTCTTGACCGCGTGTGTCACCTCGCTGTCGACTTCGCCATGCCGCAGATCGATGACGCGATCGTTGACGCCGGTCAGCACGGTCTGACGCAGCGAGCCGATATCGATCTGGCTGTTCTGCGGCACCGACAGATGCGAGCCGTCGGCCAGTTCGAGCGTGGCGAAGCCGTTTGGGCCGGTGCGCAGGTGATCGCCCTCGCCGAGCGTCATGTCGGTGGCAAGCGGCGTGTAGGGACTGTTGCCGGACGCATGCTCGGCGGGACCGCTCGTCGCAATCACGCGGGCCGACATGCGCTCCTGCTTGAGCAACGCAACCGGCAGACGCAACTGCATCCCGGCCGGCAAACGACGCGGCGCGGGTACATGGTTCAGGCGGGTCAATGCTTTCCAGTCGCCTGGATCGCGTAGATAGCGCGCGGCGATTTCATAGAGCGTATCGCCGGCTTTCGTGACGTAAGGGGTCGTGGCCTGGGCCGTGGAAGGCTTCGGCTTTTGTGCGGCGGCGGGTTCCGACAGCAACCCGGACGTGGCAACCAAACACGCGAGCGCAAACGGCAACGCCCGCCGGCGCAGCCGCAACGGCGGCACTACCGGTGTGATTGAAGTCACGGCTGACGCACTAGTCACGCATCCCCCTTCTCTATCCGCTCCAGGCGGTAACCATAACCGTAAATCGGTGTGAGCCGATAGCCATTCTCCGGACGCAACCCGAGCTTCGCGCGCAGCATCGACACGTGCGTGTCCATCGTGCGCGACGGAATCTCGGTAGCCTGCTTCCAGATCACGTCGAGAATATGTGCACGCGACAGCGGCCGGCTCAGATGCTGGAACAACAGCAGCGCCAGATCGAACTCCTTCGCCGTCAGCGCGACCGATGTGCCTTTCACCTGCACCTGTTTCGCGCTCGCATCGAATTCGTACTCGCCGAATACCTCTTTGGCCGCCACCGAGTTCAGGTGATACGCGCGCCGCAGCAGCGAGCCGACACGCGCTAGCAGCACACCTGCCGGCACCGGCTTCACGACGTAGTCGTCGGCACCCGTGTTGAGCATCGACGTAATGTCGGTTTCGCGGCTGCGACTCGTCATGAACAGCACCGGCAAGCGCTCCGACAGACTTTGCCGGACCCAGCGCAGGACTTCGTCGCCGGACATGTCGGGCACGTTCCAGTCGAGCACCAGCAAGTCGAAGGTCTGGCGGCGCAACTGTTTCACGAGCGCTCGCCCTTCGGCAAACGCGTGGCAAATGTGCCCCGCCGCCGACAACGTCGCACACACAAAATCGGCCTGAGCCGGATCATCATCCAGAACTGCAATTCTCATAAAACCCCGCAGCGCAACAATGTTCGTCGGATCTGGATAGCTTCGTTGCCGGCCGATGCGATATGCACCAGAAGCAACGCTATTGATCGATCATCGACAAAGCGCCGGACACCTCAAGATGATTCCGTACAGCGAGGTATCCAGTCCATCGTGCACGCAGGGCGACATGTCGGCCATGTCGCCCTGCGTTTGCGATCGGGGCTTTCATCATAATCGAAAAACAGCCATCCCCTTACGGATGCGCTGTATTCGCATCCGGCTTTGTGGCTTTCCGGCTCGCGGGCGAGCCGCCTACTCTCTCTCAGGTTCCGGCCCGGGCGTAGCCGGGCTCTCTCTTTCAAGCTGCAGACGCGGGGCCGGGTCGGAGACGCCCGACGCGGCCGTCGAATTCGATACATCGCTGGCGGGCGTCCTGACCTGCAGTGCCGCGTCCAGGTGGATGCGTACGTGCTCCCAGGCGGCGTGCGCGTAGTCGGGTTGCTGCGCCGCCCATTGCTGCGCGAGCGCGAAAACGCGCTGCGTGGTCGCGGCGCAGTGTGTCAGCGCGCCCGCTTCAGGCACCGCCGATGCACGCAGCAGCTCCGCAAGCCACGGCATGTCGTTCGCGCACGAATCCGCGTATGCCTCGATTGCGGCACGCGCGTGAGCATCGGTCGACGGATCCAGTTCGACGCGCTGCAGGCGGCGTTCGGTCTTGCGCGACCGCTCGCTTGCCCTGAGCGGAAGACGGGTCGTGCCAGGTCTAAAAAGCATCCCTTTCCCTGCGTAAGGACAACATCCCTTCTTCCTGTCGTTGCCTGCTTCGCTTGCAGGTTTCACGTGCCGTCGTCACAGCGATATGCGCGCAATCGTGAAAACTTTTAACAATCGACGAGTATAAGAAGGGCCCTGGATTAAATCGTTTAAGGATTGTCAGATGACGGATTAAACCTGCGCGCAGGTATCGACGTAGCGGCATCGCGTTCGATGTCGCTACGTCGGATTCCTGTCGTGCCGGTACCGTCTGGTTGGTCTCTTCGCGCGGTCCCGCCGCGGGGCGCGCGATGGAGCGCGCCGCTTTGATCGTGCGCCCGCTGTTGCGCGGGCGCCCCTTCCCTTGCTTCATGCCGGTCTGTTCGCCGGATGGCCCCGCCGCCTCGTCCGAGTATTCTGGTGCTGCTCGCAACTGCTATGTTCTTGTGTCCTGCCGACGTCTTCCTGCAACCTCGCAAAAATGCGACGGCGACAACCTGTCAGGCACTTTCGCTGCATCGGGCGTCGCATCCGGATTTCCGGTGTCGCACCCAACGCGTGCCTGCGCGCTGCCATCGTGGCTGAGCTGGACGGTGACGCTGCATGATCTCCCCTCGTAGATCACGCGCACCCCATCGACTATGACGTCCGCCCGGACGTTGCTCATGCCCGCCGACTACGCACCTGCCGTTGTCGCCGTCGCCGCAATCGGGATCTTTTGCACAGCCGTCCCGCCTCCCCAAAAGCCTGGCGAACTCCGATCCGCTCTTGTTCTCCCCGAGCGCCGACTTCTCTTGCGAGCGTCAGCTTTCGCCCCGTAGCGATTGTCCGTTGCTGGTACCGCTAAATCGAACCTGGCCCGTGTGCTAAATCTGGCGATTACCACACACGTCATTCAGTACCGCAGCGTGTGAATGTATTTTCGAGATATCTCGGAAAAACTACTGTCATGGATTGTTAAATTTCGGCTTTTAAAATGTTAAGCAAAGTTAAAACGCCGGGAATGGCCCGTTGTGGGGCATGGATTGAGGTGTTAAGCCATGGGTGGCTCTCGAGCGGGCTAGTACACGGCTCGAAAATCGATGGTCAATGCGGGAAATTGAGTGAAGAGTCGAGCCGCTAGCGCTCAGCCGCCTGCGCCCCGATCCAGCGACGCCGCGCGCAATGCATCGCTAGGCCGTGTGAAAAACCGCTGCCGTAGTTGAGCGATCTGCGCATCGCGATCCTGCGGCGCAAGCCCCCGCTGATCGATCTGCGCCCGCTGCGCCGCATAGTCGGCGTAGCGCGCCTGCCATGCCTGCTCGTCCTGCTCCATCTGCACGACGCGTGCGGCCGCCTGCGGACCGAGCGTCTGCGTGACCTGTGCGCGCATCGCATCGAGCGAGGTGCCCTGCTTCTGCATCTGCGCGATCGCGTCGATCGATGCCTGTTGTTGCTGCACGCGCTCGCGTATCGCGCGTTCGGCCGGCGGTAACGCGGCATCAAGCACGGCGTCGAGCGCGGCAAGCCGCGCGGCTTTATCGGCAGCGCTCAGCGACGGGTCCGATGCGATCCGCAGCCGCGCAAGATCGTTGCGCTGCTGCTGTAACTCGGTACCGAAGAACGGCGCGCTCCATTCGCCCATTACACGTGAGGCAAGCAACGAACGTTCGTCGAGTACGAGATGCATCGCGTCGAGATCCAGCTTGCCGCCGGGCGTTGCGGCCGGTTGTGGCAGTTGATCGAGTGCGGTGCGGTATGCCGAGTAGCGCTGCCACGCGTCCACGGCTTCGTCGGCAGCGGGTGTGCCTTCCAGCTGGATCTTGATGTAGCGGCGTACGAGTGCATCGAGCGCCTGGGCCGAACGCTCGCTGGTCGCGCTCAGAAAGTAATCGAAGAAGTCGCGGACCGCACGGCTATGCGCCAGATGGCCACCGGCTTCGAGCGGCAAACGCGGCGGCGACGATCCTTGCAGCGAATCCGGCAACGCATTCAGCGTCGACTGCGCCGCCGCAACAGCCGGATCGACAGCGGCGAATTGCGTCGTACGAGACTGGTCCGCAAGCGCCGCGTCACGCGCGCGATGCCCGCGATGTGTTGTCGAATCGAGCCAGAACGCCGCAGCCGCTGACGCCGCGAGCGCGGCGACAACGAACCATGTCCTGCGCGTGCGGACGCGTCGCTCATGCGCGAGCGCCATCGGTCAGACACCTTGCTGCATCAGCCGATTGGCGTGAGTGCGCAGCACAGCGACCGGATCGGCAGCATTGGCACCGAGTACCCCGAGCAACTGATTGATCTCGTCGAGATGGTTCCACTTGTAGGTCGTGCTGATCACCTGGCCGTAAAGCGCGCTGCATACCGACACGACCCCGTCGTTCGGACCGGACTGACGACCGATCATCACGGTACCGGTCGCATACAGCACGGGCGTCGAGATATCGAGCACCTCCGCGCTGTCGGCAACCCCGACGCTCGTGTCGACCGCACCGGTCACACCGAGTACCGTCACGGGCTGGATCGCGCTGCCCGCCCACGAGTACAACAGGTGTGTGTTGCCGTTCACGGTTTCGCTGGGAGCGCCTGTCTGGCACGAGCCCGGTGCACCAAGTCCCGCGCTCGGATAAAGCGTGTTGTAGTTCGCGGTGCTTGTCGTCGTTAGCGCATTCAGCGCAGCGATCGCGTCCTGGTTCGTGTTGTGCGTGCTACTCGTGAGCGCGCCGAAAATGTTCGCAAAGGTTGCGATGATCGGCGTAGACAGTCCGGTTGGATCGCTCTGCAATGCCTGCTGTACGAAGTCCGCGAACTCGGAGCCGCGATGCGGCGTGCCGATCGTCGTGACCGACGCAACGAGTTCGGGCGCGACGGCTGCGACGTAGCGTGACGTGAGACCGCCCTGGCTATGGCCGATCAGATTGACCTTGGTTGCTCCGGTAGCCGCCAGCACCTGCTTCACGTACGCCAGCAACTGCTCGCCACGGCCATTGGGTCCGACGTCGCTTTGAAAGCCCGATAGATTCGCGACATACACGGTCGCGCCGTGCTGTTCGAGATCGGCCTGCATGCCGTACCAGTAGTCGACCACATCGGCGAATTTGTCGGTACCGGCGAGACCATGCACGAGCACGATCGGATAGCGGGTGGTAGCGTAGCTGTCGGTTGCGGCCGAGGTTGCGGCAACGGCCGGAGCGATGCTCGCAGGGACACCGAGCGTGAGTAACGCAGCGAGCGACGCATTGCCCAGCGCGGCAGCAAGCGCCCAGGCGGCAACACGAGAACCTTTTGATTTCGGCATATGACGGTCTCCGGTGCGAAGTCGGCGTATTTAGCACTCGAAGCGATCACATGAGCAATAGTGTGCGAACTCCACGCCAGTTCGCGCTGCCCCGCACGCAAACTGCTTAACGCGACTGCAGCAAAGACGTCGTTGCGACGCGCTCACCGTTGTTCGACGATTCTGCAATGCGCATCGCATGTTTCGTCGATTTGACGAGCTCACGCGGTGTCACGTTGAGCAGGCGCATCATCCAGTGCGCCATGTGGCTCTGATGCGCGAAGCCGGTGTCGAGCGCGACCTGGCTTGCAGACAGCTTGCCTTGCAACAGCAGCATGCGGGCCCGTTCGACACGTCGTTGCACGACATAGCGATGCACCGGCATGCCGAGCGTCTCGCGAAACAGCACCTTGAAATGCGGCACGCTGAGTTCGGCGAGCGCAGCCAGTTCGGTCAACGTAAGGCGCTGATCGAGATGGCTTTCGATGTAGTCGATCAGCCGCGCCGCCGTGCGTGGCGCCAACGTGCGACGCCGTTCGACGAGTGCCGGTGCCCCGTGCGTCAAACGCACGAGCATCGCAGTGCAAAGGCTTTCCGCGTACAGCGGGTCGGATCTGTCGTCGGCTTCGAGCTCGGCGCGCAGCGCCCACGCGAGATGCTGGAAGCGCGGATCGCGCATCTGGAAACGCGGCTCGATCTGTGCGCTCGACGCGGACACACCGAGTTGTTCGAACGTCGTGCGCGCGAACTCGCTGCCGATCCATATCCGCAGAATCGTGCAATCGGCTTCATCGGTCCACTCGCCGTCGAGCCCGGCCGGAATCACATCGGCGTCGCCATGCGCCTGGATGCGCGACGAGCGTCGACCGTCGCACATACAACGGGCCTTGACCGGCGCGCCGACGTGCACACCCACACGATGATGCAAGCTCGGCGGGACCCGGTGCAGGCCAGCTGGAACGGCGACCAGTTCCGCGCCGAAGCCCTTCCAGCCACGGCCGGAACTGGAGCGCAGGCTCGCTTGCGGGTTCGAATGGGGTAACGGGTGTGGCGTGGCGGAGGTCATCGCGGGTCCTTGCACAGGAGCGGGTCTGCGGCCATTGTGCTGCGTTTCGAGTCGTTTTGCATGACGCCGCCATATCGCGCGATCCGCGCCCGCGAGAATCGTCATCCAGATCTGCGCACCGCGATCCGCGTCTGCGCGCGGTGTGCGGCTACCGTGTCTACGATCGCTTCATCGTCAGACAGACAAGGAGCAGACCGTGTATGTGATCTTTGGAGCTTCAGGCAACGTGGGCCGCGCCAGCATTGCCGCGCTGCGACGCGCAGGCAAACCGGTTCGGGCTGTTGTGCGTCACGCGCAGCAAGGCGAACCGTTCGCGCAGCTCGGCTGCAGTGTCGCGTTCGCGGACTTGAGCGACAGCGCTTCGATCGCGCAGGCACTGGAAGGAGCGACCGCGGTACAGATGCTTTGCCCGGTGCCGCAGGGCGACCCTCATCCCGAACGCACCATGCGCGGCATGATCGACGCTGCGACGACCGCACTGCGTGCGCACCCGCCAGCGGTTCTGCTCGCGCTATCCGACTACGGCGCGCAGATCGAGCAAGGCACCGGCATCACGATGCTGTTTCACTACCTCGAAACGCAACTAAAACCGCTCGCTGGATCGAGGACACGGCTCATCCTGCTGCGGGCGGCCGAGCATATGCACAACTGGAATCGCGTGATGCCTGTGGCGCTGGCAACCGGTCAGTTGCCGAGTCTGCATCATCCGCTCGACAAGCGGTTTCCGACGGTCGCGGCCCAGGACGTTGGGGAGCTCGCGGCGGAACTTCTGCTTGAGGAAAACGCAGCAGCAGCGCCGTTGCGTATCGTGAGTGTAGAAGGTCCGCGACGCGTCGACGCATATGGCGTTGCGAGCGTATTGAGCGAAGTCAGCGGCCGCCCGGTCACAGCACGTGAACTACCGCGCGACGCATGGACCGCCACCCTGTTGCGTGGAGGACTCAGCGACGGGCACGCGCAACTGATCGTCGATCTGTACGACGCGCACAACGCGGGGCACATCGATATCGAAGCCGGAGTGGGCGAACAGCGCTTCGGTGCAACGGAACTCGCGCAGGTTTTCGCCGCTAGCCAGCAGGACAAGGCTTAGCCGGGGACCGATGGACCGGGAGAATGTGCATGACGCGGCTCACAGTTCCGACCAGCGGCGCAACAGGTTGTGATAGTGATTCACGAGCCGATGCACCGCGGGGTGCTCATCGCCCATCTCGCTGCGGATCGCCATGATCGCGCAGTCGAGCTCATACAGCATCGTGCGGCTCGTCTCGTCCTTCACCAGCGATTGCGCCCAGAAGAACGAGGCCCACCGGCTGCCGCGCGTCACTGGCGTCACACGATGCAGTGTCGAAGCCGGATAGACGATCATGTGGCCGGCCGGGAGCTTGATCGAGCGCTCGTCGTGCGCATCGTCGATCACGAGTTCACCGCCCTCGTATTCGTCTGGTTCTGAGAGAAAGATCGTGCTCGATACGTCCGCGCGCATGCGCGCGCCGCCCGTGCCAGGTACAGACTGAATCGCATTGTCGACGTGCATTCCGAACGTCATGCCCACGTCGTAGCGGTTAAAGCGTGGCGGCAGCACGCGCAACGGAAGCGCCGCCGAATGATAAGTCGCATTGCCGCCCAACGCGTTCAGAATCAGCTCGCCCAGTTCGCGCGCCTCCATACTTTCGGACGGAATCTGCAGATTGTTCTTGAATTTCGCCGCGAGGTCGCCGGCAGTCAGACGGCCATCGACCCACTGCGACGCTTCGAGCACCTGGCGGCAATGCCTGACCTGGGCAGACGTGAGCACATCGGGGATCTGGATGAACATGAATGGAGCCCTTGTAAAGACGCGCATGCGTACACCATGCGCAGACCGTGTACGCCGTTCCCCGCGTTGTTGCTCAAGCAAAGATGCTGCCGCGTGGCGCTTGCCCAACGATCAGAACTTTGCGCCTGCGCTTAGCAGGAATGTGCGTCGCGAAGCCGGCACAGCGCGCGACGTACTGAACGCCGACTGATAGTTCAGGTGATCAGTCAGGTTGTACAGGTTGAGCGAGATGCGATACGGTCCCTGCTCATAGCCGACCATGCCGTCGAGCGAGAAGTTCTCGGGCACACGCGCCGTATTCGCAGAATTCACCCAGTATCCCGATGCATATTGCAGGCCGCCGCCAACCGTGAGCCTGCCCGGCAGCGGTATCAGCAAATGCGGCACGAGGTAGCTCGTCCACACCGTCATGTTGTTGTTCGATACGCCCGGCGCCGTCTTGCCGATCGACGTCGCGGCGCTCGCTTCGTTGACGATACCGTTGAGGTACGCATAAGCGATGTTTGCCGACCAGTTTTCCGTGATCCGGCCCGACAGCCCCAGCTCGACACCGCGAATCCGATAGCCTTCGCCATTGTCCGAAAAGCCTGGACTGAGCTCGCCTGTGTCCGGCTCGATCGCGTACGAGCGCGACTTGCGCGTCTGGAACAAGGCTGCCGTCACGCCAAGACGCTTGTTGAGGAAGTCGAGCTTCGTGCCTACTTCGACGGTGTCCGAACGCTCCGGCACGCTGTCGACGCCATTTGTCGGCACTTCCGACTGCCTGCCGCCCACAGCGAGCGCAATGTCGGTGCCGATCGGGCGATAAGTACGCGAGAACGACGTATAGAACATAGCGTCTTTCGTCGGCTCCCAGATCGCCGAAATACCCGGACTGACTTTGCTGGAACTGGCTGTACCGCCCGTCAAGGATGCAGCGCTCGTCCAGTACTTGCTGCGGAAATAGTCCCAGCGCAGATTGCCGAGCAGCGAGAACTGCTGCGTGAGCCAGATGCGATCGTTGGCGAATACGCCGATATCCGAAGATTGCGCATCGCGCGTCGTATTGCCATAACTGAGCGACCATCCGGGCGGCATCTGATATTGCGGATTGACCACCGTCTGATTGTTCACGCGCCCCGTCCACGTGCCCTGGTCGCGATGGTCGCGTTGATAGTTCATATCCAGCCCGAAAACAGCGCGATTGCGAAACGGTCCAAGATTGAATTCGCCCTTCGCGGTGGTCACGTTCTGCACGCCGAGGCCGCGCTGAAGATACACCACGCCGCCGTCGGCACCATAGGGAAGCGCGAGATTCTGGCCAGCCAGCAGTTTCTTGAGGTTGGAAGAACTGACCGCCGCCGGATGCGTCGACGAAAAGTCGCGCTCGTAGAATGTGAAACGCGTGTCGTTGTCGATCTGGATGCCGTTATCGAGCTTCTTTGTGAACAACGAGGAAACGATATGTGTGTCGCTCTTGTCGCGATCGGTATTGCGGACATACGACGTCGAGGAATCGAGGCCCGGAACGTTGTATTCGAGTATCGGCCGGTAGAAGCCGTCGGCGCCCTGGGCGGTCGGCATGCCATAGTCCGGCACGCCGTCGCGGCGCAGATACGAATAGCCGAGGTGCCACTCGGTATGAGTGCCGATACCCGTGCCGAAATCGATCGCCACGCCGGCGCGATTGTCCTTCACGTTGTCGCGATCGGGCGTATTGCCGTTCTGGTACATACCGTTCACGCGCACGGCGGTCGTGTCGCCTAGTTTGATATTGCTGTCGACGGTCGTACGGTAAGTCGAGCCCGAACCGCCGCTCTGATCGATGCTTGTCGCACTCTTGAGCCTGGCCTGCTTCGAGGTCTGGTTGATCAGGCCACCGATGCTGCCCACACCGAAGCTGTCCCCCGACGGCCCCTTGATGACCTGCACGCTCTCGGTGTCGAAGCTGTCGCGCCTGTACGCACCGAAATCGCGCAGACCGTCGATATAGATATCGCCTTTGGCCGACAGGCCACGAATCTTGAACTGGTCGCCATTCTGGCCGCCATTGCCTTCCCCGGTTGCGATCGTGATCCCCGGCACGTTCTTAAGGATCTGCTCGAGCGAAGTCGCTTTCTGCTGCTCGATCAGTTCGTGCGGGATGACGTTGACGGTCTGTGGCATCTCCTTGACCGTATCCGCGAGACGTGCAATGCCGGTAGAAAATTCGTTCGTATTAGCTGGCGTCTTCGCCGTAATCGAGATAGCGGGAAGCGCACCGCGTTCTGACGCGTCGGGAGCCACGTTGGAATGAACCACCTTCTGCCCGCTGCCCTGCGTCTTTGCCCGCCCGTTTCTGGAGTCCTCATCATCGGAGACCCGCTCCTGTGCGAACGCCGTTTGGGGCGTCGACGCAAGCGTCAGTGCGACCCCTGCGGTGGCGGCTCCGGAAACGATCCGGCGAATCGCGAACGAAATGACTTTCTGCTTCATCAAACAACTCCAGTTCTTCTGACTCACGTGACAATCTGTAGGAATCCGTACTTTTTGAGACAAACGATCGTCCCGGCCGATCACTCGCAATCAAAATGAAAGGAATAATGTAGGGTTTTGTTGCCGATTTGTAAACGATTCTTATTTGCAATCCAGTGGCGGATACGCTTATAGGAAGCTACGCAGACGGAGTTCGCCTGGTTACAGGAAGGTCGTCGGGGGGAATCGATCGTCAATCGCGCAGGGACGATCGTGAGAGAAAGGCCGTGTGCGGCTGTGGCACAGGCAAAGTTGCGCACGCGAGCGACGCGCGAGCTTGAACTCCGCGCGTGTGGTCCCGCAGGTTCCGTACGCGGCTGAGTTCAGGCCCAGCCTACTCTTCAGCAGTTCTGGATCACTCGTTCTCGTCGAAGTAATGCCCAAACTTGGCTTGCTTCGTGCGGATATACCGCTCGTTTTCCTCGCGCATCGGGATCGCGAGCGCGACCCGTTCGCAAACCGGAATGCCATGCGCCGACAGCGAATCGAATTTCTTCGGGTTGTTGCTCATCAAGCGCACTGACGTCACTTTCAGCAGACGCAGGATGCCGGCCGCCGAATCGTATTCGCGAGAATCGTCAGGTAAACCGAGATCGAGATTTGCCTCGACCGTATCGCGCCCCTGCTCCTGCAGCGCATAGGCGCGGATCTTGTTGCTCAGACCAATGCCGCGCCCTTCGTGGCCACGCAGATAGAGCAGCACGCCGCGACCCTCGGCGGCGATATAGCGCAACGCGAGATCGAGTTGTTCACCGCAGTCGCAGCGGTACGAGCCGAGCACGTCGCCAGTCAGACATTCCGAATGCAGGCGTGTCAGCACCGGCTGCTCGCTCTCGACGTCGCCCATGACGAGTGCGAGATGTTCCTCGCCGCTATCCTTGACGCGAAACACATACGACCTGAACGTGCCGTAGCGCGTGGGGAGCGTGGCGGTAGCGTCGAGAACGACGCATTCTCCGTCTGGGCAGTCGACGGGCGGCGGTGTGTGAGGCGTGGGCATGGCGTTGTGCTGTGGTGCTGACATAAGCCCGTGAACCACCGGGGATAAAGTTGGGAAGTGGAGTTTACCGCTAATCGGCATCGCGCATCGGATGGCGCGCGACGCGCGCGACGCTCCCGCTTATACTGGATCTGTCTGTCCCTCACAACGGCGCGTCACACGCTGGCGTGCTGCACTGCGAAACGGAGCCGCCCCATGTCTAGCGTTGCCCAGGTACTCAAGTCGAAGCAGGACAATAGCGTCTTCACGATCTCCGCGTCGGATTCCGTCTACAACGCCATCAAACTGATGGCGGACAAGCAGATCGGCGCGCTGGTCGTCACCGACGGCGACGCGATCGCCGGCATCGTCACTGAGCGCGATTACGCCCGCAAGGTCGTGCTGATGGAGCGCTCGTCGAAGGAAACGCTGGTGCGCGAGATCATGAGCAAAGCGGTACGCTTCGTGCGTCTCGACCAGAGCACTGACGAATGCATGGCACTGATGACCGATCACCGCATGCGTCATCTGCCGGTCATCGATCAGGAGAAACTGGTGGGCATGGTGTCGATCGGCGACCTGGTCAAGAACATCATCGCTGATCAGCGCTTCACGATCCAGCAGCTCGAGCAGTACATCTCGGGCGAACACACCTGAGCACGCCTGAGCGCACAGATGATACCGCCATCGCCTGTCTGCGCGACACGCCGCAAAAAAAGCCCAAGCCGTGAGGTTGGGCGAAGCTACCTTGCGGCAGCGGAGGTTCTTGAGCTTGTATCCGCAGCGGATTCGTACGTTATGGCGAACGAATCCGCTGCCGTGCATGTTGGGTTGGCGCGCATGCTTCGCGCATCGCCCCGCCGCTCGAGACACCGGTCAACCGGTGCCTGGTCCGTCGGCGGGTGCTGCCTTTCTCTGCCAGGTCGCGGCCCGCATGTAATGCACGCTAGCCGCGACTACCCCGATCAGTTACCGAAGTAGATCGAGCGTTGCGGCGTCGTCGGTGCTACAGCGCCGGACTGCGACGAACCGTTGGTCGATGCACCGTAACCGCTTGTATCGGCCACGCTCGCGCCTGCCTGTGCCGTGCCGTTTGATTCAGCGATGCGATGTTCGGCAGCCTGAATGTTGGCGGGGTACTGGGCGTCGCTCGATTGCGCCGGGTTGTAGCCATTCTGTTCGAGTTGCAGCAGTTCGGCGCGGACCTGCGAGCGCGACACCGGCGCATCGACTTCCTGGGCGAACGAAGCGACCGGCACGGCGAGAACGCTGGCGATGAGTGCTGCCTTGATGAACGTCTTCATGATGATTACCTCCAGATGTTTTTTTGCTGTGCTCCCCACACCATGTGTGAAGCCAGTGAGTTCAGTGTAGGAGGCTCATCATCAAGGGAAAACCCTTAAATGAAAGAAACATAGTTGCAGAATCTGGAAGAATGCTCGACGCATGGGTAATCCAGTCCGATCGAAAGACTGGGTTCCGTAATAATTGCAGGGAGATCGAAAAGTGCTCGCGGCAGTGCTCATGCCTCGCCGTATCGAATGCATCAGTCCTTCACTTGCCCGCATCGTCGCCAGCAACGAACCCCGTCAACAGCTTGCGCGGTCCGCTGACAAACGGGCTACCCGCTTCGTAAAAACGCAGCAGCCGGTGCATTTCCCGCGACAAACCGATCCGTTTCGTCGCCGCGACCTCGCGTTGTTGCGCCTTGTCCGTCCACATCGCGCCGATCCAGAGTCCGCGCCCCGTGCAGAGATCGACACCGTCGAACGACGGACCAATCGCAAACGCCATCGTCAAACGGCCCGGGCCGCGTGCGAGATCGAGCAGTTTGATGCCGGGTCGGCGTGCCTGCATCGCAGCGATCCCTTCGAGTGGTTCGACCGCGCGGATCAGAATGCCGGCCCCGATGTCCTCCAGCTCGCTGGACATATTGAGCATGTATGAAAGCCCGTAGGTCAGCCGCACGTATGCATGGCCGCGCGCGAGAAACATCGAGCCGTTGTGTGGGCGACGACCGGCAAACGCGTGACTGGTCGAGTCGCCAAGCGGGTATGCCTCGGTCTCGACAATCCGTCCGCTCAGCCGGCCCTCGGGCAGATCGTGCACGAGGTACTTGCCCACCATGAAGCGAGCGAGTTCGACGGTATCGATGGGCAGGTCGTCGCGGGTCAGTGCGACCAGAGGAAGCGAGGCAACAGTCATACGGAGCGTGAGAGGAACGGGATGAATGAACCGGTGAAGGCAACGCGGCACGGCGCGCACCGTCGGTTTTGCGAAAACACGTAGTGCAGCGCAACTTCAACTCATCGTTGCATCAATTGGAGTATCTTTACTTCCAGCCGTCGTCGGCAAACAATACAGCCCGACCGGCACGCAGGCGCACCGCGCCGCGTGAGTATCCGCAGCGCATCATCGCAGGACCCGCAGTAGAGTCCCGTCAACGGTTTGATCCGCGGTTTTCCAGCAGTGTAGTGCACCGGCCCGAACGGGGGCCATCGCCATGCATGACAACAGGAGAGAGCAAATGAAGGCAACTCAGGCAATCAAGATCGTCGGCAGCGCACTCGTCGTACTGGCTTCGCTGAATGTGTATGCGCAATCGAGCGACGCGACCGCCCCGGCGGGCACGATGGCCGCACCGGCTACGACGGCCGCACCCGGCGCAACGAAGGCCGAGAAGAAAGCAGTCAGAACCGCCAACCGCGCACTGCAACGCAAGGTGCGTAATGCACTGACCAAGGCAGGCGGCATCTCGATGGCGAACATCACGGTGCGCGCACGCGGCGGCGACGTCGTCCTGCAAGGCTCGGTGCCCGAGCAGGCGCAGAGCGACACGGCCACGCAGACTGCCCAGGGCGTAGCTGGCGTAACGTCGGTGAAGAACGCGCTGTCGATCCGTCCGGAAGGTCAGTAAGCAGCAAGCCCCGCCATACGATGGCGGCAGCCGCCCTTCGTCATGAAGGGCGGCGTTTCATAACAGTCGGCAGCGGTTACCCACCGAACGTGCGCAACACCTCGCGTGCGATCACGATCTGCTGGATCTGCGTCGTGCCTTCATAGATACGGAAAAGCCGTACGTCGCGATAGAAGCGCTCGATTCCGTACTCGCTCATATACCCCGCACCGCCGAAAATCTGCACCGCGCGATCGGCGACCCGGCCGCACATCTCGGTGGCAAACATCTTTGCGCACGAGGCTTCGCTCGTGACCCGCTCGCCCGCATCGCGACGTCTAGCCGCATCGACGATCATGCAGCGCGACGCGTAGATTTCCGCCTGGCTGTCCGCGAGCATCGCCTGGATGAGCTGGAATTCGGCGATCGGCTTGCCGAACTGCTTGCGCTCCATCGCATAACGTACGGCGTCGGCCAGCATGCGTTCGGCAGCGCCCGTGGCGACCGCGGCAATATGCAGGCGTCCTTTGTCGAGCGTCTTCATGGCCGTCTTGAAACCGACGCCCTCCTTTTCGCCGATCAGGTTCGCGGCCGGCACCCGGCAGTTATCGAAGATCACGTCGCAGGTATGCGCGCCCTTCTGACCCATCTTGCGATCGATCTTGCCGAGCGTCAGGCCGGGTGTGCCCGCCTCGACGACGAACGCCGAGATCGCGTCCGCGCCCTTGCCCGCGGGATCGGTGCGCGCCATCACGGTGAAGATGCCGGCCTCCGGCGCATTCGTGATGAAGCGTTTCGTGCCGTTTAACACGTAGTGGTCGCCGTCGCGCACGGCCGTGGTGCGCAGCGAGGCCGCGTCCGAGCCGGCCTCGGGCTCCGTCAGGCAAAACGAGCCGATCAGTTCGCCGGACGCGAGCCGCGGCAGATACCGCTCCTTCTGTTCAGGCGTACCGTCGAGCACGATACCCGTCGAGCCGATCCCGTTGTTGCTGCCGATCGCCGAACGAAACGCCGGCGACGTCCGGCCCAGTTCGACTGCGGCGAGCACTTCTTCTTCCATCGTCAGGCCGAGGCCGCCGTACTCTTCGGGAAGGCACAAACCAAACAGGCCGAGTTCACGCATTTCATCGAGCAACGCGGCGGGAATCTGGTCGGTTTCGGCGACCAGTTCCTCGTTCGGCACCAACCGCTCCCGGACGAAACGCGCGATGCTGTCGAGCAGCAGGTTCAATGTTTCCTGGCTACGAATCACAATGGCTCCTTCAGGACCTGCTTTAAGGGGTATGCAAATACAAGGATGAAAACGAAATATCTGTTTTATTTTAATATGATACGCAACTTTCTTGACATAATGGTTGAGCATTAGCCGCCGCGTTCCCGTGCACCGCGTATGGCAAGCTTTCCCCGCATTCTCGCTTACCGACCAGGACACTTCGCATGACAACGACCTCCACCATGCTGCCCCGCTGGACGATCGGCGTGCCGATCGCCGCATGGATCGTCCTTGCGGCGTCGCTTGCCGCCCCCGGCAACGGCTGGCTACTCGTGCTCATCGGCGTCGCGCTCGCGGGGTCGGTGTTCGCGGCCGTCCATCACGCCGAAGTCGTCGCCCATCGGGTCGGCGAGCCGTTCGGCACGCTCGTCCTCGCGATCGCCGTCACCGTGATCGAAGTCGCGCTGATCGTATCGGTGATGCTGAGCGCGGGCCCCGAAAAAGCAGGTCTCGCGCGCGACACTGTGTTCGCCGCGGTGATGATCGTCTGCAACGGCATTGTAGGGATCTGTCTGCTGGTGGGTGGCTTGCGGCATCGCGAGCAGGACTTTCAGATTCGTGGTGCGAATGCTGCGCTCGCCGTGCTGGCATCGCTGTCGGTGCTGACGCTCGTCATGCCCAACTATACGAGCACCGAACTCGGCCCGGTGCTGAGCCCCTCGGGGCTGGCCTTCGCGGGTATCTCGTCGCTGGTGCTGTATGGGGTCTTCGTGTTCGTGCAGACCGTGCGCCATCGCGACTACTTCCTCGCGGACAGCACCAACGTCGCCGATGAAAACGTGCACGCCGCGCCACCCACTGCCGGCGTCGCCGCGTTGAGCGGTGCGCTGCTGCTGGTCTGTCTCGTCGCTGTGGTGTTGCTTGCCAAGCTGCTGTCGCCGGTGGTCGAGCGTGCCGTACTCGGGGCGGGCGCGCCGGAGGCCGTGGTCGGTATCGTGATCGCTGCGCTGGTTCTGCTGCCCGAGGGGCTCGCCGCCGTACGCGCGGCGCGCGCCGACCGGCTGCAGACCAGTCTCAACCTTGCGCTTGGCTCTGCGCTCGCCAGTATCGGGCTCACCATTCCGACCGTCGCCGTTGTGTTCCTGTGGACCGGCCAGCCGCTCGCGCTTGGCCTCGGTGGCAAGGAAACGGTGCTGCTGTTTCTCACGTTGCTGATCAGTACGTTCACGCTTAGCACCGGACGCACCAATATCCTCCAGGGCGCGGTGCATTTGTCGCTGTTCGCGGCTTATCTGTTTCTGTCGGTTGCGCCTTAGCGCTGCGTGTTGCGTGCCGTGCGGCTACGACGCCCAGTGCGCCGCGATCCAGTCGTGAAAGAGCTTCAGTTTCTGCTGATGCGCGACGGCGTCCGGATAGACAAAGTAATAGCGGGCGCCGGTCGTCAGCACCGCATCGAATGGTCGCAGCAGGCGTTGCGCCGCGACGTCTTCTTCGATCAGCGCGAGATCGCTGATCGCCACGCCGAAACCCTGCAAGGCGGCGTTGGTCGCGAGATCGAGCGTGTCGAAACTTGGGCCGAGCGCCGCGTCGATGTGGCGGGCATCCACATAATCGAGCCACATTTTCCAGTCGCGATGATCGCGCGTCGGATGCAGCAGCGTGTGGCTCGCGAGGTCGGCAAGCACGGCGAGCGGCCGGTCGCGCAGCAGCTCGGGCGCGCACACCGGCGTCAGGCGCTCCTCGAATAGCGGCACGGCCTGAACGTCGACACCCGGCGACGTACCGTAGATGATCGCCGCATCGAACGGCTCCGCCTGAAAGTCGATGTCGTGCTGCCATGTCGTCGTGATCTGCACATGCAGGTCGGGATACTCAGCCTGGAACTGCGTGATCTTCGGCAGCATCCAGCGCATCACACAGGTCGGCATCTTCAGCGCGAGATCGGTGCGCTGGCGCGTGAGGCGCAACGAGATTTCCTCGATGCGCGCAAAGCTCTCCTTGACCGCGGGCAACAGCAGTTCGCCTTCGGCGGTCAGCGTGAGTCCCTTGGCGTGGCGTTTGAAGAGCGGGAAGCCGTAGTAGTCCTCGAGCGCGAGGATCTGCCGGCTGACTGCCCCTTGGGTCAGACACAGATGCTCCGCAGCGCGCGTGAAGCTGCGGTGGCGGGCGACCGTTTCGAAGATCTGCAGCGCGTTGAGTGGGGGAAGTCGGCGCATGGGTGGCGAACGCATCACGGGTCAGGAAAAATCATGCAGCAACGATCTTCGTCATCTCAACCGAACAGACGAGCGTCCAGCGAAAACAGTTCCTTGCTGACGACGCTAACACCCTTCATATCGGCATGCATCGGGTTCAGCAGGAGATCGAAATCGGTCGGGCACACCACCGACGGCACGCGCATCGCAAGCTGTTGTCCGCCCTCGAGCCAGCGCCGCCCGATCTCCACCGTCGACAGCGGATCGCGCGTGAGTTCAGCCCAACCCTCCGGCAATTCGGGAATGTACGCGTTATCGTACGCGCCGTCCGGAACCTCGAGCGTGACCAGAAAATAGCCACCGGCAGGCAGAAGACCCGCCAGATGGACGAGCGCCTCGAGCAGCGAGGTTGAAGCGTGACAGCAGGTGTACAGCACACGCATGCCGCGCGGATTCCAGCGCCCACCGGCAATTGCCGCGCCATTTCCGCTGATATCGTCCGCGAGGTAACGCCCGGGACGCTCCTTCGCGAGCCGGTACACCCTCATGCAGAGACACCGAAGGTGATGCGCATCAACAGGTCGCGCACCCGGTCGTAGCCCGGTTGCGAATCGAGTACTTCGAGCGGTTTCAATCCGCCCAGCTCGGCGTGCGGCCGCTGCAACCACTCTGCCGCCAGCGCATCGTCCTCGAACACCTGCGTCGCTTCTTCGAGCACGTAAAGCACGCGCGCGACCCGATCCGATTCGGCGCCGGACAGCCGCTCTTCCTTCGAAATCTTCCGCAAGATCGTCGAGCTCGGCAACCCGAGGCCAGCGAGTACCGTCTGCAACGGAATGTGGAGCAGTTCCTTTGCAATCCGCTCGACGATGATGGCGTCCATGCCCTCCCGGATCGTAAGACGTTGCTCCAGCGGATCCATCTTCCTGAACGTTTCGAAGTCGTGCGGCTGCGAGCCGAGCGCACCCGAGCCGACCAATGCCTTGCGGGCACGGGACGCTGCATGCTTTGCCGAAGCAAGCGCCAAGTGTGGTTGTGCAGTCATGGAGGTTTTTCTCATTTGGGTGTTTTGTGACTCTCATTCTAAAAACTTCTCAAATGGAAGTCAACGAATTCCCAAATGAGAATTTCTTGCCGTCGGATGTCGCGATCAAGTGCTGCGACGTCCGCGCACCGCTATTTCTGCAAATCTTTCTGGTCGAGTACAGTGGCTCGCCTCACGACGACTATTCCACGATGACCTATGCATTCGATTTCAGCGGCTTCGGCCTGTATGCCGGCATGCTCGTGCGCGGCGCGGGGGTCACGCTCGGCCTGACCGCGGTATCGACGGTGCTGGGCGGATTTGTCGGCGTGGCGGGCGCAAGCGTCGCGGTGTCCGGGCCGCGCTGGGCCCGCACACTGACCGCTGCGTACGTCGAGACGATCCGCAACACGCCGTTTCTCGTGCAGTTGTTCTTCGTGTTCTTCGGCCTGCCGAGCCTTGGCATTCATATCGACGAAATACAAGCCGCGATTCTCGCGATGACCGTCAACCTCGGCGCCTACGCGATCGAAATTGTCCGCGCCGGCATCGAGTCGATTCCGCGCGGCCAGGTGCAGGCCGCACACGCGCTCGGACTGCATGGCCGGCAGGTGTTTCGCCATGTCGTGCTGCCGCAGGCGCTCGCCAATGTGTTCCCGGCGCTGCTGAGCCAGGTGCTGATCGTGATGCTCGGCTCAGCGGTCGTGTCGCAGATCTCCGTGCCCGATCTGACCTACGCGGCCAATTTCATCCAGTCGCGCAACTTCCGTTCGTTCGAGAGCTACGTGATCATCACCGTGGTCTATCTGGCGCTATCGATCGTGTTGCGGCAGGTGCTGAGCAGGCTCGGTGGCGGGCTCTTTGCAGGGCGCGCGCCACGCGCTGCCTCCGGTACAACGGCTCGCCTGCATACGTGGTTCAGGTGGCGCAACAGCCGTGCGCATACGTCGCGCGCGCTGCCGACGGAGCGTGCCCAATGATCGAATTCACGCTGTGGGACATCGCCCGCAACCTGTTGCTCGCCGCACGCTGGACCATCCTGCTTTCGCTGATCGCATTCGTCGGCGGCGGTGCGGTTGGTTTCGCACTGCTCGCAGCGCGCGTATCGCCGTTCGCGTGGCTGCGGCGCGCGGTCGTGCTGTATGTGGAGTTGTTCCAGGGTACGCCGCTCTTGATGCAGTTGTTCCTCGCCTTCTTCGGTCTGCCGCTGATCGGTATCGAAGTGTCGCCATGGGTCGCGGCAACCGTCACGCTCACGCTCTACACGAGCGCGTATCTCGTCGATATCTGGCGCGGCTGCGTCGAGGCGGTGCCGCGCGGCCAGTGGGCCGCGGGAGCGAGTCTCGGCATGACGTTCGGCCAGCAGTTGCGCTACATCGTGTGGCCGCAGGCGCGAAAAATCGCCGTCGCGCCGACCGTGGGTTTTCTCGTGCAGGTAGTGAAAAGCACGGCGCTCACGTCGATCATCGGTTTCACCGAGCTCACGAAAACCGGCACGATGATTACTAACGCCGCGTTCCGTCCATTTCCGATTTACGGCATGGTCGCAGTGCTGTACTTCGCGATGTGTTTTCCATTGACCTGGTATGCCCGGGTGCTCGAGAAGCGTCAGAAGGTCGGGCAGCACCGGTAGCGCTAACCGCGTCTGTTACGGAGCTACGACCGGCCGCCCTATAACGCGGCGGCCGGCCACAGTACCGCTCAACTGCTACGTGCCGTTAGCGCGCAGCCTGCGTCGACTTGCGCAACTTCGCCACCTCATCAGCCGTGACAGCCGGCGCGTGATTATTCCACCCCGCGCGCACGAAGGTCAGCACGTCCGCGATCTGCTGATCGTTGAGCACCGGCGCAAACTTCGGCATCGGATACGCCGCCGGAATGCCTTGAATCACCAGGTCGCCCGTGCCGTTCAGCGTGACGTTGACGAGCGACGACGCATCCGCTTCCAGCACGTTCGGATTGCCCGCCAGCGGCGCTAGCAGCGGTGCGAAGGCGCGTCCGTCCACCCCGTGGCAATGCATGCAGTACGCGGTGTACACGCGTGCGCCCGCATCGTTCGCAGGGCGCGCAAGCGCCACCTTCGTCGCCTGTGCGTCATACGTATACGGCGCAGCGCCATTGCCGCCTGCCGGCGGCAGCGACTTCAGGTAACGCGCCATCGCGGTGGCATCGGGATCGGTCAGCGCCTGCGTGCTGTTGTTGATCACGCTCGTCATCGAACCGAACGCCGACGCATGCTGGTTCGCGCCCGTCTTCAGGAACTGCGCGACGTCCTGTTCCGACCACCTGCCGAGCCCGACGTTATGCTCGCCGGTCAGGTTCGCCGCGAACCAGCCGTCGAGTACACCGCCGCTCAGATACGCGCTGCCGGTTTCGTCGAGCGCCTTCTCCTGGAACGCGACGCCGCGCGGCGTATGACACGAACCGCAATGGCCGAGCCCCTGGATCAGGTACGCCCCACGATTCCACGCGACGTCCTTGCCAGTCTTGTCCTGGTAGACGCCCTTGTCGAGGAACACCATGTTCCAGAACATGAGCGGCCAGCGCATATTGAGCGGCCACTTGATGTCCGATTCGCGGTTCGCCTGCTTCACCGGTGCGACGCCGTGCATGAAGTACGCATAGAGCGCGCGCGTATCGTCGTCGTTGACCTTGGCGTACGACGGATAAGGCATCGCCGGGTACAGGTTGTGGCCGTCCTTCGCAACGCCCTCGCGCAGCGCCCGCGAGAAATCTTCCTCGGTGTAGTTGCCGATTCCGGTCTCCGGGTCGGGCGTGATGTTGGTCGTATAGATTGCGCCCATCGGCGTCGTCATCGGCAGGCCGCCGGCGAACGGCTTGCCGCGCGGCGCCGAATGGCACGCAATGCAGTCGCCGACCTTCGCGAGATAGGCACCGCGCTGCACGAGCGCATCGTCGGCGGTGGCCGCGGCGGGTTGGCTCGGTGCCTGAGCGTGGGCCAGCGCCGCATACATAGCGAAGACAGCCGCGCTCACAAGCTTGAGTGTGCGATTCATGTCTGTCTCCCGTTATGCGGTCTTGAGCTGCGCGCCAACCGGCAAGTGCCGCAGCCGCTTGCCCGTCGCCGCATAGATCGCATTCGCCACCGCCGGCGCCAGCGCGGAGGTGCCGGGCTCGCCGATACCTCCAGGCGCTTCGGCGCTCTTCACGATATGCACCTCGATTTCCGGCGCCTGATCGATACGCAACATCCGGTAGTCAGTGAAGTTGTTCTGCTGGACGCGCCCCTCTTCGATCGTGATCTCGCTATACAGCGCCGCCGTGATGCCGAAGATAATGCCGCCCTGCACCTGCGCTTCGATCGTGTTCGGATTGACGACCATGCCGCAATCGACCGCGCACACAATGCGGTTCACCGTCACCTCGCCCTGATCGACTGTCACGTCCGCAACCATCGAGAAGAAGCTGCCGAACGCATGCATCACCGATACGCCGCGCCCCTGCCCCTTCGGCACGGTCGTCTTGCCCCAGTTGGCCGCGTTGGTGGCGACATCGAGCACGTTGAGCGCACGCGGCGATTTACCGAGCAGATCGCGCCGGTACTTGACGGGATCGACCTTGGCCTGCGCCGCCAGCTCGTCGATGAAACTCTCGACGACGAACGTGCCGCGCGTCGGCCCCACGCCGCGCCAGAACGCGGTCGGCACCGCGTGCGGCTCCTGGCGCACGTAGTCGACCAACTGGTTGGGCAGATCGTATGGGAGATCGGCGGCCACCTCGACCGCGTCTGGATCGAGACCGTTCTTGAACGCGGGCGGCGCGAAGCGCGCCATGATCGATGAACCGACGATCCGGTGCTGCCACGCGACCGGTTTGCCGTTTGCGTCGAGCCCCGCCGAAATCGCATCGTAGTAATACGGGCGATACATGTCGTGCTGGATGTCTTCCTCGCGCGTCCACACCACCTTGACCGGCACGCCGAGTTGCTTGCCGACCTTCAGCGCCTGCGTGATCGCGTCGGTTTCGAGCCGCCGCCCGAACCCGCCGCCGAGCAGATAGTTGTGCACGACGATCTTCTCCGCCGGCAGCCCCGTCACCTTCACGCCGGCGTCGACTGCGCGCGTCGGCACCTGGGTGCCGACCCAGATCTCGCAGCTACCCGGTTGCACGTGCACCGTGCAGTTGATCGGTTCCATCGTTGCGTGCGCAAGGAACGGCTGCTGATAGACCGCATCGATGCGCGTCTTCGCATTCGAGAACGCGTTAGCGATATCGCCTTCCTTGCGCGCGACCGCACCGTTGTGCTGCGACGCCTCTGCGAGATCGGCGACGATCTGCTTCATCGACAGATTGGCGCCTTCGCCTTCGTTCCATTTGATGTCGAGCGCCATCACGCCGCGTTTGGCGGCCCATGTGTGGTCGCCGATCACGGCCACCGCATTGTCGATCTTCACCACCTGACGCACACCGGGGATCTTCTTCGCGTTCGTATCGTCGACGCTCGCAAACGTGCCGCCAAACACCGGGCAATTCGCGATCGCTGCGTAGACCATGCCAGGCAGCCGCACGTCGAGCCCAAAAACGGCGGTACCGTCGACCTTCTCCGGCGAATCGAGCCGTTTGGCCGGCGTGCCGATCAGCTTGAAATCGGCGGGCTTCTTGAGCGGGACGTCCTTCGGCACCGACAGCTTCGCAGCCGCACCGACGAGCTGGCCGTAGGCCACGTTACGATTGCTCGCCGCGTGGATTACCTGGCCATTTTCCGCGTGGCACGACGCCGGATCGACCTGCCATTGCTGTGCCGCGGCGCCGATCAGCAGCACACGGGCGGTCGCGCCGGCACGGCGCATCGGTTCCCATGCGTAGCGGATCGACGTCGAACCGCCGGTCAGCTGGCCGCCTAGCAGCGGGTCCATGAAGAGCTTTTCGTCGGGCGGCGCGTGATCGATCGTGACGCTGTCGAGCGGCACTTCGAGTTCTTCGGCGATCAGCATCGGGATCGATGTGTACACGCCCTGGCCCATCTCGACCTTCGGGATCACGAGCGTGATCTTACCCGCCGTATCGATCTGGATGAACGCGTTCGGCGCGAACACGCCGCTCTGCGCGTTTTCGTTGCCGTCGCCGCCGATCACGGTCTTGCGAAGTGCGGCGGTACCACCCTGGCTGGCCGCCGGCAGGCTGAAACCGAGCAACAGGCCACCGCCGGTCGCTACGCCAACCGTCACACCGAATTTGAGGAACGTGCGGCGCGTGATGCGCGACCCGTCGGTCGCGCGTGATGCGCCGTTCTGCGCATCGAGCAGTCCTTGGGACATGTCACGCCTCCTTCGCAGCTTGTTTGATCGCTGCGCGGATGCGGTTATAGGTGCCGCAGCGGCAGATGTTGCCCGCCATTGCCGCATCGATATCCGCGTCGGAAGGACTGGCGTTCTGCGCGAGCAGCGATGCCGCCGACATGACCTGCCCGGACTGACAGTAGCCGCACTGCACCACGTCGAGCTGCCGCCACGCCTGCTGGACTTTCTTGCCGGCCGGCGTGTCGCCGACCGCTTCGATCGTCGTGATCTTGCGGTCGCCAACGGCTGCCGCCGGCAGTACGCATGAACGAACCGCTACGCCGTCCAGGTGAACCGTACATGCGCCGCATTGCGCAATACCGCAGCCGAACTTGGTGCCGGTCAGACCGATCAGGTCGCGCAGCACCCATAGCAGGGGCATGTCGGGAGGCGCGTCGACGGTATGGGTCTGACCGTTGATGGTGAGCGTTGTCATGGGCTGCTCCGGTTGTGGGGTTGTTGTTTATTGATCGTGAGTCGAGGGTGGGTCGACTGTCTTGCTGGCCGGTTTGTACGCCGGCACGACATAAAATGCAGTGACTCGCTCAATCTATTCTGCGAGAGACGCCAATAGACCTTGATACAGTGAAACGATCCGGCTGTTGAAGCGCACACTGCCCGGTAGACCGCCGGTGCAGAAGAGGTGCGATGATTGTAGCGCTGCGGGAAAAGCGGCGTCGATGGATATTGCAGTTGTAGTGGCGGCGACTGGAACCATATATAGGGCGAGCCCACGATTAGCCGTTAAACCGTTTCGATCTATCCGCATGGAGCCGAACCATGAACGAAGCACAAGCCATCCAGTTTCTGTCGGACGTGCGCAAGCCGCTGCTCGCGCTGCACAAGTCGATCCTCGATCACGAGCGCGCGGCGTATGAGCAGGAGTTCGGTCCCGCTACGCCGGCTGCGTTCCTGCAGGTGTTGATCAATGGGTCGGGGTTTCGCTGGTTGTCGGCGCTGTCGACGACGATCGCGAACGTCGATGAGGTGCTCGACGACGACAAGGCTACCGAGGCGGATCGCATCGCCGCGGCGCAGTCCGTTGGTGCGCTCTTTTCGGCGGATACGCCGAACAACGCGTTTCTTGAGCGCTATCTGCCGTTACTGCAGGCGAGCCCGGCGGTGCTGCATGAGCATGGCCGGGTTGCGCAGGTGCTGCGGGGTCTTGAATGATGGTGGTGCATTGACGCTGGGGCTGCGCTTCGATCGTGAAACGCAGCGCCCTCCTGGAAGTGCTCACCTTGATCGTGATCGGCGGCGAGTACTCCGTTACCAGGCCCAGGTCCTTCGTCACGCTTCACGACAGGTTGATCAGCGATGACGCCAGCAACGACTGTGTATAGGGATGCGACGGTGTGCGCAGCACATCGAGCGTATCACCGGATTCGACAATGCGCCCCGACTTCATCACGATCACACGATGCGCCATCGCGCGCATCACCGCCAGATCGTGTGTGATGAACAGATAGCTCAGCTGGTACTTCTTCTGCAGTTTCGTCAGCAGGTTCA
>NZ_JALPRG010000019.1:0-78376 GCF_030464945.1 Paraburkholderia sp. CHISQ3
CCGCATCAGCAGCAGAGAAACGAGATTATGAAGAGTCTTTCATGCTTCGTCAACACTATTTTTTGCTTTCGCTTAAAACCGTTCTGACGTCGCACCCGCTGGTTTCTGCAGCGGTCCTCGTTCGCAAACGAGGACGCGAATAGTAGGCCAATCCCCGGCCTGTGACAAGGGCGGGCGCCAACTTTTTGTGAACGGTTACTTTGCGGCAGCACCCGTCACAGTAGTCAGCGAAACCGCTTCGGCCATTGCCGCGTAACCGGCGTCGGACGGATGGATGTGATCGCCACTGTCATACCCGCGCTGCAGATGATCCGGCGCAGCGGAGTCACGCAGCGTCGCGTCGAAATCGACCACCCCGTCAAAGGCCCGGCTGGCCCGGATCCACCGGTTGACCGTCTGCCGGATCTCCTCGCGCTGCGGCGGCAACCCGGCAGGCGTTAGCGTCGCGCCCACGATCCGGACGCCGTGGCGGTGCGCCGCCGCGATCACCTTCTGATAGCCCTCGATCAGATCGCTCGCCGTAACCGCCGCATGCGGTGCATCGCAATCCAGCCCGCTGCGTGGCGGCATCGCCGCAAAGTTGATGTCGTTGATGCCGACCAGCAGGATGGCCGTCTGGACACCCGGATGCTGCAGCACGTCGCGGTCGAAGCGCCGGACCAGTGCGTCCCCATAGCAGCGAGAGTCGTTTAGCAGCCGGTTGCCGCTGATACCCAGATTGACGACCGCCGTGCTTCGTTCGCCTGACTGGGCGAGGCGCCGCGCCAGGCCATCCGGCCAGCGCCGGTTCTGGTTGAGGCTCGAACGCATGCCGTCGGTAATTGAATCGCCGATTGCCGCAACCGTACCGGCTGCGGGCGCATCGACGGTCAGGCCGGTGATCCACGCGTACTGCGTAAAGCGCCCGCGAAACGCGTCGCCGGAAGCATCGCCGGCATGGTCGCCCGGCGCGGAAACGTAACTCACCTGATTCGCGACGCGATGCCACGCCACCATCCGCTGCTCGCTTCCCATGTAGGCGCTGATCGCATACGGTGTACCGCCAACGATCCCTACCCGCACCGGATCGCTATCGATCTCCGCACCCGGTGGCAGCGCCACCGATGCCTTGCCAGCAAACGTCACCCGCACGTCCGTATCGGCGCGAACCGCGGCACCGCCGGCGACCCGAGCAATCCGCATCCCCTCGATGACGAGTGGCGCGTGCCCGTATTCATTACTCACGTGAACCCGCGCCGCCGCCCCCGACAAGGTCGGATAGACGATCTGCCGAACGGTCCGACCGGCTACCTCGGGGGCGCGGTACAGCGGCGGCAGGTCGGCTTGCTGTGGAATAGGCTGCAGTGCAGTCGCCCAGGCGGTCACCCAGTGCGCGGGGGCATCGGCGGCAAATGCTGACGACGGCGCGGAGGACAGCGTGGCAAACGGTAATAGCAACGCACCGCAGATTGCGGCCAGACGACGGAGGGTCATACGAATAGTCGGGCAGGTAACGATGAAGCCGGTCATTGTGCCCGAACCTTGCGTTCGAACCGCAACAAAGCAGCTCAAGCCAGCTTCCCGGCGGTTGCCGCACAAGCGCCCGCAAGTCCCACGCTAACGCGAGCGATCGCGTGCCCTATCCCGCCGACGTCGGCCTGATTTCCGCCGAAGGGAGACGGCCAACCTCACCACCAGCGGCATCGAGCGCGCCGGCGCAGGCAACCCTGATCCTCTCCTTCAGCCACTCGAGCGCCGGATCTCCGTCGCTATCGCGCCGCGACAGTAACTGAACCGGATACTCGCCGAGATCCATCGGTACGGGGCAAACGGTAAGCGCCGCCATGCGGGCCAGCGCCGCGGCGGCATGACTTGGGAGCGTCACCACCGCCCGGACACCCGCGAGAAAAGCGGGCACCGCCGAAAAGTGCGTCAGCGCCGTATGGACCACACGCTGCTTTCCCAGCGTATTCAGCGCGGTGTCCACGATGCCGGAGCGTCCCGAGTACGAAACGAGCAGATGCGGCAACCGCAGGTAGTCGTCGACGGTGAGCGGCAGCGGGCAATCTAGCGCTTCGGCGTCCACCAGGCAGGCATACCCCGCGTCGCCGATGTGTTCCTGGGTAATCCACGCCCGGCGCACCGTCCCCGAAACCACAGCCAGATCGATCTCGCGGTCGTTCAGCATCTGCTCGACCATGTGACGGTTGGTTTGCCTGAAGATCAACGACACATGTTCGCCCTCTTCGCGAACGAGCCGCGACAGGCCCGGACCGATGGCGAGCTCGAAGTCGTCCGACATGCCGATCGAGAAGCTGCGCACCGTAGTGGCCGGATCGAAAGTCTGATGCTGCGTGAGCACCTGCCACAAGTGCGCGACGCCGGACTCCAGTTGTTCGGCCATCGCCGACGCGCGCGGCGTCGGCTCCATCCCGCCGCGGGTGCGAACGAACAGTGCATCCCCGCATGTTTCCCTCAGGCGCGCCAACGCCGCGCTCGTAGCGGCCTGACTGAGCGCCAGTCTGGACGCCGCTTTCGTGACGCTGCGCTCCTGCCACACCGCCAGAAACACGACCGAGAGGTTCAGATCCAGCTTTCGAATATCCACAACGTTAATTTTCATCTTCCAAATAATTTGTTTGATGAATATTTCTCAGCATAGCAAACTGCGCCGCATCAATGGTCAGGAGGAATACATGGGCAAATATCAGGTAGCGGTCGTTCAGGCGGGATCGCGGGTATTCGATACGGCGGCCACGCTCGATCGAATGGAAGCGCAGTGCTGCGAAGCCGCACAAACCGGCGCGCAACTCATCGTCTTTCCCGAGGCCTATGTGGGCGGATATCCGAAGGGACTCGATTTCGGCGCACGCGTCGGCATGCGCAGTGCCGAAGGGAGGAACGACTTCCTGCGCTACTGGCAATCGGCAATCGAGGTGCCCGGTCCCGAAGTGGCTCGGATCGGCACGTTTGCGAAACAGGCGCAGGCGTACCTGGTCGCCGGGGTGATCGAGCGCGACGGGGCGACCTTGTATTGCACGATGTTGTACTGGGGTCCCGACGGCGCGCTGCTGGATCGGCATCGCAAGCTGATGCCAACGGCCAGCGAGCGTCTGGTCTGGGGCATGGGCGACGGTTCGACACTGCCTGTGCTCGATACGCCGCTCGGCAAAGTGGGCGGAGCGATCTGCTGGGAAAACTACATGCCGGCGTTACGCATGACGATGTACGCGAAAGGCATCGGCATCTGGTGCGCACCGACCGTGGACGACCGCGATATGTGGCAAAGCTCGATGCGTCACATCGCCTATGAAGGACGCTGCTTTGTGCTGAGCGCTTGCCAGTATCTGACCCGCGACGGCTGCCCGCCCGACTACGCCGGTATTGCCGGGGACGCGCCCGACACGGTGTTGATCCGCGGCGGCAGCGTTATTGTGAGTCCGTTGGGCGAAGTGCTGGCCGGCCCTGTCTATGGCAAGGAAGCCATTCTCTCGGCCGAGATCGATACCGACGACATCGTGCGCGGCAAGTTCGATCTCGACGTGACCGGACACTACGCGCGGCCCGACGTATTCGAGTTGAAGGTCGACACGCGTGCGCGCTCCGCGGTCAGCATTGGTGGGTCACAGCATGCGACGAACTCGACACCTGCAGCAGCCCCCGCCGCCGGTATTAGTAGCGCGAGGGACGAACCAGCGCGCACCGACACACCCGCAGGAGCCTGACACCGCACCACATTCACCGGACCGCAGAATTTCTCGCACAGCGACCCGGCACGTCGTCGCTGATCCCGGTGAACTGTCGAAAGATACTCAACGGCTCGCCGATTCCGCTCGGCGTGAAAGACCTGCTTGATGCCGACACGCTCGTTCAAGATCCGCGGTGCGAGCTGGCGTCTCTCAACGTTGAAATCGGACGAATGTGACGGTGGCGGAGATTGATGCTGGAAACATGGCGTCTATACAAGTCGTCACGAACGTATGGGGAACCCCGACGCAATAGCGAACGCGACGTCATTCGCCACGCATCGCTGGTCGGTTACACGTGTGGCACCACGCGCGCGACGAGCGAGAGCAGGAAAATCAGAACGGTGATGGACACCAGCAGGCACACGGTGATCTGAATCAACCGCCAGAGCGTTTTCATGCGCTGAGTCCAAAAAAAGAGGCCGCGTGAGCGGCCAGGAAGATCTGCTACAGGGGATTAGCTGCAGGATATGGCGGCTTTCTTAAACGCAGCTTAAGCCTGGTTGAAAGTCGCCGCCCCGAAGCAATTCCAGGTTTCCCCCGGATCGCAAGACATGGCGAATTCCCATTGGACCGCGTACCCAGGTCAACGAATCGAACCTGTCACAATCGTCGCGAGCTCGTCACGAACGCAGTGATCCATTTCATCAAAGCGACAAGTGGACCAGTCCATTCGAATAAAAATGGCACTTCCGAACGCCTCGGTCGTAGACGAACATCGGAGTTCGACATGACCGCAGTGTAGTTCCGTCACCGAATCCCCTCTGTACGCACATCAGGTCACGCGACGATGACCGGTGGAATCTGGAGTTTCATATGTACATACCCGCGCACTTCGCTGTACCCGATGCAGAAGCACTTCATCGCATGATCCGGGAGCATCCGTTGGGCATTCTCATTGCCAATACACCGGGTGGTCTGGACGCCAATCACATTCCATTTGAACTCACGCCGGACGAAGGCGAACACGGCACGCTTCGCGCCCACGTCGCGCGGTCGAACCCGGTCTGGCAGGAGGTGAAGGACGGCGACGAGGTCATGGTCGTGTTCCGTGGCGAAGAAGCGTACGTGTCGCCGACATGGTTCCCTAGCAAGCACGAGTTTCACAAACAGGTTCCGACCTGGAATTACAAGGTCGTCCACCTGCATGGAAAAATCCGCATCCGCGATGACGAGCGGTTCGTGAGAGGCATGGTCGCGCGTCTCACGCGCACGCACGAAGCTTCCCTGCCGAAGCCCTGGAAAATGGGCGATGCGCCCGCCGACTATATCGACACGATGCTCAAGGCAATCGTCGGTATCGAAATCGAAGTCACGCGTATTACAGGCAAGTTCAAGCTAAGCCAGAACCGGGAACTGCGCGACCGTCTGAGCCTCGGAGAAGCGCTGAAGGCGCAAGGCGACATAGCCATGGGGCAGGCTACGCTGGATGCAATCGGCGACACAAAGGCATAACATCCGTCATCGACGTTTTTGCTGATCGTCAGGATGCAAATGCCAGAGGAGACCTGAGCGTGAATGGTGTGGTCATTATCGGTGCGGGACATAGCGGCGGGAAAGCGGCTCACGCGTTAAGAAAGCAAGGATGGAGCGGGCCGATCACCTTGATCGGCAATGAATCGCAGCCGCCCTACGACCGGCCGCCGCTGTCGAAGGCGGTGCTTCTCGGCAAGAAGACTGCCGATGCGTGCGAGTTCTGGCCCGCGCAATGGTATGTCGAGCAATCCGTCGAACTCGTGCTGGACCGGAACGTGACGGCGATAACGCGCTCGCAAAAGACCGTCACGCTCGACGACGGTCGAACAATCCCCTACGACCAGCTTCTGATTGCGACAGGCGCACGCGCGATCGCTCTGCCCGTGCCTGGCGCGAACCTGCCCGGCGTCAGCCAGCTCCGCACCACCCGCGACGCCAGCCTGGTCGCTTCTTATCTGACCGCGGAAAATCGCATCGTAGTGATCGGAGCCGGATTCATCGGCCTGGAGGTTGCTGCGGCGGCGAGGGAACTCGGTTGCCACGTCACGGTACTCGAAGCCGCCCCGCATGCGTTGACGAGAAGCCTTCCGGAAATCGTATCGGATGAACTGATCGGCATACATCGGGAACGTGGCGTCGATCTGCGCTTCGGTGTGTCCGTAGTTGCCATTGAGGGAACCGAGCGGGTAACGGCCGTGCGTTTGTCGACGGGGGAATCGATACCTTGCGACCACGTCGTGTACGGCATCGGTGTGCGTCCCGATACGCACCTCGCTGAAGCAGCCGGTCTCGATGTCGACAACGGCGTGGTGGTCGGTCCAGATCTTCGCACCAGTGACCCGGCGATCTTCGCCTGCGGCGACGTGTGCGCTTTTACGAGTACGCGGTACGGTCGGCCGTTGCGACTGGAAAGCTGGAAGAACGCCGAAGACCAGTCTGATCTCGTTGCGCGAAGCATGCTGGGCCAGCAAGTCGCATACGACCCGCTGCCGTGGTTCTGGTCCAATCAATACGACGCCGTGTTGCAGATCGCCGGATTGCCGGCGTTGGGAAGCGTGACTGCTCAACGGAAGATCGGCGCCGGTCGAATCTTCTTTTCACTCGCCAACGATGGCACGTTGATCGGCGTCAGCGCGTTCGGACCTGTGCGAGACGTGGCGCTCACGATGCGCGTCGTCAAGGAATGGGTCCTGTCTGCCACGCCACTCTCCCCTGCACTACTGGCTGACGCGGATATCAAGCTCGACCACGTGGCCACCTTCGCAGCACCGTCACTCGCGTGATTTGATTGTGCGCTGAAGCCAGCCGGCGCGGACGCGCCGTCGGCGTGAGGTCGCTCCGACACGACCGTATCCATAATGGACCGGACTCGTGATGACGGTTTACGCAAGCGGTACGGTCATGTCCAGGAAAACAAACTCCGTCGATGCCCCCGTGCTCGGCGCCATCGACAAAAGCGCCGGTCGGATCGGCGAGCAGCTCGCGCGAATGCTGCGCGATGCGATCACGCGCGGTGAGTTGAAACCGGGGGAGCGTCTGCCGTCTACGCGCACGCTCGCCAGTTCGCTGGATGTGGCGCGCGGCACCGTCACCGACGTATTCGGACAGCTGGTGGCGGAGGGATATCTCGAGGCGCGCGTAGGCGCTGGCACGCTCGTATCGCAAACCTGGGCGGAGCCTGAATGGCGCGACAGGCCGACCGGTTTCGAAACGACGACACCCGACGATCCGGTCCCGTTGCCGCCCAACATCGAACGCTATGCGGCGGTGGTCAAGGCGATGTCGCCGCTTCCGCCTGTGCCTTTTTCGATCGCGGTGCCGCGCGGCGACGTAGCGCTCGACGACACCTGGCGACGCTTGAGCAATCGCGTGCGCGCGACGCAAGCAGCCGCACCGACCACTTACGGAGACCCCGCCGGACTGCGCTCGCTGCGCGAAGCCGTCGCCGACTACGCGCGAAAGTCGAGAGCGGTGACGTGTACCGCCGACAACGTGATCATCATGAGCGGCACGCAGCAGGGGCTATATGTCTCGGCACGCGTTCTGCTGTCTCATGGCGATGTCGCATGGGCGGAAAACCCGGCATATCCTGGACTGACGGCAGTTCTGGACGATGCGCAGACCAGACTGTTTCGTGTGCCGGTAGACAGTAACGGTATGGATCTCACGCATGCGATCGCCAGGTTTCCGGCCGCCCGGGCGATTTTCGTGACGCCTTCGCATCAATATCCGCTCGGCATGCCGCTGAGTATGGCGCGGCGTGCAGCGCTGCTGAGATGGGCGCGGGAAAGCGGTGCGTGGGTCATCGAGGACGATTACGACAGCGAACTGCGCTACGCCGGCCATCCGTTCCCGTCGATGCAAGGACTCGATCCCGCGCGGGTCATCTATCTTGGGACCTTCAGCAAGGTGTTGGCTCCGTCGCTCAGACTCGGTTATGCAATCGTGCCGCCCGCACTTGTCGATGCATTCATTGGCGCGCGCGCACTGATGGACCGGCATTCGCCGTTAGCCGATCAGCACGTGATCGCAGCGTTCATGAGAGATGGTTACTTCGAGACGCACGTTCGCCGCATTCGGGGAGTCTATGCGGAACGACGCGCAACGCTGCTCGCGGAACTTCAACGTCAGATTCCCGCTATCGAGGTTCAACCGAGCGATCAGGGAATGCATGTGCTTGCCTGGTTACCTGCCTATATCGACGACAAGCAAGTAGAAGCAGCCGCCGCGGCTTCAGGTATTGCGGTTCGGGCAATTTCTTCCATGTACGACGGGCCTGCGCCGCGACCGGGACTCATGCTGGGTTTCGGCGGACATTCGGTCGAGCAGTTGAGCGAGGCTGCTGGCCGCCTGCGGGATGTCATCGAGCAGGTTGCTCAACAGCATTAGAAAACGTTGAGGCTGATTGGATTGCAGTCCCGGTCCCGGTCGTGACCACCGGGACGAACCGGCAATACGCCGACTGACCTACGAGTCATCGTCATCATCAAGAGGATGATCGAGCAGCTTGCTCAGGATTTCGAGCAGCGTCGTCTGCTCCTCATCGTCCAGAGGAGCAAATGAAGCCTCCAGCACCTCCCGCATGACCTCCTTCCCCTCCGCCAGCATCGCTTTCCCGCTAGCGGTCAGATGATGGGCATTGGCACGCCCGAGACCGGCCTCGCGTTCGATGAAACCCAGCCGCAGCAACCGGGTGGTCAGCGTGCCGAAAGCCTGATCGGAGTTGAAGGTCAACTCCGCTAGCCGATGGGCATTGCTGCCGGGATTGCGATCGATTTCACGCAACGCATTCCACTGGACCAGGCTCACGCCAAGACGCTGCAATCGATCATCCAGTACACGGTGATGGCGCGACTGAACCTTCTTGATAGCCAGCCCAAGTTCTTCGAGTTGTGTTGACATATAAATATGTTTATATAACTATGCTGATACACATGAACTTGAGGGTATCACCATGACGATCGGCAATCAAACTGTGCCTCTCTTTGCGGAAACACTGCCTCTGGCAATCTCCGATCAGGGTAGCGGGCGAACTTTCCTCCTTCTGCATGGCGGCGCCGGCCCGGATTCGATGTCCGGGCTGGCCCGTGCTCTCTCCGGAAACGGACGGGCGATCGTTCCGACGCACCCCGGGTTTGCGGGTCAGCCGCAGCCGGCGTGGTGCCATCGTGTCGACGATCTCGCGCTTGCCTACCTGGCCCTGCTCGATCAGGTGGACGCCCGCGATGTGATTCTGGTGGGCAATTCGTTCGGCGGCTGGATCGCAGCGGAAATGGCGCTGCGCAATTCGCCGCGCGTGGCCGGGCTCGTTCTTCTCTGCGCAGCAGGGATCGATGCGGCACCGGACGGCCGTCCGATCGTGAACCCAGGCACATTGCCGCCAGCCGACAGAGCGGCATTTGCATTCCACGACCCCAGGCAATTTGCCGTGGTGCCCGCCACTCCGGAGGGCCTGGCGATGATGGCCTCGAATCAGAAAGTGATGCTGTCCTACTCGGGCGAGGCATTCATGCACGATCCGACACTGCGGGCGCGGCTGGCGGGAATTGCCATTCCTTCGATGGTGATCTGGGGCGAGAGCGATCGGATTATCGATGTCGAGTATGGACGCCGCTACGCAGACAGCATCCCCGGTGCTCGCTTTGAAGTCGTCGCGGAAGCGGGGCACTTTCCGCATATCGAGAAGCAGGATCGGGTGGTGAGTCTGATTGGCGATCTTGTGGATGCCGGAAAGGCGTACGGCAACCGGATGTAACGACTCGATAGCATCAAGGTGGGAATTCGAAGCCTCAGCGCTTCGACAGATCCGGGCGCCATGTTCACGCTGCGAGCCGTGCCAGGCAGCAGCAATCTCATTGATTCTCACCAGCCCCTAAACCAACTGGTCCCCTTCCGTTCCCTGGTCGTCTTTAGCTAAACAACGACGCACGGCAACTGCGCCTTGAGAGCGCGGCCGTCCATCGGGTTGCGCCTGCAACTTACGAAGCAGGCGCGGCGACAGCTGCTCCAGCTGAAACCAGCTTACGAATGAAAGATGTTCCGAACAGTCGGTTCTTATCAGGGGAATCACGTCAATGCAGAAAAACTTGCTCTGGCTCGCGCTCTTGTGCGCGAGCGCGGTGACACTTTCCGGATGTAACGGCGACGTCTCAAGCTCGGGTAGTACGAGTTCGGCAAGCTCCGGGCAATCGTCGGGACAGTCGTCCGGGCAACCGTCGCCGGCGGCGGTACTCGCAGATCAGCCTTATACAGACCCCAACCAGTACAGCACCGCCGCAAGCGACGCGCTTCCCGCGAACGCGGCGTTCGATCAGGCAGCGATCACGCATCACACGATGACCATCAATGGTCAGTCGGTCAGTTACACCGCCACGGCCGGTCACCTCACGGCCGCGGCGCCGAGCACCGATGCATCGAAACCCGCCGACAAAGAAGTGTCCTTCTTCTACGTCGCCTACACGCGCGACAATCAGCCGCTCGGCAAACGCCCGGTGACCTTCTTCTGGAACGGTGGCCCAGGTTCATCGACGATCTGGCTGCATCTGGGCTCGTGGGGTCCCAAGACGCTGGACATCGACGAAGCCAGTCTGACGCCCGCCATGCTGCAAACCCAGCCCGCGAATTTTCCGCTGGTCGATAACGACGTGACGATGCTCGGCGACAGCGATCTCGTGTTTGTCGATGCACCAGGCACCGGCTATTCGGAAGCGATCGCGCCTCACAAGAATCAGGACTTCTGGAGCGTCGACCAGGACACGGCGGCGTTCCGCGATTTCATCACGCGCTATATCACCGTGAACGGCAGACAGACATCGCCGAAGTATCTGTACGGCGAGTCTTATGGCGGCATCCGCACGCCCATCGTCGCGAACCTGCTTGAACAGCAAGGCAGCCTCGGCCAGGGCGGTCCGGCGTTGACCGGGGTGATCCTGAATTCGCCGATCCTCAGCTATAAAACCAACTGCTACATGGCGTGGAATTCGGCTGGCGGATATGGCGATTACACGGGCAGCAGCAGCGATCCAAACTGGACCAAAACTGTTTCCAACGTCTCTTGCGAAGGATTTATCCCGAGCTACGCCGCGATTTCGTACTCGATGAAGAATCCGGGCGCGAGTGCGCAGTCTGTTGGCGACTATGTCAGTCAGGCGCGTCTTGCCGCATCCCAGCAATGGGCGCCCAATCTGTCCAACTACGTTAACGAGACGTCCGGTCTCTATCCGCCCTACGCAGCGTCCACTTTTACCCCGGCCGACCAGGCGCTTTTCCAGACGATGGCGACACTGACAGGATTGACTGCTTCCGAGTGGCAAACCGCGTTCAACATGAATGTGCCGGATTTCGCTTCGGCTGCGCTGCAGTTGCCGGCGAATCAGTGGCTCAAGTGGGGATTCTGGTCGCGGATGGACCGCTATAACGGCCTGGTGACCATTCCCGCCGGAACCGACTATGTTGGATCGGACGGAAAGCCGTTAGGCCCGAACAGCCAGGACGCCGAGGACTACAACGACCCTGCGTTCGCCAACGAGATCAAGACGTATCTGCCAGATTTCCTCAAGTACAGCAGCGCGTCGACCTATGCGATCGAGCCCGGCGCGGTCATCAACGACTGGAAATGGACGCACGGTACCGACACGTCGAATCACCCGACTTCGCTACCCGATCTGAGCGAAGCGATGACACTCGATCCTGCTCTCAAGGTCATCGTGTTCCACGGGTATCACGATCTCGCGTGTCCGTATCATCAAGGCGAACTCGATCTTGCGGGTGCGGGTTTGTCGTCGGCGGTTCCGATCAAGGCATTTCCGGGTGGACACATGATCTATCTGACGAAGGGATCGCGCGCCCCGATGAAGCAGGCTATCGACGATTTCTTCAATCAGTCGCCGGCTCATGCAAGCTGAATTCATCGCTAACGACATTTCCGAACTTACTCTTTCGTGACCACTATGCGATCTATCCACCTTCTGACTGCGGTATGTGCTGCGGGCGCAGTGCTGTCGACCTCGCTTGCCGGTGCCGCAGGAACGACCCGCGCGACCGGCTTCGCGAGCATGAACGACGCGGGCGGCTACTACATCAAGGTCGGCGAGCAGATGTCCGCCCCGCCCGCCGATTCCCCAGGCACGACCGTGCCTCAACCGACCGGCAAGACATTGCAGAGTCAGGTCGTGGCCGATCTCCAGCAACGCTTTAACGCCGCCGCCGATCCCACCACGCATTTGCTCTCTCTCGCGCAGGCGAAGAGTGCAGGTTGGGGATACGTCGTCACGCATTTCAAGGAAATCGATCAGGACAACAAGGGCTCCGTGAGCTTCGACGACTTCCTGCGCTACCTGAAATCGCGAAACGGTCCGGCGTTTCGTAGCTAACCAGGGTTCTGCGACGGAAGCTCGCTCGCCGGAAAAGTGAGCTTCACGAGCAACCCCTGGCCGCTGGGTGCATCTTCGAGCGAAATCGTTCCTCGGTGCGCCCGGACGATCTCTCTTGCGATCGCGAGTCCCAGCCCGCTGCCCTCTTCGTCAGATGCACGAAAAAACGGTTCAAATGCGCGCTCGCGCAACGCTGCGGGAATGCCGGGACCGCCGTCAAGCACCTGGATGCTGACCGATCCCCCGGTCTGACTTGCATCGATCGCGACCTGCGTGCCCTTGGGCGAATAGCGGATCGCGTTGTCCACGATGTTCGACAGCACTTCCGAAAGCAACGTCTCGCTCCCCGTCACGAAGAGCGGACTCGCGATAGACACGACCAGTTCGATATCGCGACGCCGTGCGGCAAGCGCAAGTTTCTCGATCGCGCGCGCGATGACTTCCCGCACATCGACAACTTCGCCTTCGAACGCCGTATAGTCGGCCGCTTCGGCCTGCGCAAGCATCAGCAACTGGTTGATCAGCGAAACCATCGCCCGGTTGCTGTGGTGCATGGCCAGCAGCGTTTCTCTCACGTCCTCGAGGTTGTGCTGGCGCCGCGCGTATTGCAGCTGGATTCCCAGCAGCGTGAGCGGCGTGCGGATCTGATGGGCGGCGTCGGCGATGAAGCGCCGCTGGGTCAACGCTTGCCGCTCGATGATGTCGAGACACGCGTTGAATGCGGCAATCAGCGGATGCAGCTCCGCATGGACATCGGTCGTATCGATGCGAACCCGTCTTTGCGACGGTTGCGCGGCGAGACCTCTCGCCAGCCTTTCGAGCGGTCGCAGCTCCAGTGTCAGCCCCGCATAGACCAGCACCATCGCGGCCGCAATGCTGCCGAGGATATACGCGAGTTGCGGCTTCCATAGCGAGGCGACCATCGCATCGCGCGCGATCTGTGTGCGCCCAACCGACACCACGACGTCGACGATCCTGCCGGCGTCGTACATAGGGCGCTTCAACGTAACGGCGCGTATCGGCATCTGCGAGACGTGCGCGTCGTACCAACGGGGTGAATCTGTGAGAGACGTTTCCGGGAAATCCGAGGTTCCGGCTATGACAGGCCCGCCCGCGATCTCGACGCGATAAAAAACCTGATCGCCCTGCGGCGTACCCACGATCTGGATCGTGCTCGGCGACACGGACGCGACGAGATCGTTGCCGCTCCAGCGTACATCGGCAGCCATCACGCGGGCAGCGGCAAGCAGCGCTGCATCCTGCAGCAGATCCGCCGTGCGGCGCGCATTCTCATGCGTGAGCCAGCCCGCGACGACACTGAATGCCGTCATCGGCACAAGGAGCCAGAGCAGGAGCCGCGCACGCAGGCTACGCTTGCGGTTCTTCATTTTCCAGCAGATAACCGAGCCCACGTAGCGTAATGATGGCCGCTGTGCTCTTCTCGATTTTCTTTCTGAGGCGCGACACGTAGATTTCGATGGCGTCGCCGCTTGGCGGCGAGTCCTTATCGGTCAGGGTTTCGGCGAGCACCGCCTTCGAGACCGTGCGCCCCGCTTGCAGGATCAGCGCTTCGAGCACCGCGTGCTCACGCGGCGTAAGCGACAACGCGTCGTCGTCGATAAAAAACTGGCGGCGGTCCATGTCATAGAGCAACGTGCCGCAGCGGATGCGGTTCGAACGCGCGGGCGCGTGACGGCGCGCGAGTACCTTGATGCGCGCCACCAGTTCGCGGTCGTCGAATGGTTTGACGACGTAATCGTCGGCGCCTTCACTCAGACAGATCACCTTTTCGCCGACGTCGCCCGTTGCGGTCAGGACCAGCACGGGGGTGTCGCTGGCATTCTTGCGCATGCGACGCAGCAACGCCTTGCCCGACATGCCGGGCAGGTTCAGATCAAGTAGCACGACGTCGTAGTGCGCGTCGCGCAGCGATGCCTCCGCGATTTCACCGTCGAGTGCATGCTCGACGAGGAAACCCTCGTCGGTCAGCGTCTTCGACAGCCAATGCGCGAGTTGCCGGTTGTCTTCGATCAGCAGAAGTCTCATTGCCCTGGAAAGCTATGCCAGCTTGTATCCGTTGCGTGCCTGTTGCGAACGGTAGAGTATCAGCGTCGCCACGGCGCCGCACAATCCTGCCAAGCCCATCCACGCACCGGGTGCGGCCTTGTCTCCGGTAAAGTGGATCAGCGACGTCGAAACGGCCGGGGTGAAGCCCCCCACTAGCGTCGCGAGGCTGTAAGCCATCGAAAAGCCGGTCGTACGCACATGGGCCGGCATCAGTTCGGTCAGCGACACGACCATGGCGCCGTTGTACCACGCATAGAGCAGCGAAAACCAGAGCTCCACCAGCAAGAGCCGCTCGAACGACGGCGCACCGACCAGCCACTGCATCGCTGGATACGACGTCAGCATCGTGAGGACGGTGAAGAGCAGCAGGATGGGACGTCGTCCAACGCGATCGGAAACCGCTCCCGAAACCGGCAGCCAGAAGAAGTTCGATACGCCCACGCAAACAGTAACGATCAGCGAATCGACGGCCGACAGATGCAACACGGTCTTGCCGAATGTCGGCGTGTAGGTCGTGATCAGATAGAACGACACCGTAGTCATCACGACCAGCCCCATGCCCGCGACGATCAGGCCGGCGTTGTCGATCATCGACTTCATGATTTCGCCGAAACCCGGATGGCGCTTGCGCGCCGCGAACTCGTCGGTCTCGCGCAACGTGCGGCGAATGAGCAGGAGAAACGGCACGATCAGGCAGCCGATCAGGAACGGCACACGCCAACCCCACGCGCTCAACTCGCTTGCGGGCAACAGCTGATTGAGCAGCACACCAAGCGACGCCGCGAAGATGACCGCGACCTGCTGACTGCCTGATTGCCACGAACAGAAGAAACCGCGCTTGCCGGGTGTCGCGATCTCCGAGAGATAGACCGACACGCCGCCGAGTTCGACACCGGCCGAGAACCCCTGCAGCAAACGACCGATCAGCACGATCACGGGCGCGATGACGCCGATCGTCGCATAGCCGGGCACGAACGCCACGCATGCGGTGCCGACCGCCATCAGCGACAGCGACAGGATGAGCCCCTTGCGCCGCCCGTGGCGATCGATATACGCCCCAAGCACCAGCGCGCCAATCGGCCGCATGAGGAATCCCGCGCCGAACACGGAGAGCGCAAGCAGCAACGAGATGAATTCATTTTCCGCGGGAAAGAACGTGTGAGCGATCGCGGTGGCGTAGTAGGCGTAGACCGTGAAGTCGAACATCTCGAGGAAGTTGCCGCTGACCACGCGGAAAACTGCTCGAAAACGCGATTCTGAAGGATGGGTAGTGGATGGTTCCATGGTGCTCTTTTGTGCGTAATGACGAGTCTGAACAACCGGCGCACGTATGGCGTGCTCCGGGCAACGGTTCTTGGCAGTAGTGCTGGCGGCTAGGCGATATCCATCACAGCCTTGCCCGACTGGCGGCGTTCTTCGAGCGCCGCGTGCGCTGCTTCTACGGTATCCAGCGTGTAACGGCCGTTGATGCCGATGTGCAGCGCGCCCTGCTGGATGGCATCGAAGATATCGTCGGCGCGACGCTGTACCGTTTCGACATCGGCCAGATGATCCGCAAGCCGCGGTCGGGTGAGAAAGAGCGAACCGGCTTCGCCCAGTTCATAAGGATCGAGATCGCTCATTGGACCGGTGACGGAGCCGTAGTTGACGACAAGACCCCGTGTTCGCGTCGCCCGGAAACTGTCGCGCAGCGTAGTCCGGCCCACCGCATCGAATACGACATCGACGCCTCGACCCTGCGTCAAGTCGCGGACCCTGTCGGCGAACGCCCCATCCTCGTACATCAGCACGTGATCGGCTCCGAGCGACTTCGCAATTGCCGCCTTGGCGGGGGAACTGGTGGTCGCGAACACTTCCGCGCCACGCCGCTTTGCAAGTTGCACGAGCAACTGTCCGATGCCGCCGGACGCGGCATGCACGAGGCACGTGCTACCCGCTCCGATGTGCGCGACATCCTCGAGCAGATAGTGTGCAGTCGAACCCTGGAAAATCGCTGCAGCAGCGACGTCGTAGTCGATCCCATCCGGCAGTTTCGCGAGCCGTGCAGCGGGCACCAGCGCGTACTCGGCGTACGCGCCCCACGCGATGCACCACGCAACCCGGTCGCCCTTGCGACATGACGTGACACCCGCGCCCACTTCGATGACTTCGCCTGAGCCTTCCATACCGAGCGTGCATGGAATCCTCACGGGGTAAGTGCGCGACTCGCGATACTTACCCTGCCGCGTGTGGATGTCCATAAAGTTGATGCCGGCTGCTACGACGCGCACCAGCACTTCACCCGGCGCCGGTTTCGGCACGTCGATCTCGACACGCTGCAGTACTTCGGGTCCGCCGTACTCGTGGATCTGGATGGCGCGCATGACAGCAGTCTCCGGTGTGGGCGAGGTTCAGTGCGAACCTGCGGCCTGGTCGTCCGCTGCGCCCGCAGGCGCAGCAGCGACGAAGCGGTTGGTATAGGTACGCGCGAGGTCGATGTGCCGCTCCGACAACTCGGGGTTGGCCCCAGCGAGCACTGCGAGCACCGCCGACGGTGCGTCCGCCGGCATCGCACCCGTCGACGAGTACGCCGGCTTCGCAATGGCCAGCGCCTTCAGGTAGATCGCGAGGTCATCGCCGCGGATCGTTGCAGGTACAACGGCTGCGATGGCGGCTTCGTCATGTGTCTGGATGAAACGCAGCGCATCACGCACCGCCCGCGCGAGCCGCGCCGTCTCGTCCGGGTGAGCATCGACCCAGTCACGCTGCATGTAGAGACAGGCGCCGACGTATGCTCCGCCCAGCTGCGTGTGCGTGTCTTTCACGCTGCGCATGTCGACGAGCGGCCTCGCTTCGAGGCGAGTCAGCATGCGCGTCGCAGTCGGCTCTTCGATCATGCCCGCGTCGATCGTGCCGTCGACAATCGCTTTCTCGAACGCGGACTCGTTGGCAAGCGGGACAACTGTGTATGCGCCGGACGGCACACCTGCGCGCTCAACGAGGTAGCGCGTGAGGAAGTAAGTCGACGAACCGAAGCCGGTCACGCCGAGCCGGCGACCTCTCGCGTCAGCCATCGTCTTCATGTCGCTGTCGCGTCGTGCAAGTTCGATGAGGCCGGCCGATTGACCCAGCACGACGACCGACTGCACATCGAGACCATGACTTTGCAGCTCGATCGTGTGATCGTAAAAGCCGACCGCGCCCTGGATTGCGCCCGCAACGAGTTCGGTCGACGTATCGATGCCCGCCGGCGCAGACACGATGCGGACCTCGAGCCCCTCCTTGCGAAAGTAGCCGAGCTGGTCAGCAAGGATCACCGGCAGATAGATCAGCTTTGCAGCACCGCCGGTCATCAGCACAATGGGTTGCGCGCTCACGAGACGCGCCGCCGTTAGCGCCACGATGCAGAACAGTGCACGGAACAGGGTTCCTGTGTGGCGCGGCATGGCTGTCTCCTCACAGTTGAAACAGCGCCTGTCGGTGCAGGCGTTGGCATGCGAGGAAGTATAGGGAAAGCTGCCCTTCTGATTGCTTTCTGTGGGCAGACTGTTTTCTCAGTGGTTTCCCGATCCGTTGGGTGGGAAGGCCTACCGCTCAGGTTGACGGCTCTGTCACGTTGGAGTTGGACAGAGCCGTCGCGGGGCTTTGAGACCCGGCTTCGCCGGTTGAAGATCAGTGAAGCTCGGCCAGTACCGCGGGACTGAAGTCCTTCAAGCTGCTGGTGTCGCCCGAACGAATCTTCGCCACCCATTCCGGGTCGCTCAGTATCGCGCGGCCGATCGCGATCAGGTCGAACTCGTCGCGTGCCATCCGTTCCAGCAAATTATCGAGGCTCGCCGGCGGAGAACTTTCACCGCCGAAGGTGCCGATGAAGTCGACGGAAAGACCGACGGAGCCCACGCTAATCGTTGCGGCGCCGGTCAACTTCTTCGCCCACCCGGCGAAGTTGAGCCCGTTCTCTCCATCGATTTGCGGAAACTCCGCTTCCCAAAAGCGCCTTTGGGAGCAGTGCAGGATATCGGCGCCCGCCTCTACGAGGGGGACGAGCCAGTCCGCCATTTCGTCCGGCGTATGCGCCAGCCGGGCAGCGAAGTCTTGCTGCTTCCATTGACTTAGACGGAGGATGATGGGGTGATCGGGCCCAACCGCTGCCCTGACGCTCTTGACCACTTCGATTGCGAAGCGCGATCGTTCCCGCACGGTGCTTCCGCCGAAATGATCTGAACGCTGATTAGTTCCGTCCCAGAAGAACTGGTCGAGCAGATAACCATGCGCGCCGTGAATCTCGACTGTGTCGAAGCCGAGGCGCTTCGACTCTGCTGCTGCCCGTCCAAATGCAGCAAGCGTGTCTGCGATGTCCTCGTCGGTCATCGCTTTGCCGCGCTCCTTTTTAGGCGCAACAAGGCCGGAGGGACTTTCGGCCGGCGCATCTGGCCGCCATTCGGTGAACGGGTTGGAGACTGCGCCGACGTGCCAGATCTGCGGTGCCATCTTGCCGCCTGCTTCATGCACGGCATCGATCACATTCTTCCAGCCGGCGAGCGCTTGCTCGCCGTGAAAGAACGGGATAGCGGGATCGTTGCGCGACGACGGACGATCGATGACCGTTCCTTCGGAGATGATGAGGCCCACTTCGCCTGATGCGCGCCGCCGGTAGTAATCCGCTACGTTGGCGCCAGGTACACCCTCCGGCGAGAACGAGCGCGTCATCGGCGCCATTACGATGCGGTTCTTCAGGTTGAGTGTTTTCAGTTGAAACGGTCGGAACAACGTGTCGAGTTGCGGACTGGTCATTGATGAATCTCACGGATGGAAAACTTGATGGTATATGTTTTATACTTAGTGTCAATGAGTCACCGCAATGCAACCAGGTAGCCTTCAGGAAACCGTCGTGCACGAATCTCAAACCAAGGTGTTATCCGCGGCAGATTGTCCGAGTCGTCTGCTGCTCGACCAGATCGCCGATAAATGGTCGGTGTTGATCATTGCGTCGCTGCGCGAGGGGCCGCTACGGTTCAATGCGATCAAGCGTCGTATTGAAGGGGTCACGCAGAAAGCGCTGACGCAATGTTTGAGGCGGCTCGAGCGGAATGGCATCGTCGAGAGAAACGTGGTTACTACATCGCCGATCTCGGTCGAATACGAGATCACAGCGCTTGGGCGTTCGCTTGATCGCCCGTTCAAGGCGCTTTATCAATGGACGCTCGAGTACCTTCCTGAAGTCGAGCGAGCGCGTGCTCGCTATGACGAGCGCGCAGTGGTGGACTAGTGTTGCGCGTGGTGCTGGTCTGCAAGTCGTCGACAGCTGCAGCCATGACAATGTCGCCGGTGCATCGATCAAGTACGTCGATTTAAACTCGTTGCGCAAGCGCCTTTGCAAAAAAATCCGTGGTACGGCGTACGCGCGCCGGCACAAAGCGGCGCTTTGGCCAGACGATGCTGACGTCTCTCGCATCGCTGATAAATTCGTCGAGAATCGTGATCACGTCTGGATGCTGAAGCTCATCAGCAAGCGAAACTCTGGCAAACAAGCCAATTCCCACTCCGGCCAGCACGCCGGCCCGTATCGTCTCGACACTGTTCGACGACAGATTTCCACGAACCGGCACGCTGAACCGACCGTCCGGCCCGACGAACGGCCAGTTCGCCGACTCCGTCAAGCCGCCATATAAAAGGCAATTGTGATCGACGAGTTCGGCGGGCGTCCGGGGTATACCTCGTTGCTCGAAGTATCGACGCGATCCGACGCATACGAGCGGCGTGCTGGCCACGCGCTTGACGACCGCATCAAGATCGTTGACGGCGCCTACCCGAATCGCCAGATCGATCCGGTCTTCCACCATATCCCGCACGAAATCCGATAGAACGAGGTCGACCTGGAGACCAGGATTGAGCGATAACAACTCGGGTATTAGCGGGAGAACGTGGAGGCGCCCAAAAGTAGAGGCTACGGCGATCCTGATCGGACCGGAGGTATCGAGCGTACTACTCGTCAGTTCGCCGTCGGCTTCATCCATCTCGTCGACGAGCGGTTTAGTCCGGTCGTAGTATCGCTGCCCCTGATCCGTCAGGGTTACGCTGCGTGTGCTCCGGTTGAACAGCATCACGCCGAGGCGCTTTTCCAGCGCACCAATCGCCTTGCTGATCGAGGACTGCGAATCGCCGGTTCTGCGCGCCGCCGCAGAGAAACCACCTGCTTCAACCACAGCGATGAAGGCGTTCAGTTCGTGAAACCGGTCCATTGCACTTCCCTCACCTGATCAATTCTCTTGAAGAATAGATCATATGGGAATTCCGCGGATTATCATTCCCGAAAGCGGCAATTACCATCCTTCGGTCATCCCCATCAGACAGAAGGCTCTAGTGCCCACTCTCACAGGCAAGATCGCCGTTATTAGCGGCGGCAGCACAGGCATCGGTCTCGCAATCGCCCAGCGCTTTGTCGCCGAAGGCGCTCACGTCTTTATCTTCGGTCGTCGGCAAGCGCAACTCGACGAGGCCGTAAAACTGATCGGACGCAACGTCACCGCGCTCCGGGCGGACGCCGCAAACCTCGACGATCTCGACCGCGTTGCCGCGGCAGTCAGGGAAGAAAAAGGCGTCGTCGACATCGTCGTTTCGAATGCGGGCTTTACGGAGCAAGCCTCGATCGACACCATCACACCCGAGCATTTCGACAAGGCATTCAACCTCATGGCTCGCGGCCCCGTCTTCCTCGTGCAGAAGTTGCTGCCGCTCATGACAGGTGGCGGGTCGATCATCCTGGTTTCGTCGGCGATGCACCTCATGGGCATTCCTGGTCACACTGCCTACGCGGCCACCAAGGCGGCACTACGTTCCTATGCCCGGACCTGGGCTGCGGAGTTCAAGGATCGTGGCATTCGCGCCAACATGCTGAGCCCTGGCGTAACCGACACGCCGATTCTCGATGCCCAGTCGGCGACGCGCGAGGATCTGGTGGACATGTACCGGAGCATGGTCCCGCTCGGTCGACTCGCCGAGACTAAGGAGATTGCCAGCGCGGCGCTTTTCCTCGCGTCGGACCAGAGTTCTTATGTGACGGGAGCGGATCTGATGGTCGATGGGGGTATCGGCCAGGTTTGAAATTCGAGGATGCGTGCACCTCGGGAGTAGGTCCACTCGTTCACCCCTTATCTGCACTTCGCTGTCGTCGGTCCACCGGCATCAGAAGATACAATGGGCGCTCCCGAAATTGGCAACACATCTAACGTGGCATGAGCCAAACCTCCCGCGCCTTCCTGCTCGGCCCTTTGCTTAAGAAGGTGTCGCGTTCGTTCTATCTCACACTCGCTGTGCTGCCCACCGGTATGCGAGACCCGGTTGGCCTCGCCTACCTGCTCGCACGCGCGGCCGATACGATCGCCGACACGTCCATGCTGCCGCCGGCACGGCGTCTCGAATGGCTGCTGTCGCTGCGCGAACAGGTGAACGGCCAGCCCGACGATGCAGCACTACGCACGATGGCGGCCGAGATCGCGAGCCAGCAAACCGATTCCGGCGAGAAGATATTGCTTGAATCGCTGGGTCCCGCGATTGCGATCCTCGCGCAACTCGGCGAGACCGATCGTGCAGCGGTGCGCGGCATCGTGACGACGTTGAGTCGCGGGATGGAGTTCGATCTCGTCACGTTCCCGGACGAAACGTCAGGGCAGATCCTCGCGTTGCCCGACGATGCCGCACTCGATCGCTACACGTACATGGTTGCCGGTTGCGTCGGTGAGTTCTGGACGACGATGTCGGTCGCGCACAAGCCAGGCGCGCTCAGACGCGACGCCGACGAGATGAAAGCGCTCGGCATCCGCTTCGGCAAGGCGCTTCAACTGACCAACGTACTGCGCGACGGCGCAAAAGATCTACGGATCGGGCGCTGCTATTTCCCCGCCGATCGTCTCTCCCGTGCGCAGATATCACCCACCGATCTACTCGGCGAAAACGCGTCGGATCTCGCGCGGCCCGTGATGCTCGATCTCGTGCGTATCGCGATGGCGCATTACCAGGCGGCACTCGACTACACGTTCGCGATCTCGCCGACCGCAATGCGTCTGCGCCTCGCCTGTATCTGGCCCATCGTGATCGGTCTGATGACGCTGCGGCTGCTCGTCGCTAACGAGGATTGGCTCACACCGGGGCATGTGTCGAAAGTGCGTCGCGAGGATGTGTACAAAGCGATCGCGTGGTCGATTCCGCGGTCGTTGTCGAATCGCTTGCTGCGTCGATGGTTCGATCGGTTGGTGGGGGAGGTTGAGGGGGCGCTTCAGGTAGCGGCTGTCGTGCGGCGCCAGGATCGACCGGCAGGTCGAACGCTTAACCGAAATTGAGGTAGCAGGCCTTCTTGGTTATCTCTACATTTTTGAAGCCCTTTCCAGCCATGCATTCATCTATGGTGTCGCGTGGAACCACGCCGAGAGCGCACGCCGACTCAGGCCCACTCTGAGGGGCTGCACAGAGCCTGCTGATTCGTGCGTCACTAATTCGATCACCTGTCACGCGATCCCGGAACACCGTGTGAGAGTGGGAGCGATCGCCACAGGCCGACGCCATATCATCGGTGCATTGCCTCACGACGGTTGCCAGACACTCATCGGTCGCGGTGTCTGCGTTCGACAATCGGGCTTTGGCGGTCTGGGGTTGCCATTTGCTGACACCCACATCCTGTTCGCTGAGCGGCCCGCATCCGCAGCCGCTCAGCGTGGCAACTGCCAGTAACGCAATGGAGAGGAAGAACAGGCGGTTCAATAGATTTCTTTTCATAGGTGGTAGTCACGCGCCTCGGAGTCCTGGACGGCCCTGTCGATATTTGCCTGGTCCCGTAGACATGTGACCGCCAGCTCTAGTTAGGCAAGTCCGCAATTGCCGTGGCCGACAAAATTCCATGTGATCAGGGCAGCCAGGATATAACCAGCTGCAATTCCAATCGCGAATCGCGACCATGTGAGTCGGAACGGGGTATACCGGGTGACGATGAAAACCACCGCCAGGTATCCGAAGAACACACTCCAGAATATCTCGGGCGTCTCGACGGCTGAAATGGCGGGGGCAGCAACGCCAAAGAGAATCGTCCAGAACACGGTGCCTCCGAGATCCCGACAGTAGAGGCTCGAGTAGCCGAGTACAGAAAAACCTGCGACTACAGCGCCCGCTGCCGCGAGCAGGAGGAAGCTCCGCCACATGGAGGGGGTGCCCGATTCGCCTTGTGCTGCCACGTGATCCTGTGAACGCGATTCTTCGGAGATATCAGTCATTTGTAGTCGAACGGATTGCCGCCCGTGGTTTCACGATATGGGGGGCATTGTTGCTCAAATGAGGATTGCGACAAAGCAGATCTTGCGCGGATATCGATTTGTGATACTGGGAGGACCGATATGCGAATGATCGATATATGCGTGGAAATCAAAGGCGCTCGAATTCCCAGCGTCTCCTGGAATGAAATAAAAAACCGGCCGGAGTCTATCCGGCCGGCCTATACCTCAACGGCGTCCTTCCACCGCACGATCACGCTAGTTGTTCGAAAAAGCCACCCCGTGCCGGGCCCGCAGGAAGCTCCGGAAATCCTCGAAGCTGATATAGCCGCTACCGTTACGATCGATCTGCTGAAAGTGATCGGCGATGTAGCCCATGCCATGGTCCTTTGCGGCCTGCTGGGTCAGCAGATGCGTCGACGGATCGGCCGCCGCGTCAAACCGGGCCTTCATCTGGTCGAGCACATGCTGATGCAGTGCCTGTCCGCGCAGTTCTGGCGTGTCGTTGCTCGGTGGCGACGGCGGCGGCCGCAGCATGTCTCCGACGCGGACCATCTGTGCATCGATCGAACCCAAGATCGGTGCGATCCTCGCCACCTGCGCAACCGCGCCATGCGATGCCAGCGACGACAGCGCGCAGACCATTACAACCCTAGCCCATACCCTGTTCATGTTAGCGCTCTCCATGGTTAGTGCGACGCCACGTCGGCCGCGGCCGGTGTAGCGGCGAAGAAGGTGTCGATGGCCTGCTTCATCGGCGCCCGCGAACTCTTCATCAGATAGATCATGTGCCCGCCCGGGAATTGCTGGAACGGTACCGTCTGTGCCAGGTTTGCGCCCTGCAGATCGAGCTCGGTCTGATGGATCGGGCAGACCAGATCGTCGTAACCGCCGAACACCTTCATTTTCAGCGACGGATCGAGTGTCAGCACGTCGACAATATCTCCCAGCGAACTCGGACGCCCCGAGGTATCGGAACCGTGCGTGAAGTTCCAGTCATCGATGATGACGGAAGGCTCCAGGTTGTACGCGGATGCGTTCTTGTAGCTGAGGAAGTTCGGTAGATAGTCGTTGATTGCGTTCTGGAATGCCGTGTCGTTGTACGAACTTCCATCATAGTTCGCTCCAGCGGGTGCGGCGACCAGACCGTTGTACATATCGATCGACCCCACGCCGTTCAGCAGGTAGTTCGCGTAGGTATCGGGCTGCATGTTGAAGTTGCTTTTCCAGTTCGCCGCGGACACCGCGGTCCAGCCGTTCAGTGCGGTGGTCACACTCGCCGGCGGCGTCGTGCCTCTCGACAGATAGGCGCTGTTGGCCGGCGCATAAGTCTGGTCGGTGAAGGTGCGCATCCCGCTCACGTAGTCCACGAGCGAAAGCTGGTTCGGGTTGCTGATGTTCGCGCCCCGTCCGTATGCAACCCCGGCATAGGAAGGTAGGAATCCGTTGCAGGGCACGCTCGTGGAGCCGTATTCGTAGCAATTCGTCTTGTAGCTGAGAATCGGCGAATTCAGGATCACGCCCGTTAGCGCCGGGCCGCCCTGTCCGGGACTGCCTTGCTGTTCGAGCAGATCGGCGACGATCGGTGTACGGATCCCGCCATACGACTCGCCGTACAGATACTTCGGCGACTGCTGCCGGCTGTTGACCTGCACATAACGGTTGATGAAATCGCGGAACACACCGGCATCCTTGTCTGTCGACCAGAAATCCCGGTTCTTGTGCGGCGCGACGGCTTCGGAATAGCCCGTTCCCGTGGCGTCGATAAACACGAGATCGCTGTCATTCAGCATCGTGACGTCGTTGTCGACCATCGGGAAGCTCGATGGCGCGGTTGTGCCGAGCTTCAGCGAAGCCTCGTCGATATTGAGCGTTCTTGGCCCCCATGAGCCAAGGTGCAGCCAGATCGTCGATGAACCCGGGCCGCCGTTCCAGAAGAACGTGACGGGCCGTGTTCCCGGCGTCGTGCCGTCGAGCGTATAGGCCACGTAGAACACGGACACTTCCTTGTCGCCCGCGGATGTGATCGCGGTCAGGTGGCCCGCCGTCGCGGTGTAGTTGGCCGGCTTGCCGTCTAGCGATATCGAGTGGTGGGTAATAGCCGCCTTATCGAACGCGGCGGTCGCGGCCAACGATGCCGAAGCGCTCGAACTGTAGCGGTTCGGATCGGTGTAGGGCTGATCAGCCGGCAACGCGCCCGCGGCGGAAGAGGTCGCCTTTGCCTGCGTGTTGGCGTTGAGTTTCGCTGCACTGGAGGAACTACCCGAGTCACCGCCACACGCGGACAAGCCGACGCATGATGCGGCGATCAGTATCGCCAGACATGGTTTGTTTTTCATTGGACGCTCTCGACGAAGCACGGTTGATCAAGGTCTTGCGGTTGCGGCCTCACAATTTCATTGGTTATCCAGATTATTATCGGCGCAGGCTTCGCGGATTCCGTGCAGTCGTGGCTGATCAAACAGAATATCGCCTCTCTGTCGATAATCCGCCGGCAAGCCGACGCACATCGTTTATAGATTGCTGGTAATGGGGACGCAAGGTAGATAACAATTATTGAGGATTGTTATGCGAGGCAGCGCCCACAACGCTGCGAGCAGCGTGACCGCGTATTCCACCGAAGAATGAAATTTCGCTAGAAACAGCACCGAAAATTTATTTACCGACCGGTCGGTTGGTTTATACTCCGGAAACAGACAACTCTCGACGAGAGCGCTCCCCATGTACACGCAATCCCTCGATATCCCGGGCAACGTCGCACCGCTGGACGCAGCCGCAGGTTCCCCAGAACAGTCGCGCTTCGACGCCGTGATGACCGCCGACGGCAAGATCGAACCGCAGGACTGGATGCCCGAAGCGTATCGAAAGACACTTGTAAGGCAGATTTCGCAGCACGCGCATTCGGAAATCGTCGGCATGCTGCCGGAAGGCAACTGGATCACACGCGCGCCGAGCCTGAAGCGCAAGGCGATCCTGCTCGCCAAGGTCCAGGACGAAGCGGGCCACGGCCTCTATCTATATAGCGCGTGCGAAACGCTCGGCGTATCGCGCGATCAGCTCGTCGACGCACTGCACGCGGGCAAAGCCAAATATTCGAGCATCTTCAACTACCCGACGCCGACATGGGCCGATGTCGGTGTAATCGGTTGGCTGGTCGACGGCGCGGCGATCATGAACCAGATTCCGCTGTGCCGCTGCACGTACGGTCCGTATGCGCGCGCGATGATCCGCATCTGCAAGGAAGAGTCGTTTCATCAGCGTCAGGGTTTCGACTCGCTGATGTCGATGATGAAGGGTACGCAAGCACAACGCGAACTCGTGCAGCAGGCCGTGAACCGCTGGTGGTGGCCGGTACTGATGATGTTCGGCCCCAGCGATAAAGACTCGATACACAGCAACCAGTCGTCGCAGTGGGGCATCAAGCGCATCTCGAACGACGACCTGCGCCAGAAATTCGTCGACGCCACGGTAGACCAGGCCAAGGTACTCGGCGTCACGCTGCCGGACCCGGACCTCAAATGGAATGAAGCGCGCGGTCAGCACGACTACGGCGCGATCGACTGGGAAGAATTCTGGCGCGTCGTCAACGGCGACGGTCCCTGCAACAAGGAACGCCTCGCCACTCGCGTGAAGGCGCACGACGACGGCGCGTGGGTTCGCGAAGCCGCGCTCGCCCACACGGAAAAACAGCGGCAGCGCGCGCAGCAGCAAGCCGCCTGACCCCACGCAAAGATTCAGGAGATCCGCAATGGACAAGTCAATCAACAAGGAATGGCCGATCTGGGAAGTGTTCGTGCGCAGCAAGCAGGGACTCGACCACAAGCACTGCGGCAGCCTGCACGCCGCCGACGCATCGATGGCGTTGCGCATGGCGCGCGACGTCTACACGCGTCGCCAGGAAGGCGTGAGCATCTGGGTGGTGCCGTCGTCGGCGATCACCGCATCCGATCCCAACGACAAGGCCGAGCTGTTCGAACCGGCCGGCGACAAGATCTACCGCCATCCGACGTTCTATACGCTGCCCGACGAAGTCAACCACATGTAAGCGCGTCATGGACATCACGACCCAACATCTTTCCTACGTGCTGCGTCTCGCGGATACCGCGCTCGTACTCGGTCAACGCAACGCCGAGTGGTGCGGCCACGGCCCGATCCTCGAAGAAGACATCGCGCTCGCCAACATGAGCCTCGATCTGATCGGCCAGGCGCGGCTGCTGTACAGCCACGCGGCCACGCTCGAGCAGCAGCTCACCGGCACGATCCGCACCGAAGACGACTACGCGTACTTTCGCGCCGAACGCGAGTTCGCCAACTACACGCTGGCCGAGTTGCCGCACTACGGTCCGCTCGCGGGCACCGCGCACGCGGACAACGACTACGCGGTCACGATCGTGCGTAACTTCTTCTACTCGACGCTGATGGCACACCTGTGGACCGCGCTCGCAGTATCGACGGACGAGCACCTGGCTGCGATCGCGGCGAAGTCGATCAAGGAAACGCGTTATCACGTCCATCATGCACGCGAGTGGCTGATCCGCTTCGGCGACGGCACCGACGAATCGCATCGCCGCGCGCAAGCCGCGCTCGACTATCTGCTGCCCTACACGCGCGAGTTCTTCAGTACCGATGCCGTCGAGGAAGCAGTAAGCGCAGCCGGCATCGGCCCGCAAACTGCGACGCTCGAAGCCGCGTGGTTTGCCGACGTACGCGCCGCGCTCGAAGAAGCCACGCTCGCGCTGCCCGAACCGGTGAAGCACATCACCACCGGCAAGCACGGCGAGCATTCCGAGCACATGGGTTATCTGCTCGCGGAACTACAAAGCATCGCGCGGCAGCATCCCGGCGCGACCTGGTAACCGGACGCAGAGTACGACCGTGATCTCGACCACGACATCCACCGGCACCGACGACCCGACGCTGCAACGCGCCTGGCACGCGCTCGAAGCCGTGCCGGACCCGGAGATTCCCGTCGTGTCGATCCGCGAGCTCGGCATCCTGCGCGACGTGCGGCGCGGTATCGACGGCACGCTTGAAGTCGTGATCACGCCGACGTATTCCGGTTGCCCCGCGATGTCGCAGATCGCCGAAGATGTTGCGCAGGCACTCGACACCGCCGCCCTCGCGCCATACCGGATCGAGACCGTGCTCGCGCCCGCGTGGACCACCGACTGGATCACCGCCGACGCCCGCGAAAAACTGCGCGCCTACGGCATCGCACCGCCCACCGGCGATTGCGCAAGCCATACATCGGCCACATCGAGCGAAAGCCAAAGCCCGAGCCAGGTCATCCGCTTTATACCAAGACCACTCGCAGCACCCGCTTGCCCACGCTGCGGCTCAGCGCACACAGAACGCCTCGCGCAATTCGGCTCGACAGCATGCAAGGCGCTATATCGCTGCCTCGACTGCCGCGAACCCTTCGACTACTTCAAACCATACTGATATGGCCACCCCGCAATTCCATTCGCTGCGCATCCGGGAAGTCCGTCCCGAAACCGCCGACGCGGTCTCGGTCGCCTTCGAAGTCCCCGAGTCCCTGCGCGAGCTGTATCGCTTCACGCAAGGTCAGTTCGTGACGCTGAAAACGCACATCGACGGTGAGGAAACGCGTCGCTCGTATTCGATCTGCGTCGGCGTCACCGATTACGACCGCGACGGCGAACTGCGCGTCGGTATCAAGCGAGTGCGTGGCGGCCGCTTTTCGAACTTCGCGTTCGACACATTGCAGCCGGGCCACACGATCGATGTGATGACACCCGACGGCCGCTTCTTCACCCACCTGAACGCAGGCCAGGGGAAACAGTACGTCGCATTTTCGGGCGGCTCGGGCATCACGCCGGTGCTCGCGATCATCAAGACGACGCTCGAAATCGAGCCGCGCAGCACGTTCACGCTGGTTTACGGTAATCGCAGCGTCGACGCGATCATGTTTGCCGAAGAGCTCGAAGACCTGAAGAACCGCTTCATGAACCGCTTCGTGCTCTATCACGTGCTGTCCGATGACATCCAGGATGTCGAGCTGTTCAACGGCGTGCTCGATCAGCAGAAGTGCATGGACTTCCTGAACACGCTCGTGCCGGCCGATTCGATCGACGAAGCGTTCATCTGCGGCCCCGCACCGATGATGGACGCCGCCGAAAACGCACTGAAAACGGCCGGCGTTGCGCCGGCGCAAGTGCACGTCGAGCGTTTCGGCACACCGCTGCCGCAGGCCGGCGCACCGATCGTCGAAATCACCGACAACACCCCGGCTGCCGACCTCGAAATCGTTCTCGATGGCAAACGGCGCAAGCTGCGTCTGCCCTACAAGGGCGTGAGCGTACTCGACGTCGGACTGCGCGCCGGTCTCGCGTTGCCGTACGCCTGCAAGGGCGGCGTCTGCTGTACCTGCCGCGCGAAGGTGCTGGAAGGCGAAGTGACGATGGACAAGAACTACACGCTGGAAGAACACGAAGTGCGCGACGGCTTCGTGCTCACGTGCCAGTGCCATCCGGTGAGCGAGCGCGTCGTAGTCAGCTACGACGAACGCTAGACAATCACCCGCGCACACCTTCGAACGCCCACTGCGCCGCTTCCGGCGCGGTCGCGATCCGCTTACACTAGGGGCCGCTCACGTCCGGGACTCCATTCCGGCTGTGAGCGGCCTTTTTCACGGAGTGGGCAATCAGCTTTCGATGAGCACAATCCACATAACCAATGGCGACGTAGCGGCGGAATCGCTGCGCGGCGCTCTACGCGAAGCGAACCGCGACGACCGTGTGCTCGCGCTGCGCGACGATCTCGCCGTCGGGCCTCTGCGCGGCGCCGATGAATCGCCCGATATACGCGCGGAGTTCTGGCAACGCGTCAGCACCGACGGCACACGCGACTTCATCGGCGAGTTCGCCGGCCAGGCCGCCGAGCTGGAACGACTTGTCGCCGCCGACTCACATGTGGTGATCTGGCATGCGCAAAGCGCCGCCGATCAGTTGACGCTGCGGCGGGTCTGCTACCACCTGCGCAACAGCCCTCAGCGGTTGAACGAAGTGCGCCTGTCGATCGGTGATCTGACCGACCCTGGCGCCTGGGCGCATAGCCGCGCCGATCAGGCGACTTCCGTCGGCATGTTCGCGCCGGCGGTACTGCGCGCGCATCTGCGCGACGCAGCGCCGATCTCCGTGCTGCGCATCAGCCGGCTCGCGCTTGAATGGCAGGAAGTGAAGCAGGCGAACGGCGAGACACGGCGCCTGCGCGACAACACGTTCACGAGCGGCAGCTTCGGCGAACTCGACAGCTTCCTGCTCGGCCAGGCCACCGGCGCCTGGCAACCAGCCGCCCGCCTCGCCGCGGCGCTGATGTCGGCCAACATCGGCTTTCTCATCAGCGACGGCGTTGCGCTGTGGCGTTGCCGCGAACTCGCGGCAACCGGCCGCGTCCGGCTGCGCGGCGATGCATCGTCATGGCGTACGCTCGAACTGTGCGCCGCAGGCGCCGCGCAATGCGCCGCCCTTTCCACCTGCCCCGACTGACCGTCCAGAACCATGGCCCGCACCCGAGCGCCCGATCACGAAACACAACGCGAACAGATCCTCGATCTGGCCGCCGAAAAATTCGCGCAGACCAGCTATCCGAGCACCTCGATGGCGGACCTCGCCGCCGCGAGCGGTACGTCGAAAGCACGCCTCTATCACTACTACGCGAGCAAGGAAGCGATCCTGTTCGATCTGCTCGACCGCTACACGAAGCGGCTGATGCTGATCATCGCGGAGGTCGAAGGCGCCAGCCAGCGGCGCGGCCTGACCGAGCGCGAAACCTTCGCCGAGCTGGTCCGCGCGTTCCTCACCGAGTACGAGACCTCGCACAGCCGGCACGTGGCGCTGCTGAACGACGTGAAGTATCTGGTCGATACGCAGCGTGAAGTCATCCTGAACCGTCAGCGCGACGTGGTCGCCGCGTTCGCGCGCCAGTTGACGCGTGCCTACCCCGAGCGCAGCACCCGCGACAACCAGACCGCGCTAACGATGATGGTGTTCGGCATGATCAACTGGACCTTTACCTGGCTCAAACCGGGTGGCCGGATGGGGTACCAGGAGTTTGCGGAACAGGTGGTCGGAATGATCGAGCACGGGCTCGGTTAGCCACGAAATGCGGCACGGCAGCATTTTTTCGACCACCCAGTCGGCAAATGGCGATTCATCGGCCGAATGTAGTTAAACGAACAAATTCAATAAAATCATATACTTGAGCGTCATAAAATAACGTTCTAGAACATCCCCTCCAGCAAATTCAGGGTTTTCCCTAGGTTCATCCTGACGGTTCGACTACAATGCTTGGTGCATCGCATCATGCTGTCCGTCTGAAAAGGAGAACCGTCCATGAACAAGCTCGCTAACCGCGGCGATGAGCCGATCGTGACATCCGATCGCCTGTTGCAGGCCGGCAGTCGCGCGCCTGCTCTCGTCCGGGAACTCACTTCCGCCGACCGCGACCGTCTGCTCACCCACTTCCTCGCGCTGAACGAAGAAGACCGTCTGCTGCGCTTCGGCCAGGTCGTGCCGAACCACGTGATCGAACACTACGTCCGCGCAATCGATTTCTCGCGCGACACCGTGTTCGGTGTGTTCGACAGCCAGTTGCAGCTCGCCGGCGTCGGCCATCTGGCCTACCTGCCCGCCGACGGCGAAAAGCGCACCGCCGAATTCGGCGTGTCGGTGCTGGAAAGCGCGCGCGGCCAGGGTGCCGGTTCGAAGCTGTTCGAACGCGCTGCGATCCGCAGCCGCAATACGCACGTGACGACGCTCTATATGCACTGCCTGTCGCGCAACTCGACGATGATGCACATCGCGAGAAAGGCCGGCATGAAGATCGAGTACGCGTATGGCGAAGCCGATGCGTACCTGACGTTGTCGCCGGCAGACCAGTCGAGCATCCTCAGCGAAATGCTGCAGGAACAGGCTGCGGTGTTCGACTACGCGCTCAAGCGGCAGGCACGCCGGGCGTCGATGCTGCTTGAATCGTTTCTGCCCACGGCGGCGGCGGCGTAAGGCGCGGGCCACCCCGACCGATGAGGAAAAAAGCGGCTTCGGCCGCTTTTTTTATGTCCGCACAGTCCGCCCGAAGCCACTGTGGCGCGTGCCTAGAGAATCGGCAGTGCCGTCGTTTCCTTGATCGTATCCAGCGAAAAGCTGGTCTTGACGTCGATCACCGACGGATGATGCAGCAACTGATCCTGCATGAAGCGCGAGAAGTGCGCCATGTCTTCGACGTGTACCCGCAGCATGTAATCCATGTCGCCGGTCATCGCGTGGCACGCCACGACTTCGGGCCATGCCTGCACGGCCGCGCGGAACAGTTCCGCATGCGTCGCACCGGGACGCCTCGACGTGCTGCCGTCGCTGCGCACGCTCACCGCCGGTCCGCCGCGTTTTTCCAGCCGCACATCGACGTACGCGAGCAGCGCTAGTCCAAGCCGCTGCGGATCGAGCAACGCAACATAGCCGCGGATCACCCCGCTCTCTTCAAGCCGACGAATGCGCCGTAGACATGGGCTAGGCGACAGATTGATGCGCTCCGCGATGTCCTGGTTCGACAGCCGGCCGTTCTCCTGCAGGATGGCAAGAATCCGCCGGTCGATTGCATCTATCTCGATGTCAGCCATTTTCTGCCTTCGATTATCGAATCACAGCTATTAAATAGCGCAATCCTAGTGATCTCCACTTAAGTTCGCAAGCTTTCTCCCTATCTGGCGACTTACACTTGCGTCATTCCATCGCGGTACGCGCCCGACAGAGGAGACAGACATGCAGGTTTCAACCTGGGACAACCCCGTCGGCACCGACGGCTTCGAGTTCATCGAATACACCGCACCCGATCCGAAAGCGCTCGGCAAGCTGTTCGAGCAGATGGGCTTCACCGCGATCGCGCGGCATCGTCACAAGGACGTGACGCTGTACCGCCAGGGCGAAATCAACTTCATCGTGAATGCCGAACCGGACTCGTTCGCGCAGCGCTTCGCGCGCCTGCACGGTCCGTCGATCTGCGCGATCGCGTTTCGCGTACAGGACGCAGGGAAGGCGTACCGGCATGCGCTCGATCTCGGCGCATGGGGCTTCGACAACAAGACCGGCCCGATGGAACTGAACATCCCGGCGATCAAGGGCATCGGCGACTCGCTGATCTATTTCGTCGACCGCTGGCGCGGCAAGAACGGTGCGCAGCCGAACAGCATCGGCGACATCGGCATCTACGACGTCGACTTCGAACCGATCCCCGGTGCGAACCCGAACCCCGCCGGCCACGGCCTCACCTACATCGACCACCTGACGCACAACGTGCATCGCGGCCGCATGCAGGAATGGGCGGAGTTCTACGAGCGGCTGTTCAATTTCCGCGAAGTGCGTTACTTCGATATCGAAGGCAAGGTGACGGGCGTGAAGTCGAAGGCGATGACCTCGCCGTGCGGCAAGATCCGGATTCCGATCAACGAAGAAGGTTCGGAAACGTCGGGGCAGATCCAGGAATACCTCGACGCGTATCACGGCGAAGGCATCCAGCACATCGCGCTCGGTAGCAACGACATCTGCCGCACCGTCGACGGGCTGCGCGCGTCGAAGATCTCGCTGCTCGACACGATCGACACGTATTACGAACTGGTCGACCGCCGTGTGCCGAACCACGGCGAGCCGCTCGACGAACTGCGTAAGCGCAAGATCCTGATCGACGGTGCACGCGAAGACCTGCTGCTGCAGATCTTCACGGAAAACCAGATCGGCCCGATCTTCTTCGAGATCATCCAGCGCAAGGGCAACCAGGGCTTCGGTGAAGGCAACTTCAAGGCGCTGTTCGAATCGATCGAACTCGATCAGATCCGCCGCGGTGTCGTGAAGGACAACACGTAAAGCGTTGCGCATAAAAAAAGCGAAGATCGATTGATCTTCGCTTTTTGACTAAGTGCCAAAGCCTCGAAGGCTTCAGCTAGAAAATGGGACGATGCAGCGCCTGCGCGCTACCTCACTTTTGCTGGCCGTCGTGGTCGACGGTGACGCCTGCACACGAGCGGTCCATGCTGCCCAGACATGGGACAACATGCGTCGTATGAGCGAGCGTTCCGGCAGATGCACTTTCCGTGGCATTCGAACGTAGCGGCGCGCTGATGGCAAAAAAAGCGGCCGAGACCGTCAGGAAGGTCTGGATGTGTCGTTTGTTCATGCGTACTCCTTTATCAACTGCCTGTCCCGGCAGGCCCCCGCAACGTATGGCGGAGTCTGCGCAGTGGCTACAGGTGGGGTATTAGACCGGCATTTCAAGTCGGGTTCATGAATTAGCAGTGGTTTTACAGGCTGTTACAGCAAGATTCATCTCGACACATTGCGTGTCATACAGTCGCAATAAGACGCAATATCGACGGTAGAAATCGATGCCGCAGCGCCGCATTTTTGGCTGCAATGCGGCGGGTTTCTACCAGTGCTACCATCGCCGGAAAGTCGGCAATATGTCGGCCCCGGCCAAAGCATTCACAAGATGTCGAGGCCCTGCAATTTTGTTTTGGCGATCCCAAACTGGGTGGAGGAGTACACATAATGAATGCCCCGCTAGACGCAGATCAGCGAGCATCGCTCGAAGCTGCGCTATCTTCCGTCACGCTCGACGACAAATACACCCTCGAACGCGGCCGCGCGTATATGAGCGGCATCCAGGCGCTGGTCCGTCTGCCGATGCTGCAACAAGAACGCGACAAGGCTGCCGGACTCAATACAGCAGGGTTCATTTCCGGCTACCGCGGGTCTCCGCTCGGCGGTCTCGATCTGTCACTGTGGAAAGCCAAGCAGCATCTGGCCGCACACCAGGTCGTGTTCCAGCCCGGCGTCAATGAAGACCTCGCCGCCACCGCCGTGTGGGGTTCGCAGCAGGTCAATCTCTATCCCAGCGCACGCTACGACGGCGTGTTCTCGATGTGGTACGGCAAAGGTCCCGGTGTGGACCGTTCCGGCGACGTGTTCAAGCACGGCAACTCGGCCGGTTCGTCGAAACACGGCGGCGTCCTCGTGCTCGCCGGCGACGATCATGCCGCGAAATCCTCGACGCTCGCGCACCAGTCCGAGCACATGTTCAAGGCATGCGGCCTGCCGGTGCTGTTTCCGTCGAACGTGCAGGAATATCTCGACTTCGGCCTGCACGGCTGGGCGATGAGCCGTTACTCCGGCCTCTGGGCCGCGATGAAGTGCGTGACCGACGTGGTCGAATCGTCGGCTTCGGTCGATATCGATCCGCACCGCACGCAGATCATCCTGCCGTCCGATTTCGCCATGCCCGACGGCGGCCTCAACATCCGCTGGCCCGATCCGCCGCTCGTGCAGGAAGCGCGTCTGCTTGACTACAAATGGTATGCGGCGCTCGCGTACGTCCGTGCGAACAAGCTCGATCGCGTCGAGATCGATTCGCCGCACGCGCGCTTCGGCATCATGACCGCGGGCAAGGCGTATCTGGATGTACGCCAGGCGCTGACCGACCTCGGTCTCGACGACGAAACCTGTGCGCGCATCGGCATCCGGCTTTATAAGGTCGGATGCGTCTGGCCGCTCGAAGCACAAGGCGCGCAAGCGTTCGCGCGCGGTCTCGACGAAATCCTCGTGATCGAAGAAAAGCGCCAGATTCTCGAATACGCGATCAAGGAAGAGCTGTACAACTGGCCCGACACACAACGGCCGCGCGTGTACGGCAAGTTCGACGAGAAGGACGGCGCCGGTGGCGAATGGTCGGTGCCGATGGGCAAGTGGTTGCTGCCCGCGCACTACGAACTGTCGCCGGCGATCATCGCGAAAGCGATCGCGACACGGCTCGACAAGTTCGACCTGCCGTCCGACGTCCGCGCACGCATCGCGACGCGCATTGCCGTGATCGAAGCGAAGGAAAAAGCGCTCGCTCGGCCGCGCGTCGAAGTCGAGCGCAAGCCGTGGTTCTGTTCCGGTTGCCCGCACAACACGTCGACCGCCGTGCCGGAAGGCTCGCGTGCGATGGCCGGTATCGGCTGCCACTACATGACCGTGTGGATGGATCGCAGCACGACCACCTTCAGCCAGATGGGCGGCGAAGGCGTCGCGTGGACCGGTCAGGCGCCGTTCACGAACGACAAGCACGTGTTCGCGAATCTCGGTGACGGCACGTACTTCCACTCGGGTCTGCTCGCGATCCGCGCGGCGATCGCGTCGAAGGCGAACATCACCTACAAGATCCTCTACAACGATGCGGTCGCGATGACCGGCGGCCAGCCGGTTGACGGCACGCTGACCGTGCCGCAGATCACGTTGCAGCTCGCTGCCGAAGGCGCGACGAAAATCGTGATCGTCACCGACGAGCCGCAGAAGTACCAGGGCGCGATGCAGCAGCTCGCAGCGGGCGTGACGATCCATCATCGCGACCAGCTAGACGACGTGCAGCGCGAGCTGCGTGAAATCGCCGGCACGACGATCCTGATTTACGACCAGACCTGCGCAACCGAAAAGCGCCGCCGCCGCAAACGCAATGCGTACCCCGATCCGGCGAAGCGCGTCGTGATCAACGATGCAGTCTGCGAAGGTTGCGGCGATTGCTCGGTGCAGTCGAACTGCCTGTCGGTCGAGCCGCTCGAAACCGAGTACGGCACGAAACGCCAGATCAATCAGTCCACCTGCAACAAAGACTTCTCTTGCCTGAAGGGTTTTTGCCCGAGCTTTGTCTCGGTCGAAGGCGGTCAACTGCGCAAACCGAAAGCAGCCGGCGGCGTGGCTAGCGACACGTTGGCACCCGTGCCGGATCCGCAAGTGCCGGCAATCGGTCGTCCGTATGGCGTGCTGATCACGGGCGTCGGTGGTACCGGCGTTGTGACGATCGGTGCGCTGCTCGGCATGGCCGCGCACCTCGAGAACAAGGGTGTGACGGTACTCGACGTCACCGGCCTCGCCCAGAAGGGCGGCGCCGTGATGAGCCACGTACAGATTGCGAACCAGCCCGCCGACATCCACGCCACGCGTATCGCGATGGGTGAAGCGAGCCTCGTGATCGGTTGCGATGCGATCGTCACCGCCAGCGACGAATGTGTGTCGCGGATGCAGGGTGGACGCACACGCGTCGTGTTGAACAGCGCAGCCACGCCGACCGCCGAGTTCATCAAGAACCCGAACTGGCGTTTCCCTGGGGCCAGCGCCGAAGCCGACGTGCGCGCCGGTGCCGGCGACGACGGTGTTTCCGCCGTCGACGCAAACCGCTTCGCGCTTGCGCTGCTCGGCGATGCGATCTACACGAATCCGTTCATGCTTGGTTACGCGTGGCAGCGCGGCTGGATTCCGCTCACGCACGAATCGTTGATCCGCGCGATCGAACTGAACGCCGTGCAGGTCGACAAGAACCGCGCAGCATTCGAATGGGGTCGCCGCACCGCGCACGACCCTGCCGGCGTCAGCAAGCTCGCGAACCTGCAGGGCCGCAGCGAAGAAGCCACCGATACGGCAAGCAGCAAGATCATCTCGCTGCATACGCCGAAAGCGCTCGACACGCTGATCGACAAACGCGTGCAGTATCTGACCGCTTACCAGAACGACGCGTATGCGGCGCGCTATCGCAAGCTCGTCGATGAGGTACGGGCAGCGGAAACGTCGCTTGATTCTATCGACAGCCAGTTGCCGCTCACCGAAGCCGTCGCGAAGAATCTGCACAAGCTGATGGCCTACAAGGACGAGTACGAAGTCGCGCGTCTGTATGCCGACCCGGCCTTCGTCGAGAAGCTGAAGGCAAACTTCGAAGGCGACTGGAAGCTCAAGCTGTATCTCGCGCCGCCGGCGTTCTCGAAGAAGGATTCGCACGGCCATCTCGTGAAGAAGCAGTACGGTCCGTGGGTGTTCAGCGCGATGCGCGTGCTCGCGAAGTTCAAGTTCCTGCGCGGCACCGGCCTCGATGTATTCGGCAAAACCGAAGAGCGTCGTACCGAACGGGCGCTGATCGGCGAGTACGAAGCGCTGGTTCGTGAACTAGTGGGCAGTTTGAGTCCGCAGAAGCGCGCTCTCGCCATCGAACTCGCCAGCCTGCCCGACGGCATTCGCGGCTACGGTCACGTGAAGGAAAACAACCTGAAGGGCGTGCGGACGAAGTGGACCGCGTTGCTTGCGAAATGGCGGGCGCCGGAAGGGACTGGCGAGCGGCACGTCGCCTAATCGCTTAAGCCTGCAGCGGTCCGATAAGGATCGCCGGTGAACAAGGGCGCTACGTCGAAGCTGACGTAGCGCCCTTTCACTTTCGGGTAGCGCGCACCGGAACCGGATGACGAGCGGTGTGTCGCGCAAGCCCCGCAACGATCCTGCGAAAACCACGCATGAAATAAGGGCGCCACGTCTGAAATGACGTGGCGCCCTTCTCTTTTATCGCGCGCCCGGCTTTCCTCACCGAGCGCGCGCAGCGTGAATTGGCAGCTTACTTCGCCGCCGCCCGCTGCACGTTCGCGTTAGCCGAAGCAACCGCCGTCATGTTGATGATCCGCCGCACGGTCGCAGCCGGCGTCAGGATGTGCACCGGCCTTTCCGCGCCGAGCAGGAACGGACCAACCGTCACACCATCGCCACCGATCATCTTCAGCAGGTTGTACGTGATGTTCGCTGCCTCGACGTTCGGCATGATCAGCAGGTTCGCTTCGCCGCTCAGCGTCGAGCCCGGAAACGCGGCCTTGCGGACCGCCTCCGACAACGCCGCATCGCCGTGCATTTCACCGTCGATCTCGAGCGTCGGTGCGCGTTCGGCGATCAGCTTGCGCGCCGCCGCCATACGCTGCGACGAAGCCGAGGGAATGCTGCCGAAGTTCGAATTCGACAGCAACGCGACCTTCGGCGTAATACCGAACTTCTCGATTTCACGCGCGGCGAGGATCGTCATGTCGGCGAGCTGCTCGGCAGTCGGCACTTCGTTGACGTACGTATCGCAGATGAACAGATTGCGGCCCGGCAACATCAGCAGATTCATCGCGGCGAAGTTCTGCACGTTCTCCGCCTTGCCAAGCACCTGCTCGACGAACTTCAGATGACTGTGATAGTTGTCGATCATCCCGCAGATCATGCCGTCCGCGTCGCCGAGACGCACGAGGATCGCGCCGATCAGCGTGTTGGATTTGCGCATCGCGGCCTTCGCGAGTTCTGGCGTCACGCCTTCGCGTGCGCCGATCTCGTGATACGCCTGCCAGCATTTCTGGAAGCGCGGATCGTCTTCCGGATTGACGATCTCGAAGTCCTCGCCGCACTTGAGCTTCGAGCCCATCTTCTGCAGACGCATCTCGATCACCGCCGGCCGGCCGATGATGATCGGCTTCGCGATCTTCTCGAGCAGCACGAACTGCGCGGCGCGCAGCACGCGCTCGTCCTCGCCTTCCGCGAACACGATCCGCGCCGGCTCCGACTTCGCGGCGGCGAACACCGGACGCATCACCATGCCCGTGCGGTACACCGTCGTGCCGAGTTCCTCGCGGTACGCGTCCATGTCCTTGATCGGTCGCGTCGCCACGCCCGAATCCATTGCGGCTTGCGCGACGGCGGGCGCGATCTTGATGATCAGGCGCGGATCGAACGGCTTCGGAATCAGGTAGTCCGGGCCGAATTCCAGCGAATGTCCTTCATACGCTTTTGCGACCTCATCGCCCTGATCGGTCTCTTCGGCGAGTTCCGCGATCGCGCGCACGCAGGCGAGCTTCATTTCTTCCGTGATCGTCGTTGCACCGACGTCGAGCGCGCCGCGGAAAATAAACGGAAAGCACAGCACGTTGTTGACCTGGTTCGGATAGTCCGAACGGCCTGTCGCGATTATCGCGTCCGGGCGCACTCTCTTTGCGTCTTCCGGGCGGATTTCCGGCTCCGGGTTGGCAAGCGCGAGGATCAGCGGGCGCGTGCCCATCTCCACGACCATCTCCGGCTTCAGCACGCCGGCGCTCGAACAGCCGAGGAACACATCGGCGCCGCGAATCGCGTCGGCCAGCGTGCGCGCATCGGTGTTCGCTGCGTAACGTTCCTTCGACGGATCGAGATTGCCGCGTCCTTCGTAGATCACACCCTTGGAATCGGCGACGAGTACGTTCTTCTTCGACAGCCCGAGGTGCACCAGCAGGTCCAGACACGCGATCGCTGCAGCACCCGCACCCGAACAGACCAGCTTCACTTCGTCGAGCTTCTTGTCGACCACCTTCAGACCATTGAGAATCGCCGCCGACGCGATGATCGCGGTACCGTGCTGATCGTCGTGAAACACTGGAATCTTCATGCGCTCGCGCAGCTTCTTCTCGATGTAGAAGCACTCCGGCGCCTTGATGTCTTCGAGGTTGATGCCGCCGAGCGTCGGTTCGAGCATCGCGATCGCATCGACGAGCTTGTCCGGGTCGGTCTCGGCCAGTTCGATGTCGAACACGTCGATGCCCGCGAATTTCTTGAACAGGCAGCCCTTGCCTTCCATCACCGGCTTCGCGGCGAGCGGTCCGATGTTGCCGAGGCCGAGCACCGCGGTGCCGTTCGTCACCACGCCGACGAGGTTGCCGCGCGAGGTGTACTTCTGCGCGTCGAGCGGTTCCTCGTAGATCGCCATGCATGCGGCAGCGACGCCCGGCGAATACGCGAGCGACAGATCGAGCTGGTTCGATAGCGGCTTGGTCGGCGTGACCGAGATCTTGCCGGGCTTCGGATTCTGGTGATACGCGAGAGCGCTTTGCTTCAGTTGTTCGTCCATTTTTGGCCTGCGAGGCGAGAGAAATTGGGTCCGGCGCATCGCGTCATGAGGGCCTTTTCGCTTGCATGTATCGAGGGGGTAGTCGACTGTGCGGCGGTTCGCGCGTGCGCCGGTTGGGCGCGGCATTGAACCTCGGCGGAAGGCAGATGACGCAGGGAGATGCGGGTCGGTTAGTGTACACCGCAGGCGTGTCGCGGCGCCTGGGGCTATAACGGATAGGCGGCTGTGCAAAGGGCGCCGATCATCTTGCGGCGGCGGGTTGGCGGGCCTACTCCAGCGCGGCACCCCGACGTTCGGGAATCAGAAAAAGCGTCGCCAGTATGTCCAGCGCATAGATCGACGCGAGCATGCCGAGCGCGACACCGAACGAAAAGCGTGCCGCAAGCGCGCCAACCGCCACCGGCCCAAAACCGCCGACCGCGCGACCGATGTTGAACAACACGTTCTGCGCGGTGGCGCGCGCCTCGGTCGGATACAGCTCGGAAATCAGCGCGCCATATCCGCCAATCATCCCGTTGACGAACACCCCCATGATCGCGCCGCCCACCAGCAGCGCGAGCGGCGTAGTGAGTTGCGCATAGACAAACACCATGACGATGGCGCCGGCCTGATAGGCGAGAAACGTCGGCTTGCGACCAAACCGGTCGGCGGCGATGCCGAACAGCCAGATGCCCGCGCCCATTCCGACAACCGTTGCCGCGGTCCAGAGACCGGATTTCGTCAGCGAATAGCCGAAGGTTTTCGACAGATAGCTCGGCAGCCAGATCATCAGGCCGTAGTAGCCGAAGTTTTGCACCGAGCAGAGGATCGCGATGCCGACGCTCGCGCAGGTGCTACGCCGATCGACGATCAGGCTTTTGAGCGGCAGCGGGCGGCGTGCGTTGCCGGTCGTGCTGCGGCGGTGCGCAGCGCGCTCGGTGAAAAGTGCGGGCTCTTCGACGCGCCGCCGTACGACGAACGACACGACAGCGGGCAACAGACCGACCGCGAACATGCCACGCCAACCGATCAGCGGCAGCAGCAGCGGCGTCAGCAACGCCGCGGCCAGCACGCCGAGCTGCCAGCCGAGCCCGACATACGACGACACACGCGCCCGCCGCTCGGCCGGCCACGCTTCGGCGACGAGCGTCATGCCGATACCGAATTCGCCGCCGAGCCCGATGCCCGCGATCGTCCGGTACAGCAGCAGATCCGCATAACCCTGCGCAAGTGCGCACAACCCGGTGAACACCGCGAAGATCAGGATCGTCCACGTCAGCATGCGCACCCGGCCGAAGTAATCGCTCAACACGCCGAAGATCAAGCCGCCCGCTACGGCGCCGATCAGCGTCCACGTCACGAGCGAACCGGCCTGGGCCGACGACAGATGCAGATCGGCGGCGATGACCGGCAGCATGAAACCGAGGATCAGCAGGTCGAAGCCGTCCATCGCGTAGCCGAGCACCGAAGCGAGCAGCGCGCGACCGGCGTGGCCACGCCGCACGGTAACGGCGGAAGCGGGCGAAGGGGAAGAAGACGGAACGACGCTCATCGAGGACACCTTGTCGGCGCAACACGATCGATATGCGCGCGCCGGACCATGAAAATCGCGTGAGTGTAATGCATGCCGGCCCAACGCGACCTTCTGCCTCCGACCCGAATCGGGTAAAATGTCGGCCTACGCGCGCAGCAAACCGGTCTCACATACCGGGCCGTGTGTTCCGCCCGGTCGCCAGACCCGGAACGCCGCCCGAATGCCCCGAGCACCATTTGCCGCGCCATCGGGCCCCGCGCCCACCCTCCCGCTCATACCAAGGATCCGCCCATGACAGGCTTCGATCGCCAGACGATCTCCGACACCACCGCGCGCATGCTGCTCGAAGTGCAGGCCGTGCACTTCAACGCCGAGAAACCGTACATCTTCACGTCCGGCTGGGCGAGCCCGGTCTATATCGACTGCCGCAAGCTGATCTCCTACCCGCGCGTGCGCCGCGGCCTGATGGACATGGCCGAAGCGACCATCCTGCGCGATGTCGGTTACGAGCAGATCGACGCGGTCGCCGGTGGCGAAACTGCCGGCATCCCGTTTGCCGCGTGGCTGTCCGACCGCCTGATGGTGCCGATGCAATACGTGCGCAAGAAGCCGAAGGGATTCGGGCGCAACGCGCAGATCGAAGGGCTGCTGACCGAAGGCCAGCGCGTGCTGCTCGTCGAAGACCTGACCACCGACAGCCGCAGCAAGATCAACTTCATCAATGCGCTGCGCACGGCCGGCGCAACGGTGAACCACTGCTTCGTGCTGTTCCACTACAACATCTTCAAGGAAAGCGTGTCGGTCCTGAAGGACATCGACGTCGACCTGCACGCGCTCGCCACGTGGTGGGACGTCCTGCGTGTCGCGAAGGAAGCGGGCTACTTCGAAACGAAGACGCTCGACGAAGTCGAGAAATTCCTGCACGCGCCGGCCGAATGGTCCGCTGCGCACGGCGGGGCGACGGCTGCGCCGCAGTAAGCGCAGCGAAGTCCCGGCCCGGCGGTTACGGGCCGCTGCCGTAGCAAAAACGTAAGGCCGCCCGTCGCCACGAGTCACGACAGGCGGCCTTTCTTTTTGAAGCCAGTCCGCTGCCGGCTACGGAGCGCTCGCTTGATCGTCGGCGATTTCCGACATGTGCATGTGCGGCGACAGATTCAACAGCCCGTTGTGCTGCGCATACTGGAAGAGCTGCGCGTCGTGCGCCAGCCCGAGCTTGCGCATGGCGGCCTTCTTTTGCGTGCTGATGGTCTTGATGCTGCGCTTCAGCAGTGCGGCGATTCCCGTGGGCGTCATACCCGACACGAGCAGCCGCACCACTTCGAGCTCGCGTGTCGACAGCATCGCTTCGGCGGCAGCGCGATCGCTGTCGGGGCGCGTTGCATCGAGCGATGCCGCGACCGCGGGGCCCAGATACTCGCTACCGCGAGTCGTGTAGAGGACCGCGAGCCCGACGTGGCTCAACGCATCGGACTTGCTCACGATCCCCAGCACCCCGAGTTCGCGCAGTCGCTTGAGCAGCGCGACGTTTTCGAGCATCGTCAGTACGACGACCGGCAGCGTGGGGAAGTGGCGGCGCAGATAGACGATCAGCGGCAGGCCATCGCCATACTGACCGCCGGGCATCGCGAGGTCGGTCACGAGCGCGTCGCAGCGCGTGTTCTGCAGCACGTGGATCAGATCGGTCGACTGGCGCACGCATGCCACCACCTTGATATCCGGGAACGCCTGAAGTGCCTGCTCGACACCCACCAGTAGCACCGGATGGTCGTCGGCCAGCACGACCCTGACCGGCAGCTGAATCGCGCGCTTTCTTTCGCTCTGTCGCACTGCTTACCCCGGGCGTTCGTTCGATGCGCTGACCGTCCTCGACGGATGCGATCGAAAAAGCAATCAATCGATTTGTTCGCCAGACTATAGCCGAACTCATTGGCCGGGAGCCTACCTGCGAGCCTTTCCGCGCGGAATGTTGGACGCCAATCGCGTTCGGGGCAGAAAATAGGGACAATGATCGAAGATCGCTGCACGCCCTTCTGAGGAGAACCGGCACATGCGCCCGCGCTACCTGGTCGTTTCGCTTGCGTCGCCCCGTCCACGGTTGCCGTCTTTCGGGTTGCTGCTGCTCGGCCTCGCGCTCGTCACCGCCCACGGTCCACATGCGCTCGCCGAAGGGCCGTTCTCGCTCACCAGTGCAAGCTTTCACAACGGCGGCACCGTCGACACCGCTCAGGTGTACGGCCAGGACGATTGCAAGGGCGGCAACCGCTCGCCGCAACTGTCGTGGCAAGACCCGCCCACCGGCACGCGCAGCTTCGCCGTCACCGTCTTCGATCCCGATGCGCCGGGCCGCGGCTGGTGGCACTGGGCGGTCGCCGGGATTCCCGCCACGGTCGAGCAGTTGCCTGAGAATGCGAGCGCATCGGGTCTGCTGAAGAAACTCGGCGCCGTCGAGGCGCGCAACGATTTCGACGACGAAGGCTACAGCGGCCCCTGCCCGCCGCCCGGCAAGCCGCACCACTACATCGTCACCGTCTACGCGCTCGACACCGTCGACCTGCGGCTCGCGCAAGGGCGTCCTGCGCTGATGTTCGATCACGAGATCTCGACGGCGACGCTCGGCTACGCACGCATGACTGTCACTTACGGCCGCTAGCATCGACGTTGCAGCACACGGAATGCCGTCGATGCCCCGCGAATGCGCCGTCAACGGCACGCAACCGCGTGCATAACGTGTTTTTTGCCGACTGCCGCACACATCGTCGCACCCGCCGGCCAAACGGTCTTAAAATGTCGGTCCGGCGCTACGGCGCCCGTCTTCCAGCTAGCCAGTGAGAATGAGATGAGCACGAAAGTTTTTGTCGACGGACAGGAAGGCACCACCGGCCTGAAGATCTTCGAATACCTGTCAGCGCGCGCCGACGTGGAAATCCTGCGTATCGACGAAGCGAAGCGCAAGGATCTCGATGAACGCCGCCGTCTCATCAACGCATCGGATGTGACGTTCCTGTGCCTGCCCGACGTTGCGTCGCGCGAATCGGCCACGCTCGTCGACAACGACCACACGGTGCTGATCGATGCGAGTACGGCGTTTCGCACCAGCGCCGACTGGGCCTACGGTCTGCCCGAGCTAAACCGCGCGCAACGCGAACGGGTTCGCGGCTCGAAGCGCATCGCCGTGCCGGGCTGTCACGCATCGGCATTCGTGCTGGCCATGCGCCCGCTCGTGGAAGGCGGCATCGTGTCAGCCGATTTCGCCGCGCACAGCTACTCGATCACCGGCTACAGCGGCGGCGGCAAGAAAATGATTGCGGAGTACGAAGCCGCCGGCAATGCGAAGCTGAAAAGCCCGCGCGCCTATGCGCTGGCGCTGACCCACAAGCATCTGCCGGAAATGGCCGCGCATACGGGTCTGAAAGCGGCACCGCTCTTCACACCGATCGTCGGCGATTTCTACAAGGGTCTCGCGGTCACGACGTACTTCTCGCCCGGTCAGCTCGCGAAGAACGCAAAGCCGCAAGACGTGCAGGCGCTGTTCGCCGAGTACTACGCCGGCGAAGCGTTCGTGAACGTTGCGCCGTTCAATGCGAACGAGAATCTCGACGACGGCTTCTTCGACGTTCAGGCAGCCAACGACACCAATCGCGTCGATCTCTTCGTGTTCGGCAACGACGAGCACTTCGTCACCGTCGCGCGGCTCGATAACCTCGGCAAGGGTGCATCGGGCGCGGCGATCCAGTGCATGAACCTGAGCATCGGCGTCACCGAAGACACCGGTCTGAAACGCTAATCGAGACGCCGGACAGATCCGGCAAGAATCGTTTCGAACCCGCAGCCGGCTTTCAAAATGCCGGCTGTTTTTTTGCCCGCAATTACGCATTATCGAATGGGCGTTAACCCGCCGATCCGTAAAAACCCAAATAGTCTTTAATCATCCCGCATGATTACCGGCCGGTAATTCATTCCTCACTTCCGATTCGCTTCGCATAGTTTTTTCGTCTTAGGGAAAGCACTGGCTTTTTCACGAACGATCGTTCGAAGATGATAGAGCCATTTTGCCGGCGCCGTTGCCCGACAGGCGCGTGCTGCAAAGCAACGATGTTGTGTGTTCGCTGAAAAATCGTTTTTTGTTTAAAAGGCCCGGCACGCTCGCTGTAGTGCGAGTTGCGCGAATCAAGAGTTGTTTGAATCGATCTTTTTAGACGGTTCTATCAATTGACAGCCCTTTTAAGCGCGGCGAAATTACATCGCACAATTAAAGAAGGGAGACAGCAGCATGTCGTACGCCATTTTCAGAGGCGTTGCTCTAGCCGTTTGCGCAGCGCCCCTGATGGTCGCCTGTGGAGGCGGTAACGCCGGCAATCCAGGGCCGATCAATTCCGCTCAATGCTCGGGAGCGAGTTGTGGCGTACAGGGTCCGCCTACGTCAGGCGCGGGCTCAGGTAGTGGTTCCGGCTCCAGCACCACCGCTGGCGCGCTGTGTCCTGCGACTGGCGATATCGTGAAGAGCACTTACCTTGGCGGTGCGGGCAGCGGCGAAGTGGTGTCGTTGAACATCGACGCGCAAGCGATGACCTACACGCTGAAGTGGCTCGAGTCGCCGATTCCGCTGCACACCGGCACGGTAACGCCGTCGCGTGCAGGCGTGCAGATCACGGGCGCCGTGGCGCATCCGCCTACCGGCGCACTGCCGACCGCCGAGCAGATCCGCTGCGCGTTCATCCTCACGCCTGGCAGCGGGACAGCTTCGGTCGACGGCTCGACTTACAGCACCGCGGCTTCGTTCAATCAGGCTAATCCGCCGATGATTCTTGTGGGTCTTGGGGTGGCGGGTGGTGGGATTCCTGGCGCGACTGTCCAGTTCAATGGCGTAAATCCCAGCTTGCTGGGTGTCACGGTTGCTACCAACGTGGGCGCGGTGCCGAATCGGCATTTCGATTTCTATCCGTTCCTCGGCTTCGCTAGCACGACTACCGACATCTCCAAGTTGCCCGGCACCTATAACGGCTTGCTGTATCACCTCGTGCCGTCGGGCAGCTATCAGACCGTGGCAACCAACGTGGTCGAAACCTTCGACGCGAACGGTGGCTGCACATCGTCGAGCCCGGTGCCTGCAAATGGTACCGCCAGCTCGACAGGTTGCCTGACCACCGGTAACGCGTGGACGGTGAACAGCAGCGGCTATTTCGACAGCCAGCAGGCACCGCAGATCCTTGCGCAGTTCAAGCGTCCTCTCGGCCTCGGACCAAGCTCGCCAAGAACCGGCGTTGCGCACATGGTGCTGGGTCAGATCAACGGTGCAACGGTGCCACTAGTGGTTCGCACAGGTGCCGTCAATCTCGGTACGCCACCGCTCTACGCCGACGCACAGGTCGACGACGAATCCGGTATTTCGCTGCTAGCAAAAGCGACGCCGATCGCATCAGGCGGCTTCGACGGCGGTTACGTCGGCGCCGACTCCAACTTCAAGTACACGGCGACGCTGGTCCAGGGCACGACGGCCTCGTTCCTTAATCCGAGCACGTCGCAAACCGAAGACGGGTTCACCCTGAACTACGGTCTGTCGAGCCCCGGGCTCATCGGCGTCACTGCGTCGTCAAGCAAAACGGGCTATGCGATCGCTTCAGGTGGTCTCTATGCGATTGAAATCCAGGGTAACTCGAACGATTCGGTGAACAGCGGGATCACCCCGACGTCCGCCATTGCGAACGCCACGCCAAACATGCCGTACTTCGGCGTCGGAGCCCAAATCAGCAAATAGATAGCAAATAGCCGCGATGCAGGCGGGGACAGTGGCAGCAGTGAATTAAAGCAAGAGGCGGCTGGACAGGGAGCTGGCTGCTCACAAACAAAACATAGGATAGGAGGCGCGGTATGGAATGGAAAATCGTCTCGGCGCTCGCTCTTGCTGCGCCGCTTCTCGGGGCGTGTAGCGGTGGCGGCAACGATCCACCGCCGACACCGGAGGTCAGGCTCTGTCCGGCTACGCTCGACTACACCACGGTCTACACCGGCGGAGGTGGCGACGGCGAACTCGCCAAGCTGCAGATCGACACGACGAAGATGACCTGGCAGGTCAGCTATGTCGAATCGCCGGTTCCGGCCACGGTGGGTACGGTCATGCCGACCCGCGCAGGCCAGACGGCGAGCGGCACGATGACGCAGGAAACGACACTGCCGACGCAGAAGTTGAACCAGTGCGCGTACCGTCTGAACGGCGCGAGCCTGGACCCAACCCGTATCGCGCGTGTCTTCATCGGTGAAGGCGTTGCGGGCGGCACGATTCCGGGGGCGGAAATTTCGTTCGGCGGGGTGCTCGGCACCGGTGCAGTGCCTGACACGAAGTTCCCGTACTACCCGTTCATCGGCTTCTCGACGCTGGAAACGAACCTGGCCAACGTAGCGGGCACGTACAACCAGGTCGGCTACCACCAGATTCCGTCGCAATCCTTCGCGCCGGTGGCCGTCAATTCGACGATCGTCATCAACGCCGACGGCACGTGGACCGAGACCGACATTAGCGGTGTCAACGCGGGCATCACCCAGCAAGCCGGCTCGAACTTCACGCAGTCGCCGGATGGCAGCGGTGCATTCGTCACCAACGGCTTCCTCGGTCAGGCCAAACCGACGCTCTCGGCCACGCCGCAAGCGAAGGGCTACATGATCGTCGGCAAGCTGCGCGGCCAGAACGTGCCGATCCTGGTCCGCACGGGCGCGGCCAGTTCGTCGCCGACAGGCCCGTACGCGGACGACGAATCGGGTATCTCGATCCTCGCGCCGCAGACGACCATCGCCAGCGGTTCGCAAGACGGCGAGTACATCGGGGTAGACAGCCAGTTCGACTATCGCACGACAGCCATTGCAGGTACTCAAGCGACGTTGCTCGATCCGTTCCAGCCCTCGCAGGCATCGCTCGCGACGGCGCTGAACCTGAACTACGCGCAGACCGTACCGGGCATCGTGACGTCGTCGGTAACGAGCGCCGCAGCGGGTAGCACACCAACCGGGAAGTTCATCTTCACGGGCGGCGTGTTCGGCTACCTCGATCTGACGACGCCGTCGGCCCCGTACTTCACCGTCGGCGCATTTGTCCAGTGAGGGGATGCAGCACACGCATCCTGAGCGCAACCACATGACGCCTCCCTGCCCGCCGCCCCAGTAGCGGCGGGTAAGGAGCCGGGGGAATGCGGGCAGCCGGAAGCCGCAGTGACTTGCGCTGCAGGAAGCCCGCATGAGGTCGGAACAGGTGCCAAAGCGGCTGGAATAAACGCTAAAGCATCGAGGCCGATCGACCGCTGTGCATGGGACCGGAGTCAGCGCTAAAGCGCGCACTGCGGTCGACAAGGAGAGGAAAAAGATGAAAAGAATTATTGTGGCAGCGCTGGCCGCCTGCCTGTCGGCAGGTGCCTACGCGCAGCAGGCGGGCGATAACGTCGTCGCACTTGGCTGGTTTCACGTCGCACCGCTCGACCCGAACTCGGGGCCGTTGACGACCGGTGTCGCACAGACGCCGATCAATGGGCCGCTACGGCTACCCAATTCGTTCACGTCACCCGGCACGGGGCTGTCGACTAACAACGCCGACACGCTTGGCCTCGTGATCAGCCACTTCTTTACCGACCACATCGCTGTGTCGTCGGTGGCTGGCGTGCCGCCGGTGTTCAAGCTGTCCGGTCACGGCACGATCAAGCCGCCTGGACCGGCCGGCGCGCTCGGTAGCCAGAACCTCAGCGACGGGCCCGCGAACCCGATCGTGAAGAGCGTGCGGCAGTGGAGCCCGGCGGTGATATTCCAGTATTACTTCAACTCGGCGACCTCGAAATTCCGGCCGTTCGTCGGTATCGGCGTGTCGTACAACTGGTTCTCCGACATCCAGCTGAACAACAACTTCGTCACGTCGACGCAGAACAACCTCGGCTCGATTCTCGCCGCGGGCGCCGGCAAACCGGGGCTGACTTCGGTGGAAGGGAAAGCGTCGTCGTCATGGCAGCCGGTGTTCAACGTGGGCGCGACCTACGCCCTCTCGAAGAACTTTGGCGTCGTGGCATCGGTGACCTACATCCCGTTGAAGACAACCTCGTCGGTCATCATCAAGGCCGCGGACGGCAGCGAACTCGGCGTGAGCAAGGCCGAGCTGAAAGCCGACCCGATCATCACGTTCCTCGCGCTGTCGTACAAGTTCTGAGCGTGACGCGGCGTGCGCCCTGCGCGCCGCGTGCCTAAGCGCAGCATGGGGACGCGGCCGCCCTCGCATGCAAAAACTCCAGACGAAAAAAAGCCCGCCATGTTTGGCGGGCTGAATCCATATCAGGAGACATGGAGGAGACAGTTCCAACTATAGCAAAGCACGTGGTGCGACGCAACATTTTTGTCTGAATCCATGCTCTAAAATTGCTATTCGGTAACAAATACAGGCTATTCCGGGATGGTGCGTCGCACCGCTCCAGCCCTCTTCAGTGCCGTACGAGCGCCATCATGGCGCCAAAACCGACGAACACACCGCCGGTTAGCCGGTTGAACGCCTTCGCGACGTTGCGGCTCTTCAGATGCGCGCCGATCCGCGCACCAAAGCCCGCGTATACGCAATACCAGCTCACCTCGATCACCGACAGCGTGGCCACGAGGATGCCAAATTGCGGCAGCACCGGCCGCGCGGCGTCGATGAATTGCGGCAGCAGCGCGGCGGCGAACAGGATTGCCTTCGGATTGCTGCTCGCCACCAGGAAGCCGTTGCGAAAGAGCGCAGCGCGCGAGCGGAAGTGCGTCGCCGGCAGGTCAGCGGATGGCGCGGACGCTTCGACAGCGGGCGCGCGCCACGCCTTGACGCCGAGATAGACCAGGTACACCGCACCGGCGATCCGCAGCGCGTTGAACATCGCCGGCCATGCCTTCAGGAACACGCCGAGCCCCGCCACCGACACTGCCAGCATCAACACGAGCGCGGACAGGCTGCCAGCCATCGTCGCACTCGAGCGGCGCAGCCCGTGTCGCGCCCCATGCGTCATCATCAACAGCATGTTCGGGCCCGGAATCGCGCACACGACGAACACCGTCGCGAGGAACAACCACCAGGTATGCAGGCTCATGGCAACGCTTCAGAAGAACGAATGGGCAGCCATTATGCCCGCCTGCGGTGCAGCGCGGGCGGCCCGCTTCAGCGCCCGGCCCGCCGTGCCGCCACCTTGCCCAGCACCGCAAAATCCTTCTCGCCGTCGCCGTGCGCAATCGCCTCGAGCAGGCTGTCGCGCACGGCGCTGCCCACCGGCAGCGGCGTCGAGACGAGTTCGGCCGCCGCCAGCGCGAGCCGCACGTCCTTCAACCCGAGACGCGCCTTGAAGAGCGCGGGCTCATAGCGCTGCTCGGCGATCATTTTCCCGTACCCCTGATAAACCGGGCCGGGAAACACGCTGCTCGTGATGATGTCGAGAAAGTCCTGCATCGCAACGCCGTGGCCGCCCAGCAGCGCCGACGCCTCGCCGAGCGTTTCGACGGCCGAAGCCAGCATGAAATTGGCCGCGAGCTTGGCAACGTTCGCCTGTTGCGCAAGCGAGCCGATGCGCCACGTCTTCTGGCCGATCGCGTCGAACACCGGCTGCACACGGTCGATCGCTTCGGCAGGCCCCGCGGCGATGATCGTCAGCTTCGCGGCAGCGGCAACGTCGGGGCGTCCCATGACGGGCGCGGCGACATAGTGCAAACCGCGTGCCGCATGGGCATGCGCGAGTTCTTCGGCTAGCGTCACCGAAATGGTGGCCATATTCACGTGAATCAGACCGCGTGCGGCGCCCTCCAGCAGGCCCGCACTGACGACTTCGCGCAATGCGGTGTCGTCGGCGAGCATCGAGAACACGGCGTCGCCGGCGAAGGCCTCGGCGGGCGTCGCGACGACCTGCGCGCCGGCCTGTGCCAGCGATTGCGCGCGTTCCGGCGAGCGGTTCCAGACCCGTACGCGATGGCCGGCTTTCAGCATGTTGGCGACCATCGCGGTGCCCATCTCACCGAGACCGATAAAACCGATGTCCATCTGTCACTCCCAATCTGCGAAAAACGAAAGTAAAGCACAGCCGTGTGACGCCTGCAGTGACACGCCGCGTGCGCGTCGCCGCTACCGGTGGCCGCGATGCGTACAATGCGGACTTATTCTTTCCGTAGAGACAATCCGTATGCCAATGAAAAAAACCGACCTTGAGAAAAACAAGGCACTGAAACTGAACAACGCGATGAAGCTGGCCACCGCCGACCGTTTCGGCAAAGGGGCAGCGGCGCCTGCGCTCGACCGGCGCGAGCAGCGCAAGCTCGATCAGGCGCAAGGGCTCGTGCCGTTCGCATGCAAGCTCGAAAGCAATCTGGTCGAGCAATTGAAGACGCGCGCGGCGGCACACCCCGGCGGCATGAACGGCCTGCTCGACGAACTGCTCAAGCGCGGTCTCGCCGCCGATGCGTCGTAGCCCGAAACATCTCGTGAAGCCGGGCGCCAGCGTATCGGGTCTGGCAGCACGATGACCGACAGCACGAACTCATGCAGGACTCTTGAGCAAGCTGACCGTAAGAAAAAAATTCAACTGCTCAGGTATTTTTCATTGACTTGCCATCTGGCGAGTGCCTAAAATCCCGCTGTTATCACAAAAGGGGCGAACGCCTTGGACAGTAGCAGTAGTCGATCTTCGACCAGTTTCTCTGCCTGACAGGCAGGACGTCCCGCGCTAAGTCTCTTCCCTAGCCGCCGTCTTGCCCAAAGGGCAAACGGTGCGCGCCGTAGTTACTCGTAGCAGTATCCGCAGTACTCCTCCGTGCACATTTACTGACCGCTGCCGTTACGGCATACGTGCGTTCGCGCGTATGCGTCATGGCCGGTCTGGCGTTGCGGGCATTGCCCGTTGCGCTGCGTCGTCACGCCCGTCATCCGCGTTGTCGCGGGACCGGCGTGTGGATCAACGTACCTGCGCACATGCACATGCGCAAAGGAGGCCGTCATGCCTGACAGTGACTCTAGTGACTCTTGCCCTTCTCGCTTTTATTGCCGCACGCACTCGCGGCGCATGAGCAGCCCCTGCGCTGCACTGCGCGTCGCCTGACGGAAAGTCCGCCGCATTCTTCCGGTCGCCGCCGCCCTTTGGCGCGGCCGTACGTGAAACGGCGCAGCCGGCTTTCCGCGCGCCCGTTTTAACGTCTTACCGGAGGAATCGCCATGCAATTCGCTCTCCTCGTTTCACAGCTGCCGCGCATCCATGAAGCGCGTACCCACTACAACGACATGCTGTCGCTAGAGCCGCGCCGCCGTAGCCTGCGCGCGTCCGCAGCAGCGGCGTTCAACGCAGTTCGCGCTGCGTTGAAAGTGCGGCGTCGATAAAACACATCACACGACGCGGCCGGCAACGGCCGCGAAAACAATACTCACGCTTCGGAGAACGACATCATGTCCACGCCAACCCAGGTTTCACCACCACGCAATGCTGCGCTCGAGCGCAGCGCCGTCCTCGACGAAGCGCATCTCGGCGACATCAAGGGTGCCTTCGGCACGATCTCGCGCCACGACATCGCCCCACGTAACACCTGGTTCGCACGGGTACGCACACTGCTCGCGATCCTCGGCCCCGGCCTCATCGTAATGGTCGGCGACAACGATGCCGGCGCATTCGGCACCTACACACAAGCCGGCCAGAACTACGGCACCACGCTGCTGTGGACGCTCCTTCTCCTGATTCCCGTCCTGTTCGTGAATCAGGAGATGGTGCTGCGGCTCGGCGCGGTCACTGGGGTCGGTCACGCACGGCTGATCTTCGAGCGCTTTGGCAAATTCTGGGGCGCTTTTAGCGTCATCGATCTGTTCATCCTGAACGCACTGACGCTGGTCACCGAGTTCATCGGCATCACGTTTGCGCTCGATTTTCTCGGCGTACCGAAGATTCCCGGCGTGATCATCGCTGCGTTGCTCACTGGAGCTGCGGTCAGTACCGGCAACTTCCGAAGATTCGAACGCTTTGCGCTCGGGCTATGTCTGTTAAGCCTGCTGCTCGTGCCGGTGCTGATCTCGATCCATCCGCCGGTCGGCCAGATGACGCGCGATTTCCTGATTCCGAACTGGCCCGCCCACTCGAAGCTGAGTGACGTGATGCTGCTCGTGATCGGTATCGTCGGGACGACGGTCGCACCGTGGCAACTGTTCTTCCAGCAGAGCTACATCGTCGACAAGCGCATCACGCCGCGCTTCATGAAGTACGAAAAAGCGGACCTGTGGATCGGTATCGCGTTCGTGATGATCGGCGCCGTCGCGATGATTTCGTTCTGTGCCGCGCTGTTCCAGGGCCGGCCGGAGTTCGGTAACTTCACCGATGCCGGCGGCGTGATCGCCGGGCTCGACAAGTACGTCGGCAAGTGGCCTGCGGTGATCTTCGCGGTGGCGTTGCTCGATGCCTGCATCATCGGTGCGGCTGCCGTGTCGCTCTCGACCGCCTACGCGATCGGCGACGTGTTCCGCATCCGCCACTCGCTGCATCGCGGTGTGTCCGACGCGAAGGGCTTCTACTTCGTCTACTTCGGCATCATCGCGTTCGCTGCGGCGCTCGTGCTGATTCCCGGTAGCCCGCTCGGTCTGCTGACGGAAGCCGTGCAGACGCTCGCCGGTGTGCTGTTGCCAAGCGCAACCGTGTTCCTGCTGCTGTTGTGCAACGATCGTGCAGTGCTCGGACCGTGGGTCAATTCGACTCAGTTGAACGTCTTTACGGGCGCGGTGATCTGGGTACTCGTGATGCTGTCGATCGTACTGACCGCATCGGTTATGTACCCGGATATCACGGGCGAAACGATCCTCGAAGTGCTCGGCGGCGGTACGGCGCTCGCACTGGCCGTCGCTGCGATCGCGATCCCGTTGCGCAAGCGCGGCATCAACGGATGGGCGGATGCGCTGTCGGCATCGCTGGAAAAAGGCACACGCGACACGTGGCGCATGCCGCCGCTCAATGAACTGCCGCCACCGAACCTCACGCTCAGCAAGCGGATCTGGATGGGTGTGCTGCGCGGTTATCTGGTAGTCGCTGTTGCACTGGTGCTCGTCAAGGTCGTTGAAATGGCTCTGCAGTAACTGTGCATCTCTGCCGCGCACGCTCATGCACGCGGCACAGAAAGCAAAAACAGAAAGGCCAGAGCAAACGCTCTGGCCTTTCTGCTGAAACGCGTCGCGCCGGTCTACTACACGCGTACCGTTCAAGGACGCGCCGGCACAGCGTTCGACTTACTGTTGCGTACCCTTGTCGGCGGTACCGGCAGCCGATGCTGCCTCTTCAACCTTGGCACGCTTGCCGTGGTGCTTCAGTTGCTTGTGATGCTTCTTCGGCGTGCTGGCAGCGGCGGCCGGCGCAGCTGCGTCCGATGCCTGTGCAAAAGCTTGAACGGACACCAGCGCCACTGCGACGGTTGCGAGCGAGGCAATGATCTTCTTCATATGTTTATTCCCCAGACCTGAACGACGTTTCAAATTGGATGGAACAGCAGAACGGTGAAGCGGACCCGGCGGCGTTGCGTCGGCCGATTCCCCGCCGGGCAGTATCACGCAGCGTAGGCGGTTTGTCATCTCATAAGAGTCGATATGTATTTTCCTGGAGACACGTTTCTTTCAAAAAGCTTTCTTGCGCTGGAAAGCCCGTCACAGGCCGGACAAAGTCGCGTTTCATCTGCTCGACGATGCCGATTCCCTGCGATGTGCGCACGCACTCGTTCAGGTAATCGGTGAACGGCAGCGGGTCGAAACCGATCTCTTCGCGCAGGTGCCGGTTGTCGAAAACATAGTCGAGTTGCGCGAAGCCCGCGTACAACCCGAGTGCCCGTTCCACGAGGTGGCTATGCGGTGCCCGCTCGCCGCCGGTTGTCTCGCGCGCAATGGCCCGTAACTCGCGCGGTGCGCACATCGAATAGCGTTTGCCCGATGTGCCCGTCGCTTCGTCCATTGCATTGACGATCTGCGTGATGGTCGCCGCGTTAGCACCGGCGGACACGTGATACGTGTCGTACGCAAGCCTCGGCTTGACGGTGAGCAACGTCAGCGCACGCGCGCAATCGTCCACCGATACCACGTCGATGCGACTCACCGCGCGCGCCGCAAACCGACGCGCGGCGTGCACGACGCGAAACACCCAGAAGCTGCGCGCCGACGGCGACGTGCCGAGCACCGTGTGCCCGACTACGGTCGAGGGGCGCACGACCACCATCGGCAGGCACGGGTACGTGATGCGCAGCAGTCGCTCCGCCTCGCGTTGAATCTGCGTGTGCGGCACCAGATGCCGCGATTCGCCGTAACCGAATACCGACTCCGGCACGACCGCGCTACAGCGTGTACCGCACGCCATCGCCGCGCTCACGTGCACGAAGCGCTGCAACGTCTTGCTGCATGCAAAGTGCGATGCGAAGCGCAGCGTGTCGCGCACGTTCATGTCGAGCTGACGCGAATGCGTCGACAGCGACGCCGGCGCCGCGCAGTTGATCACGTGCGAGGCATTGGTGAGCCGTGCTTCGTCGGCGGGCGAGAATTCTCCGCCCAGTTCGCCGACGATAACGTTCGCCTGCGTCAAACGTTCCGCGCGATAACGCGGCAGACCGCTGCGCACCGCCGACATGCGCAGCCGCGCAAGCGCGTGCGCCGCACTCGTGCCACGCACGAGACAGATCACGCGGTCGAGCAATCCCGCGCTCACCAGCGTCGCCAGCACACTGCCGCCGATAAAACCGGTCGCGCCGGTCAGCACCAGCGAGTCGACGCCGATTGCATGCGTGCGCGCCGAAGAAGTCAGGCTGTCCTTCCATGTGGTCGACAGCGGGGTTTGCCAGGCAAACATCGCGAACTCCATTTGAGCGGCGGCGGTCCGGGGCCGTCGCTGCTCAGTATCGATAGGTGACGGCCGTCGTCGCGAACCAGTTGTTCTTCGTCTGCACGATCGGGCTGTTGCTCGACGAGCCGACAAGGCGTGTGAGTCCGGCCGAGGTGTTCAACGACCAGCGCGGCGAGAACGTGTAGTTCCAGGCCGCGGAGATCGTCGCGTGATCGAATCCGCCCTTGGTCGAGTACGACTGGAAGCGGCTGGCCGCCGCCTGCGCGTCGGTTACGCCGAAGAAGGTCTGCGTATAGCGGCCGCTGCCTGCATGCAGGCTGCCGGTAATGCTGATGTCGTTGGTTGGCGTCTGCAGTACCGGCACAGTCAGATCGACGTGGCCGCTGATACCGCGCGTCGTATGCGTGAGCGGCTGATCGAGCGTGACGCTGATAGTCGAACTGCCGAACAGATGCGCGCCGGCCTGCACCGAAACGAGCAGCGAACCCGGGATGTTGCCCATCCCCTTCAGGTAGTCCGAACCGGGGCGGTCGAAGCGGTTTTCGTCGGCGCGGCCGTCGTCGTAGCTAAGCGCTGCCGACACGAACAGCCCGTTGGCGAAGTCCTTGCGATAACCTGCGCCGTCGGTGGTGCTGATGAAAAAGCCGTTGCCGAATTGCGCGGCGAACGCGGGTCCGACAATCGGCCGATAGTCGCGGCTGCCTTCATAACGTGACGTCACGCCGGTGGCGAGCGAAAACAGGTAGGTATTCTCCGCGTGAGCGGCAGATACGCAGGTCAGGCCAAGCAGCGGGGCACAGCAATGCAGGAGACGTTTGCGCACGGTCAGGTCTTTTTGGGATGGAATGCCGCAGTCTAGGGATAGCCCGTACCCACGTCTGTCTCGAAACCCTTTGAATTTGTGCGCAATTGTGTGGAAATGTCCAAGAGTGTCCGGCCTGCCCCTCGCGCGTACGGGGCCGGATAAAATCGGCGCTTCAGCGGGGGAGAAAACAATGGAAGAAGCGACACCGCTCAAGCATCCGGTCATGCTGATCGAGGACGACGATCGCCTCGCCCAGCTCATTGCCGAATACCTCGGCAGCTACGAATTCGCGGTGACGATCGTGCGACGCGGCGACATCGCCGTCGCTGCGGTGCGTGAACAGAAGCCTGCGCTCGTGATCCTCGACCTGATGCTGCCGCACATGGACGGCATGGAAGTGTGCCGGCGCATCCGCGCTTTTTCGAGCGTGCCGGTGCTGATCCTGACCGCGCGCGTCGACGTGTTCGACCAGATTGCCGGGCTCGAAATCGGCGCCGACGACTACGTCATCAAGCCGATCGAACCACGCGTGCTGGTTGCGCGAGCGCGCGCGCTGCTGCGGCGCGCACCGCGCGAAAGCGCAGTCGCAACCGACGCCGGCGAAACGCTGGTGTTCGGCGAACTGACGATCTCGCCGCCCAACCGCACCGTGACCTGGCGCGGCCAGCTGGTCGAACTGAAAACCGCCGAATACAACCTGCTCCTGATCCTCGCGCGCGCCGCCGGCAAGGTGCTGAGCCGCGACGACATCCTAAAGCAGTTGCGCGGTATCGAGTTCGACGGCATCGACCGTACTGTCGATTCAGGCATCTCGCGACTGCGGCGCCGCTTCGAGGACGCATCGCCGGAGCCGCACAAGATCAAGACGATCTGGGGCCGAGGTTACCTGTTCAGCCCGTCGGCCTGGGAAGAGTGACATGTTCCGTTCGCTGATCAAGCTGTATCTGCTGGTGGTGCTGGGCGGCGCCCTTGCCATCGCGTTCATCGACCATTCGTTTCCGCAGCTGTTTCACGACCGTGTCACTGCGGATGCGCGCGACAGCACGAAAGCGTACGCCTTCGTGCTGTCGGATTATCTGCAGCGTCATGCTGGTCCCGAGCGTGCCGCAGCGCTTGCAGCACTGCAGGCACACGGCAGCGAGGGTTTCAGTCTGCTCACGATGCGTGACGTCATCCCGCTGATGAACGAAGAACAGCTGCGCGATCTGCGCGCCGGCAAGCTGGTATTGAGCTTCGACGCCAAAGACTATTACCTGCCGCTGCCGGACGGGACGATCGTTCATGCGCATCCCGACGATACGGCGAACCTTGGCATCCAGATCTACGCGTACATCGTGGTCGCGCTCGCGACGCTGCTCGCGATGATGATATGGGTGCACTACCACTGGCGCGACCTGCGCAAGCTGCAGGCAGCCGCGCACGCCTTCGGCGCGGGCAACCTCGCCACCCGTGCGCAACTGTCGGGGAAGTCGAACATCTACGAACTGTCGCAGCAGTTCAACGAAATGGCGCGCCAGATCGAAGCATCGATCCTGCACCAGCGCGACATGATGCACGGCATCTCGCACGAACTGAAGACGCCGCTCGCGCGACTCGAATTCGGGCTCGCGCTGTTGCAATCGCCGGAATCCGCCGAACGTCAACGCGAACGGCAACAAGCGCTACGTGCGGACGTGCGCGAACTCGACGACCTCGTCACCGAGCTGCTGACGTTGAGCAGCCTCGAACAGGGCGAACGGCACATGGTGCTGATGAAGGTCTCGGTCGGCGAACTGCTCGACAGTGTCGCCGCGAGCATCGCGCACGATGTCGCCGACCGTAGGCTGACACTTGCCGTGACGACGGCCGGGGCGCCCGCGTATCATGTGTGCGATCCGAAGCTCGTTGCTCGCGCGCTGCTGAATCTGATTCGCAACAGCACGCGCTACGCGCATCGCTCGGTGTCGTTGCGTGCGTCGATGGGCACGGCCGGTTCGCTGGTGCTCACCGTCGAGGACGACGGCCCCGGCATTCCCGTTGCAGACCGCGCGCGCGTCTTCGAACCGTTTCATCGGCTCGACTCCAGCCGCGATCGTCACACGGGCGGCTTCGGCCTCGGCCTCGCGATCGTGCGGCGCGTGGCGCTCGTACATGGCGGCGAAGTGCACCTCGACGACGGTTCGTGGGGTGGCGCACGCTTCGTGATCACGCTGCCGCCCATGTCGTTGCCGACTGCGGATTCCGCCCAAGCGGCGTAACGCTATACAGAAACTGTGATTTGAAGTCCGATTTGAAAGCCGATACCCGCAAACACCTCCGCGCCAATCTGTTGATGCTGATCGCCGCGATGATCTGGGGCTCCGCGTTCGTCGCGCAGCGCCTGAGCCTCGATACGATCGGGCCGTTTCTGTTTACCGGCCTGCGCTTCCTGCTAGGCGCGGGCGTCGTGCTGATCCTGGTGGCGTTCCTGCGGGCGCGGCGTACCGCAAGCGGTGCGCCGCACACGACAACACACGATACCGCTGCGTTGCTGCGCGCCGGCGTATTGCTCGGCCTGCTGCTGGCCGTCGCCATCTCGATGCAGCAGATCGGTCTGCGCTATACGAAGGTCGCGAACGCGGGCTTCATCAGTTCGCTTTACGTGGTGATCGTACCGTTGATCGGCGTGCTGGCCGGCCACCGGACCGGTCTCGGCACGTGGTTCGGCGCGCTGCTCGCCGTGCTCGGCATGTATTTCCTTAGCGTCGACGAACACTTCTCGATCCTGTACGGCGACTGGTATCAGCTGGCCGGCGCAGCGGTGATTTCCGCGCAGGTCCTGCTGGTCGGCCGGTTCGCGCGGCGACACGATCCGCTTGCGCTGGCGCTGGTGCAGTTCGTCACGTGCGGGGTGGTGTGTCTCGCGATCGCGCTCGCGTATGAGCCACTGCGTATTGCCGACATCGTGCGAGCGGCGCCCACGCTGCTGTATGGCGGTGCGCTGTCGGTTGGCGTCGCGTATACGATCCAGGTCGTCGCGCAGAAAGACGCAACGCCCGCGCACGCGGCCGTGATCTTCAGCATGGAAGGCGTGTTCGCCGCGCTTGCCGGCTGGCTCGTGCTCGGCGAAACGTTGGCGGCGCGCGCGCTGATCGGGTGTGTGTTGATGCTCGCGGGGTTGATCGTGTGTCAGATCATGCCGCTCGCGGCTGCACGGCGCAGCGTGCCGTCGGCGGAATCGGTCTGAGTTGCGCTGCTGCGCTTCCTCGCATTACAGCGACGTGCGCTATGCCGCGCGATGGCACACACAGCAAAGCTTGTTGCCGTCCGGGTCCCTGACGTAAGTGCCGTAGTAATTCGGCGAGTAGTGGAGGCGCAGACCGGGCGGTCCTTCGTCGGTGGCGCCGCGCGAGATGGCATGCGCGTAGAACGCATCGACCTGCGCGCGGCTCGTCGCTTCGAACGCGACGGTTACGCCGTTGCCCGCGGTCGCGGGTTCGCCATTGATCGGTGTGTAGACAGAGAACAGCGCGCCGTCGGGCGCGTCCATAGCGGCGTAGAGCGCACGCTCCGGGTTATGGCGACGGGCCAGCATCCGGATGCCGAGCGGACCGAGTGCCGCGTCGTAGAAAGCGATCGCGCGATCGAGATCGCGCGTGCCGACGGTGATGTGACTGAACATGGCCTGTCTCCGTGTGATACCGCCTCACGATGATACCAGGCCATGCTGCGTCGCTCGATCGATCGACGCCTTGCGCTACGCGTCGTCAAGCGCCAGCATTTCTTCCGCGTGCCGCAGCTTGTCGGGCGTAGGCGGAAACACACACCAGCATCCGTCGTCGTGGCGAAAGAAAAACAGCGCGCGCGAACCGCTCGCATGCACGGCTTCGACGCAGACATACCGCCGATGGTCCCAGCGCGTGCGGCTGAATTCGATCACGTGGATAGGCGCCGACGGCCCCGGCGAAAGCCATTTCTCGACGAGAAAGCGCAGCGAGTGCTCACTGGAGGTTTTCACGGTGGGCTCCCCGGACGAGCGTTATGTCCTGCGAAGCGTCCTGCCCGTCATCGATTTCCAGCGCTTCCTCGCATTCCTTGTCGTTCAGCGTGCGCTCGAGCTCCCTGCTTGCCGCCGCTGACCGCAAAGCCGTACACCTCGCAGCGTAGTTGAGGTCCGAAAGCAAACGGACCAGCTGCCGTGGCGTTCTTCTTTTCATGACACACCCCCTGCACTGCACAATAAACTTGAGAAAGCACTTTAACTCTATGCCTTAAAGCGCCTCTGCGTTTATTTTTTGACGAAATAGCAACACCTGGTTTTAAAACGTGTGATGGTCTGTCACACGGCCCGCTTGCAGCGTGCACCGGGGAATTTTCAGCGTATGTGCGATATCCGGCGCAGCGTCGAAAGCGTTTTCGGCACACGTGCGATCTGGTTGCAATACCGATGGTCGCTGCGGTGTCGTCAATCTATATTCGACCAAAAAACTGACGAAATAAATGAGGGTATTCGATTGGCCTGGCGCAAATCTTTTGTTCGGATGGGAAATAATTTCCGCTTTAAATTCGCGTGGCCGTTATCGCGTCGCTGTGGTGTTGCGATCATCGCGTTCGCATTGTTCGGCATGAGCGCGCCGGGATTCGCGGCGAGCACCGAAGACTCGGTCGGGCGCTATCGCGACAGTTTGCTCGCGGACAAGAACCTGCCCTGCCGTTCGAATGAAACGTGTGCGGCAGCCGGTGTGATCGCGCTTGAAGCCGGTCATATCGAGGAAGCGCGAAAAATCGCCGCTACCGAACTGGAGTTCGCGGTAGCCGACTCAATCGCTGCCGATAGCGACAACGCAGCCAATTCGGCCAGCGCTCGTATCGCGATGGCGCAGATCCATCACGGCGACATCGATGCAAAAAGCGGCAACGCTGCCGCGGCACGCGCGTGGTACCACTTCGCGATCGATCAACAAGCGCTTGCATTGAAGTCGCCCGTGTTGACCCGGGTCATCGCCGTCGCGCACGCGCGGCTGGCGGCGCTTGCCGGTCGCAACGTCATCGCGCGCATTCCCGCCACGGGCGCGACGTTCGAGCGTTATGTCGCGCTTGGCGCGAACAACGAAATCTCGCTGGTACCGGTGCGCGGAAAGCCCGATACCTACACGCTTTCGGGTTCGTTCATCCGCCCGGTCGTGACGCAGAACGGCGACCTGTCGGCAAACGTCGGTGATCTTGCGGCGACGGTCCGCTTCTTTGCAGGCGAGGCGCGCGTACCGGTCGATCCCAACCGGGACGGGCCGATCGACGCCACGCACCGGCTAGGGAATCTCGACAAATACACGGGGGCCGAGCAGTGCCTGATCGAATTCCAGCTGGGCACCGCGGAAACCTTGAAGGTCCGCACGCTCGGATCGCCTGACGCTTGTGGCTTCGGTTTTAACGTCGACGCTGACGGTATCTACTACCTGACACGTACGAGCGTTCAATAAGCCCGATGTCCGGCGCAGGCACTATCGACGATTTACTGAGGTTGCGCCTCGGCCTGACGACGCTGGGCGGCCTGCTCCTCAGCGTGCTTCTTCGCGAGATGGTGACCCACCACGCAGCCGCCCACCGCGCCGACAACCGCATGATGTCCCGCATAGTGACCCGCCACTCCCCCTACGACGGCGCCCTTCAGGCATCCCGCGGCGTGTGCCGTTCCTGTCGTTGCCAATGCCAGCATGGCAATCGCGAAAGCGGTTTTGATCGGACTGGTTTTCATGAAAGTGTGGTCCCACGGAGTTATGTGGCACGCATATAGCGACGTTTCGGGTGGATTCAATATCGATCGGAAATCTGCGGGAAATTGCTTCCGGGGTTCTGCAAGAGAAAGTCGAAACTCCCGAAAATATGCAATACGCAAGATATTCAAGCGTAACGCTCAATCTAAATGGCATAACGTTACGTTACATCGTATTCAATAGGAATAATGTTCCTCATCACGTCGGCATCGGGAAAATTTGCCGAATTGAATGACGGCGATATAACTCATTGAATAATTTCAAAAAAATACACGCTCATTGGTGAATTACCGATGGCATACAACCTGCAAACACCCCGACTTGCCTTTCACCGAAGTACCTACCAAGTCGAGGTCACAAAATGCACGGCAATTTCGCTTATAGCGTTATCGCTATTTCGTTAGCGGCAGCTTTCGGGACAGTGGCAAGCAGTCCCGTGATGGCAGATTCGACAATCGTGGTGCCTGTCGCAGGACTAGGCGGCGGGATCAACATCGACAGACTCTCAACCGGCGATCTCCTGGCGACAGCCAGTTCAAGCGCCTCGCTACCCCAGGCGAATATCGGCGCGGGTATCAGCGCCACGGGGACTGCCGGACCGAGCGGTGCGGCGCTGGGCGTGGGTGCCTCGGGTAACGTCGCGGGGGTGTCGGCCGGCTTGAGCGGTAACGGGTCGGTTGGGCCGACGGGTGTCGTCGTTGGCCTTGGAGGTTCCGGCAGCGCCGGCGGTGCTGCGTTGGGCGCCAATGCAGGCGCGTCGGTCAGCCCGGGAGGGATCGCGATCAGCGGAGGGATCACCGGTGCGGGCGGTAACGGCGCGGTGACGATCGGGCTCGGCGGGAATGGTGGGATCAATCTCGGGCTGGGCAACATCGGCGATCCGGTGGGCGTGGTGACCGGGGTGGTCAATGGGGTCACGGGGGCGCTTTCAGGTTTAGGTGGTAGTGGTGGTGCGGGTGGTGTGCTCGCTCCGGTTACCGGTGTCGTTAGTACGGTCACGGGGGCGCTCGCTGGTCTAGGTGGTAGTGGTGGCGCAGGCGGTGTGCTCGCTCCGGTTACCGGTGTCGTGAACACCGTCACCGGCACGCTCGCTGGTCTCGGTGGTAGCGGTGGCGCAGGTGGCGTGCTCGCTCCCGTCACTGGTGTCGTGAACACCGTCACCGGGACGCTTGCGGGTCTCGGTGGCAGCGGTGGCGCAGGTGGCGTGCTCGCTCCGGTTACCGGTGTTGTCAACACCGTCACTGGGACGCTCGCAGGTCTCGGCGGTAGCGGTGGCGCGGGTGGCGTGCTCGCTCCGGTCACCGGTGTCGTGAACACCGTCAGTGGAACACTTGCAGGCCTCGGTGGCAGCGGTGGCGCAGGCGGTGTGCTCGCTCCTGTCACAGGTGTCGTGAACACCGTCACCGGCACGCTCGCTGGTCTCGGCGGCAGTGGCGGTGCAGGTGGCGTGCTCGCTCCTGTCACGGGTGTCGTTAACACCGTCACCGGGACGCTCGCGGGTCTAGGTGGCGCCGGTGGCGCAGGCGGTGTGCTCGCTCCGGTTACCGGTGTGGTCAACACGGTCACGGGGACACTCGCAGGTCTAGGTGGTAGCGGTGGTGCGGGTGGTGTGCTCGCTCCGGTTACTGGTGTCGTCAACACCGTCACAGGAACACTCGCTGGTCTGGGTGGTAGTGGCCTAGGTGGTGTGCTCGCACCTGTTACCGGTGTCGTCAACACTGTCACCGGCACACTCTCTGGTTTGGGTGGTAGCGGCGCAGCTGGAGTGCTCGCTCCGGTTACTGGTGTCGTCAATACCGTCACCGGAACACTCGCTGGTCTCGGTGGTAGTGGCGCAGGTGGAGTGCTCGCTCCGGTTACTGGTGTCGTCAATACCGTCACCGGAACACTCGCTGNGGTCTCGGCGGTAGCGGCGCTGGTGGTGTACTCGCACCAGTAACGGGTGTGGCCAACACTGTCACCGGCACGCTCGCTGGTCTTGGTGGTAGTGGCACAGGCGGCGTGCTGGCTCCGGTAACGGGGGTGGTCAACACCGTCACAGGCACACTCACTGGTCTCGGCGGCAGTGGCGCAGGCGGCGTGCTGGCTCCTGTCACCGGCGCCATCAACACGATCACCGGAACACTCTCCGGTCTCGGCGGCAGTGGCGCAGGCGGTGTGCTCGCTCCGGTAACCGGTGTGGTCAACACCGTCACCGGTACGCTCGCTGGTCTCGGCGGCAGCGTCGGTAGCGGTAGCCCACTGGCACCGATCACGGGTGCGCTCAACACGGTAACCGGTGCAGTGAACGGCGTGATCGGCGGCGGCGCAGGCGGCGTGCTGGCTCCGGTTACCGGTGCGGTCAACACGGTCACCGGTACGCTGGCGGGTCTCGGCGGCGCCGCGGGCGGCAGCAATCCGCTCGCACCGGTCACGGGCGCGCTCAACGCGGTGACAGGTGTAGTGAGCGGCGTAACCGGCGGCGCCAGCAGCCCGATTGCGCCGATCACGAGTCTTGTCTCGTCGTTGACCGGCTCCCTGTCGGGTAGTGGCGGTGCCGGCGGCGTGCTGGCACCGGTAACAGGTGCGCTCGGCAGCGTCACGGGCACACTGAAAACTGTGAGTGGAGCATTGGGCGGCACGAACCTTGGCGGCTCGGTGCTCGCACCGGTTACGACAGCACTCAACAGCGTGGTCGGTTCGACTGCCGGTGCGGCCGTCTCGGTGGCTGGTGCGCTGGGTGGTGGTGTAAGCGCGGGCGGTGCAGCGCTCGGCTCGACCCTTGCCGCAGCAGGTGCGGCAACGTCATCGAGCACTGCTGCAATCGGCGGTGCGCTGAGTGCCGGGGCCAACGCGGTCGGATCGGCTGCAGCACCGACCACGGCGGGCTTGCTCGCACCGGTGACGAGCCTGGTCGCGTCACTGACGAGCGGACTCGCGGGCGGCGTGACGATCGGTGGTGGCGGCACCTCCTACCCGCTGGGCGGCTCGTTGAGCGCGGCTAACGTCGCAGCGAAGAAGTAAGCGAAGTAACGCGTCGCACTGGCAGGTCGGAAGGTTAAGCCCGGCCTGCCAGTGCGCGATCGACATCCACTCGAAAGAACGGCCTCGATCTGCAGATTCGCTGGACTGCGACAGCGATCCGCTCGCACGGCTCATCTACGGTCCGTCTCACTGCAAACGCTAACGGCCCATATCCCAACGCGTCCTTACCGCAGCCATCCGTTACTGATCGAAGTACGTCAATCCCAGCGCACCCTTGACCTCGGACAACGTCCCGCCCGCCACTTCCCGCGCGCGCATCGTCCCTTGACGCACAATATTCAGCACCTCGGCCCGGTCGCCTTCGAACTCACGACGACGCGTACGAATCGGCTCGATCAGCGCTTGCAGCCGCTCGTTCAGCACACGCTTGACGACAGAGTCGCCCAATCCTCCGCGGCGATAGTGAGCCTTGAGTTCGTCCACCTTCGGCACATCCGGCTCGAATGCATCGAGAAACGCGAACACGACGTTGCCCTCCACCTGGCCGGGGTCGCTTGCCCGCAGATGGTTGGGGTCCGTGTACATCGAGTTGACCGCCTTGGTGATCTCGTCGGGACTGGCGCCCAGCGGAATCGCATTGCCCAGCGACTTGCTCATCTTCGCCTTACCGTCCAGACCAGGCAGCCGCGTCACCTGCGACAGCACCGCCTCGCACTCGACCAGCACTTGCCGCTCGACGGTGTTGTTGAAGCGGCGCACGAGTTCGTTGGTTTGTTCGATCATCGGCAACTGGTCGTCGCCGACTGGTACGTGCGTTGCCTTGAACGCCGTGATGTCGGCGGCCTGGCTCACCGGATAGGTCAGAAAACCCGCGGGGATGTCGCGCTCGAAGCCGCGCAGCTGGATCTCGGCCTTGATGGTCGGATTGCGCTCGAGGCGCGCGACCGATACCAGGTTCAGCAGGTACTGCATGAGTTCGGCCAGCTCTGGCACCTGCGACTGAATGAAGATGGTCGACCTGGCCGGGTCGATGCCGACCGCGAGGTAGTCGAGTGCGACCTCAATGACGTTTTCGGTGACCTTCTGATGGCGACCGACGTTGTCAGTCAACGCCTGCGTGTCGGCGAGCAGCAGAAACTGCTGCGCCTCGTGCTGCAACTTCACGCGTGCCCGCAACGAGCCAATGTAGTGACCGAGATGCAACGGGCCGGTCGTGCGGTCGCCGGTGAGGACGACGGGTTGTTTTACGTCTGACATGGTTTGCTGTTCCGGATGTTTGTCGACACCGCCAGTCATCGGCGCGCAGATACAAAAATGCCGCCAGGACTGGCGGCATCACGTTTTCAATCGGTATGGGAAACGGGCCGCCGGGTTCAGGCGCGCCACCAATGAAGCAGATTCAGCGAGGTTCGTTTCATATCCATCGGGCGAGTATAGCGCAGCCTCCAGGCCGCAATTCTGCTGAGCCTGCCCTGAAATCCGACGTCGTCAGAGGGTCACTATGTGCGCAATACCTCATTCCACGCTATTTCGCCGGATATCTCCGCGCAGCCGCATCTACATTGACGCGAGCGCTACGGACACCCGGTTTTGGCACAGGCGAACGGCCGCATTGTGTTGAAACGCATCGGGGAATGTCCGTTTGAGTTATCAGATTTGCCTTTGATGCGACCCACGAGGCGCTTACGTTAAACAGCCGCTTCAGTCACGTCAGAGCTCTTTCAGCCCAGCAGAAACAAACAATCATGATTCGCGACTGCAAAGGTTGTCGGACATTTATGTCCGACGGCTTTTCGACGTCGGTCAACAGAATGATCAGAGGTCTCCATGTACTGGTTTACTCGACAGATCCTGGCGCTCGTAAAAGCCAGGGAGGATGACAGACTCGCCATGAGTCCGCTTCGCCTGATGCCCATTGCGCCGTTGAACTGCGCAATCATGCGGTCGCCATCCGCAGCGACGCCGTTAAGCTTGAAGCGAAGCAAACTTCAACTGGTGAGCGCGGCGTCCCCACGTTCGGCTGTCAGCAGTGTGGCCGCGGACGGGCAATATGAATCGATGGGACAAGGCATATCGATCTGCATTTCCCGAGTGGGCGCCAATACTTACACGTGGTCGTTTCGCAATGACAGCTTCGTCACGGTGACGACCTTGCGGTTTCGCAGCACCTATATCGATCTGAAGACCGGTGGGAAAACGTCCGATGAAAACGCCGTGCCCGTTCACCTGGCACCGGGCCGCTCGATCGGCGGTTGGAGCGCATGGGTCGCGTATTCATCCACGCCACCGATCGTGAAAATCCTCGAGATCGAACGAATAACCCAGCAGCTCCACAAACGCTGCAAGCGGTTTTGAGCGCTGCGAAGCCGACTTTCCGCTTCTGCGAGACGCTTCTGAATCGACCCGTCTGTCTGATTACTCAGGAAACTGAGCACGAAACCAAGCAGGAAACCGACCGGTGAACTGAAACTATTGGAAATCAGCGAGGTGTACGTACCTGGCGTGTACGAGAACAGCCAGTCTCTCCAGCACAGATGGCTGGATGGCAAATTGCACTACGTCTAACGCGATGGGTTTTCCTGCCGTGCAAGCGGGCTGCCCGCAAACGGGTCATCTCGCCAGTCCACACCGGCTTTAGGTGCGGGAGCGGGCGCCGGCGGGGCTGACAATTCGAAGTGTTCGATGGATTGCCCTGCACTGATCGCCTGTTTAAGCCATTGGGGCATCTCCCCTTCGCCGGACCAGGTATTGCCGGTCGCGCTGCGGTAGCGCGCCCCCGCCTGTTCCGATTGTCCGCTTGCTAGCGCAGCGGCGAGGGCGTCTGGTGTGATACCAAACTCCTCCATCCTGTGGCGGAGATAAGCAATCATGCTGTCTCGCTTACGTTCGTCCATGAAAGAATCCTTCTTGAGCCTATGGCCTGGCGTTCATTGAACGCCGATTGTGGTAAATCGCACCGTGCGCGGATTGCGCCGATGTAACGAAAATCATGCCTGTAGCAGGTTGCCGCATCCCTCGATGCTCGGGGAGCAGGCGCACGCAGCCTTTCGGGGTTGAGAGCCAGGATGTCTGGCCCTCCGCAGTCGTATTCGGCGGTTGGAGTGATCTAGAAGGTTTCCGTTCAACGAAGGCCGCAACGGATTGCGACCGGGGCACTTAACGGTCCCTTCAATAGCACATAGTTTATCGCTTCAAATCACGATCCGATACTGCGCAATTCGGGAAATCTGCATTAATTTCAGAGAATTCATCTGTCCGAATTACGCCATCAATGCACGAATCTGTGAACAAACTGTCGTTTAGACGTAAGACAAATTACCGATCGCAGATGTGACGAAAGTGACTAAAGACAATTACGCCTGTCGGGGTTTGTGCGGAACAACCCGATTCCGATTGCGGCCTTTGATCTATCGAAGATGGTCTCACAACGCCCGCCCCGGGCGACGCGACATAGTACAACAGATCGTCGGCACGTCAGGGAGACGCAGGATCCCCGGCATCCAGTAATCGACTGACGACATATTTCATCGCAATACCGGCATCGTGCCTCGACCACCTCACCTGACGCCCTGCCAGTTGACGAAGAAAGCGGCTGGCCAGATCGACGGCGCGCAGGAATCCTGAGGATCAAACGATTCCCGCAAGACCAGTTTGACACCTGCTGCGCAAGGCTCAGCGCCCGGCAACGCCAAAGCCACCATTGTTATGCGTTTTCCCACCATACAAACTTCAGAAAATCTGCCGTAAACCGAAAAGGAGGGTAAGCCTCATCAGGCTGGCCCGGACGACACGATATCCAACGAACCAATATGAATAGCGATGTCACTGCACCGGTCGCTGACACTTCAGCGCCGGGCGCCCCAGTATCGGGTTTCACAGCCAGACTGCCTCAAACACCGGCCTATCCACCGCCCGCAAACGTTCCAACCCAGCAGGGGCCGGCCGGCATCTGCTTCGATTTCAACGACGGTTGCCGCGTCACACTGCCCGCGGGCAACTGGCGCGTCTGCCTGCGAGACTGCGACACGGGCAACGTGTTGTTCGAAACGGAAATCGCGCGCGGCTATGTGGCGAGTACACGGAAGTACTACGCCCGCTTCGAGATTCTCGTCTGGGCACGTGTCGCACTCGCGCGGGACAGCAAGGCACCGCCGACGCTGCACCACGTCTACGACGCCTCCGGCAAGGAGGTGCTCGTGCAGTTCCCGGTCGGCACGATCGGCGACACGATCGGCTGGATGCCGTACGCCGCGGCATTCCAGCGCCGGCACGGCTGCCGGCTCACCTGCGCGATGTCGGAGAAGCTGATTCCGCTCTTTCGCGACGCCTATCCGCAGATCGGATTCGTTACGCATGAACAGGTGCAGCCACAGCGCTATTACGCGACCTACAGCCTCGGACTCTTCTTCGACGACGACGAAAAAATCCACCAGCCGAGCGACTTCCGCCTGGTCGGACTGCACCGCACAGCGGGCTATATCCTCGGCGTCGATCCGCGCGAGGAGCCGCCGGAAATCGCGCTACCCGACGATACGCGCCCCATCGACGAGCCCTATGTCTGCATCGCCGTGCAGAGTTCGACGCAGTGCAAGTACTGGAATAACCCGACGGGCTGGCACGACGTGATCGCCTTCCTGAAGGAAGCCGGTTATCGCGTCGTCTGCATCGACCAGAAGAAAGTGCACGGCACCGGCATGGCGTGGAATCACATCCCGCACGGCGTGGAAGACGAAACCGGCGATCGGCCGCTCGTCGAGCGGGCGCGCTGGTTGAAGCACGCGGCGTTTTTCATCGGCTTGTCGAGTGGACTGTCGTGGCTCGCATGGGCGGTGCGCACGCCGGCCGTGATGATCAGCGGCTTCACCCATCCGGTCAACGAGTTCCATACGCCGTACCGCGTCATCAACTATCACGTCTGCAACAGTTGCTGGAACGACCCGCGCGTGCGCTTCGATCATCACGACTTTCTCTGGTGCCCGCGGCACAAGGACACACCGAGGCAGTTCGAATGCACCCGTCTGATCGAATCGAAGCAGGTGATCGATGCCATCCGGACGATTCCCGGAGTGCTCCGCTGAAACCGGCACACGCAGCAAGTCACCCAGCAAGGAACCGGCAATGAGGATAGACGCAACAGGTCCCAACGTATATTCGACTACCTGGCGCGGCATGACACTGCCGGGCGCAACCGGCTATGTGCCCATGCCCGACGTGCCGCAGCGGCGCGTCTCGCTTCTGCTGACCGGGTTACTCGCGACGCCCGCGCTCTACGCCGCAAGCTTCGCGCCCGCCACGGCGAACGCGCAAACGACAGTCGCCGCGGGCGTCACGGTCGACGGCACGACGGTCGGCTCTAACCAGAGCCTGCTCGTGTTCGGCGAAGCGGATGGATCGACGGTGAACGCACACGGTGCGCTGAACGTAGAAGCGGGTGGCGTCGCGCGTTCGAGCTTCATCAATGCGTTCGGCCTGCAGGCGGTGATGTCGGGCGGTATTGCATATGCGACACACGACCTCGGCACCGAAGTCGTGATGAGCGGCGGTATCGCGAGCGGTACCCTGGTCGGCGCCGGCGCCCAGCAGATTGTCTCGTCGGGCGGTATCGCAAGCGGCACGACGATCAGCAGCAGCGGCGCGCAGTCGGTAGACGGCGGCTTCGCTGTCGCGACGGTCGTGACAAGCAACAGTCGCGAGGACCTGTCGTCCGGTGGCATGACGAGCGGCACGATGCTCACGAGCGGCGGCGCGCAGAACGTGCTCGCGACCGGCATCGCGAGCGCCACGACGATCTCGGGCGGTGCCGCCCAAACGGTGCAGTCGGGCGGCCTCGCTGTCTCGCCGACAGTGTCGAGCGGCGGCCAGTTGCGAATCAGCGCCGGCGGTAACGCAACCGGTGTCGTGCAGCAAAGCGGCGGCATCCTGATCGCAGACACCGGCGCTGGCAACGTCACGGGCACGAATGCGGCCGGCACGTTCGTCATCGGCGGCGGCGTCGCTTCGGGCGTGCTGCTCGACAACGGCGGTCTCTTCACGGTGCTGTCCGGCGGCACGGCGAGCGGCACGATCGTCCACGCCACGCAGATCGTGATGGGCGGCGGAACCGCCGTCGATACGCAGGACATGTTCACGCAGATCGTCTCGTCCGGCGGCCTCGCGCTCGACACGCACGTCTTCGGTTTCGCGCAGCACACGATCCTCGCGGGCGGCATCGCGAGCGGCAGTCTCGTCGACAGGAACTCGCGCGAGGACGTCACGTCGGGCGGCATTGCGCGCGGCACGACGCTCGGCAGTACCGGTGTGCAGAACGTCGACGGCGGCGGGTTCGCGTCGGGCACGGTCGTATCGAGCGGCGGCGTGCAACTCATCGCGGGGGCCGGTGTCGCGAGCGGAACCACGGTGTTCGGAAACGGCACGATCACCGTCAGCTCCGGCGGTACGGCCGTCGGCATCACGCTGAACGCCGGTGCCACGTTCAGCGGCACCACCGACGACGCGTTCGTTAGCGGCACGAATGCGCTCGGCGCGTTCACGATCTCCGGTGGCATCGCGTCCGGCGTGCTGCTCGAAAACGGCGGCACGTTCATCGTGACGAAGGGTGGCATCGCGAGCGGCACCGTCATCGGCGCATACGGCAACGGCTTCGTCGTCTCCGGCGGTCTCGCCGTCGGCACGCTCGATACGTCGCAGTTGACCGTGTCGGCTGGCGGGATCGCGAGCGGCACCGTGGTGTCGAACTTCGGCCACGAAAACGTCGCGATGGGCGGCGTGACGAACGGTGCGCAAGTGTCGGACTTTGGCCAGGAGAACGTGTCGTCGGGTGGCATCGCGAACACGACCTCAGTTGGCAACACCGGTTCGATGACGGTTTACGGCGGCGGCGTTGCTAACGGGACTGCGATCGGCAATGGCGGCACGCAGACGATTTCTTCCGGCGGCATCGCGAACGCGGCGACGGTGGCGAGCGGTGGCTTGCAGGTTGTGTCGGCGGGGGCTGCGGCAAGTGGCACGACTGTCTCCAGTGGCGGCACACAGATGATCTCGGCCGGCGGCATCGCCACGGCGACGACCGTTTCGGGCGGTGGCCTGCAGAGCGTGCTGTCGGGGGCCGCGGCAAGCGATACGACCGTCTCCAGCGGCGGCACACAGATGGTCTCGGCCGGCGGCATCGCGACGACCACGACCGTTTCGGGCAGCGGTCAACAGAACGTGCTGTCGGGCGGCACGGCCAGCGGCACGGTGCTCGTTGGCGGTGTACAGACTGTCTTCGGCGCGGGCAGCGCGACCGGCACGCTCGTTTCTAGCGGTGGCACGCAGACCATCTCGGCCGGCGGTACAGCAAGCGGCACCGCGGTGATGAGCGGTGGCGTACAGAACATCCTCGCGGGTGGTGTCGCAAGTAGCACGACCATCGGTCTCGGCGGCAACCAGCGCGTCGCGAACGACGGCGAAGCCGACGGCACAACCGTGATGAGCGGCGGGCAACAGATCGTGTCGTCCGGCGGCATTTCGGTCGGCACTCGCGTTGCCGACGGCGGCACGCAAACGCTCTATCAAGGCGCGATCGTCGCCGGCACGATAGTCGGCAGCGGTGGGACACAGTACGTGTCGTCGGGCTCGACGGCGAGCAGTGCGCAGCTCGTGGGCGGCGTGCAGTATGTGTCGTCAGGCGGTGTCGCGACCGGCACGCTGATCAGCGCCGGCGGCACGCAGAACGTGTTGGCGCTCGGGGTCGCGAGCGGCGCGCATATCGAGAGCGGCGGCACTCAGGCCGTGACGTCGGGCGGCGAAGCGGACGCCACCGTCGTCGACGTCGGCGGCCGACAGCAGATCGGCTCCGGCGGTGTCGCGAGCGGCACGCTTGTCAACAGCGGCGGCATGCAGACCGTCGAAGCTGGCGGCATCGTCGCCGCCGCGACGCTGCTGACGGGCGGCATGCAGATCGTCTCGTCCGGCGCGACGACGAGCGGGGTCACGCTGACTGGCGGCACTCAGACCGTGCTGTCAGGCGGCCTCGTGACAGCAACCGGCATCGGTTCAGGTGGGCAGCAGTTCGTCTCGTCGGGCGCGCTCGCGAACCTGGCTATCGTGTCGAGCGGCGGCACGCAAACGGTGTACGCGGGCGCTGTCGCGAGCGGCACGCAGGTGAGCGGCGGCGCGCTGCAGGATCTGTTCGGTTCGGCAGACCTGTCGGTCGTACAAGGGACGCAGACAGTGCGCGCAGGCGGCATCGCGAGCCGCGCGACGATCGACGGCGGCGGCGTGCAGACGGTGATGTCCAGCGGTATCGCGAACGGCACGACCCTGGTCGCTGCACTGCAAATGGTGTCGTCGGGCGGCACGGCAAATGCGACAACGGTCAGCAGCGGGGGCCGGCAAACGGTTGCGAGCGGCGGTATCGCCAACGGCACAACGATCGCACAGGGTGGCATCGCACAGATTTTCGGCACGCTGAGCGGTGCGACGATCGACACGGGCGGCACGCTACAGATCGCAGGCGGCAACGTGACAGGCAACCTGGCGAACAACGGCTCGCTCGTCTTCAACCGCACCGACGACAGCCGCTACGCGAACTCGCTGTCGGGTGACGGCACACTCGTCCAGGCAGGCACCGGTACGCTGACGCTGACCGGCGACAGCGGTGCGTTCGCCGGCACGACGGTCGTGAACGCGGGACGGCTCGCCATCGGCGACGCAGCGAATCCGTCGGCGAAGCTCGGCGGCAACATCCAGGTGGAGACGAACGGCACGCTGCTCGGACACGGCACGGTGCTCGGTTCGATCGCGAACGCGGGCGTCGTGCAGCCGGGCGGGTCCATCGGCACGCTGAGCGTCGCGGGCGATTACGCCCAGCAACCGGCCGGCACGCTGACCATCGAACTGAACCCGACCTCCGCGTCGAAGCTGCTGGTGAACGGTGCCGCGACGCTCAACGGCGCGCTGCATCTGCTCTACGATCCCGGTACGTACGCGGCGAGCAAGACTTACGAGATCGTCTCGGCGACGACCGTCAACGGCAAGTTCGGCAGCGTCAATGCGGACGGCACGGGTGCGTCGCAGGTTACGCAGAGCGTCGTGTACGGACCGACGGCCGTCGACCTGAGCGTCAACGCCATCGACAATGCCGGCACCGGCACACTGCCCCCGCCGCCGCCAGGCCAGCCGGCGCCACCGGTGACAGTCGTTGCGCCGATCGATACGAGCATCTTCAGCGCGCTCGGCTCGACTGCGCTGCTCGCCGGCGAAGCCGCGGCGACGCAACTGCTCGGGCACAACGTACAGCGCTGCGATGACACCGTCGCCGCGCATTGCCCTTCGGACGACGGCTCGCTGTGGGTCGCGAGTTCCGCAGATCGGCTGTCGCTGCACGGCGCGGCAGGCGGTACACCGGGTTTCAGCGTCAATCAGTATCAATTCACTGCTGGCGTCGACTGGCGGCGCGGACCGTACACCATCGGCGGCGCACTCGGTTATGGGCACAGCGATCTGTCGGAAAGCACGACGGGCGACGACGGACGCATCGATACACTGCGTGCTTCGCTGTACGGATCGCGCCGTCTCGGGCCGGTCGTGCTCTCGGCGCTGATGTCGTACGGCTACGACGACATGCATCTGCGTCGATCACTCGGTGCGAGCGGCACGGCGAACGGTGACCCTACCGGACACGACATCGAACTGGGCACGCAGCTGAGCCTACCGATGCCGATCCGCGCGTTCACGCTGACACCGCGCGTGGGCCTGTTGTACGGCTACTTCCACCGCAGCGTCTTCGCGGAGCACGGCGCGGGAGGACAGGATCTGCAGGTCGGCACCGACAACGCACGCAGCGTGCAGCCTTACGTCGGCATCGAATTCGACAGGCGCTTCGGCGAAAGCGGCGCACATCCGCTGACGCTACAACTGAGCGTCGACTACGCGCAGGAACTGGCGCAACGTTCGCGCGCAGTGGCGGTGTTTAGCGGCGACGGGACAGCGTTTTCCGCGGCGGGCGCGCCGCTGCCGCACGGTCGGTTGATGACTGCGGCGCGGATCGCGGGGGCGGTGACGTCGAGGATCGAAGTCAGTGTGGGTTACTCGGGGTGGCTTGCGACCGGCGGTGGGCGTTCGCAGCAGAGCGTCGATCTGATGTTGCGAAGGTCGTTCTAAGCGGGCGCGGTGGACTGCTGGCAAGCGGGTGATCCCGGTTCAAGGCAGATACCCATGGTCCGTGACAGTAAACTTCCGAACCAATGCTCAATGCAGCAACGGGCGTCGTCTCCGTTTCGTCGAACAATGTTCCTGATAAAGCTGCTAACTGGACCGTGCACTAGCCATACTTCCGCTGCAATTCGCCAATAAAGTTGCAAACCAGCGCTCGCCCCCCCTGACCGCCCACGTAAGTGACGGGCGGCCACCCCATTGAATCACCCTGGGTCAGCATTCTACCTAACGGTGAGACTACCTGGTCTCCGGTCCAGCCGAAGTTGGTCGACTCACAGGGTGATTTGCATAGGCCATACAGGCAGGTCAGCTTCGCACTATAACTCACGCGCCCCTAGCTCGTGACCGACCGTGCCTAGCTAATGTCAAGTTTCGCTGGCACGACAGACCCTCCCCAAATCCGATTCCACGGCCAATAGTTCCAACGCGCAAGTATGGCCCTCTTGATCGGACTTCAACCTGCGTCGTCCGACGGTGTTTGCCTCGTCCAAGTTCGCCGTCGGATCTACGCTCCGAGATAGGATATCGTTCCGCGTACTCTCGCCACCATTGCGTCGAAGAATGGACCGTAAATGTCCACAAGGGGCCGCAACACCATCGGTCTTCGCAGACCGGAGCTGGTGCACTGCACGCTCACCGCTCCTCACGCTTTGATCGTATACGCAAGTAGCTTGCAGGGCATCCGTTCGGCTGCGCGGAGCCTGCTTGGCCTTGTTCCATACGGAGTGGCTCAATTTTCGGTCGGCGTAAACATCCCTGGCCATCTCGCGGCGAGAAGATGGCCTCAATCTTTTTTGCTAGCGCCTCCGCAACGATCTCAGCCCTGATTTTCTCTTCAACGTACATCTTTCAGCCTGCAGCTCCTTCATCCGCGCCATCGGTGGCACGTCCATGCCGCCGTACTTGCCGCGCCAGTTGTATAAGGTCGCCGTGCTGATACCCAGCTCCCGGAAAATCTCCGGAATCGCCAGCCCGGGCTCCGCCCGCTTGAGCGCCTACATGACCTTCTAGTCTCGGTCGAGGTATGCAAGACCAAACCCAGCGCCGTTAGTCATTGTGTGCTGGGTTTATTGCGGACAGTAAAGACCTTGTCAGGGGCATTCATCCCAAAGAGCTTTGAACTGCGATTGTTTTTCCATTTCCCGATTCTCTGCCGCATTGCTGAATCCAGAGTGGGGCCGAACCGCTGCACGAGTTCACTTGGTGCATCTGTTGATTTCCACCGAGTCTTAACCCACCGATTTCATCTAAATCTGACCCACCC